>NZ_BAAARV010000019.1:0-387798 GCF_039532525.1 Dactylosporangium salmoneum
CGCCCGGCCGGGCACCGCATCACCCGCGACCCCGACGGCAGCCTGCCCGAACGGTGGCTGATCGCCGAATGGCCCGACGACCAGCCAGAACCCGTCACCTACTGGCTGTCCAGCCAACCCACCGACACCACCCCCACCGACCTGATCCGCACCGCCAAAATCCGCTGGCGGATCGAACACGACTACCGCGAACTCAAAACCGGCCTCGGCCTCGACCACTTCGAAGGCCGCTCCTTCACCGGCTGGCACCGCCACGTCACCCTCGTCACCGCCGCGCACCTATTCATCACCACGCTGCGACTCGACCCAAAAGCGGATGCGCCGGCCTGACCCTCTACAAAGTCATCCACGAGCTGCAACTCCTGCTCGCAACCTGGACCGGCGCATGCCCCACCTGCCACCAAACCGTGAAACCGCTACACCGCAACAGACATCGACAAACCTAACAAAGCACTACTAGGACAAGAGAGCCTTCATGTGCCTGGCCACCATCGACATCGCCACCATCAAAATCTGGCTACGCGACCTCACCGCAGATCCACGGGACACGCCCTCAGTACCTCACCAAAGGCTGCCGGTGGTGCGGATGGTGTCGAGCTCGACCCAGACGGCGTAGCTCGCCGCCAGCAGCGCGACGGCCGCCCCGGCGAACGTCCACCAGCGGGACGGGCCGGGGCCGCGGCCGAGCAGGGTGGCGGTCAGTGCGGCGGCGAGCAGGATCTCGGCGGCCCCCTCGACGAGCCAGGTCCAGCCGGCGCCGAGGGTGTGCGTGGCAGCGACCGCGCCCTGTCCGGCCAGCAGGGCGAACGCGCAGCCCGCGGCAAGCGCCGCGACATTGGGGCGGGCCCGGCGGATGGCCTGGCCGAGCAGTCCCAGCACCGTCCCGCCAGCGACCGAGGCGGCGGCCCAGAAGGCGGTCGCCGTCAGTACCGACACCAAACTCGACATATCGGGGAAGGCATCGCCGTCGGTGACGGCATCCCGCCAGCGGTGGCCGTCGACGAGGATGATGCCGTAGTAGACCAGTGTGGCGACGGTGAGGACGGTGACCGCGGCGCCGATCGCGCTGCGGCGGTCCCGGGCCGCGAAGCCGAAGGCCAGGCCGGCCGCGCCCCAGGCGAACATGCTGCTCGACAGCAGCAGCATCACGGCGGCGAGCAGGCCCTGGCAGAAGTCGGCGGCGTAGGCGAGGCCGCCCAGGACCACACCTCCCGAAGCCGCCCGCCACCACACGGAAGGTGATGATACGCAACGGATTTCCGTGCTCGGGGTGTTTCTGGATCAGCGCGAGCCGCCGCCAGGACCCGGCGCAGGCCGCGTTGATCCACGAGACACCCCATAGCGCGGCACGCTCAGCTGCCGTTACCTCCTCGCCGGCACGGCCGATGTTGAGGGCGACGACCGCCGTGATGTGCTCGCAGCGTTGATGCTGTTCTCGGTTGTTCAGGAGCCGCCGGTTTGCCAGGCAAAGAGGTGGCTGCCTGCGCTAATGTCGCCCTGATACGCACCGAGCAGCGCTTTCGTTATGGCCTCAAGTGCCACGATAGGGCACGCGTTGTGCAGGGCCGGGTCGGTTCGTGACGGCAGCCACCTGAGGATCGGCTCGGTGGCGGACACCTGCTGGCCGACCTGGGCGAGGGCCTGTGCCGCGGGCTGCCGTCCGCTGTGCGCGTCGACTCCCAGGTGAACCAGGACCGCCCGGTCGTCCTGCCCCACCACGACGAACGCGTGAGGCGTGAGTATCCGCAGCACGCCGCTGATCGGCGCGGAGACTGTCTGGTCCAGCAGACTGGGTAGGATCGCCCGGCCCGGCCCGACGAGTTCCTGCGCGAATACGGGATCTGGTACATCAGACAAGGGCAGGACAGCGCCTGCCAGCGGGGCCAGCACGGCCAGGGTCCGGGTGATCATGGAGTGTCGTCGGCTGCGGCGGCGGCGATCAGTTGCGCCATGGCGGTGGCGAGCGGGGTGACCGCTGCGGGTCCGACCACGATCTGGAGCGTCTCCCGCCGTAGTACGCCGAGCACGGCGGGGTGGCTTCGAAGTCTCGTGTCGTCGAGCAGCCGCAGATCGGCCAGTGCAATGCGCAGGCGGGTGACGCAATGCTCGAGGGAGGTGATGTTGGCCGGCCCGCCGAGTGCACCGACGATCGCCTCGGCGGCGGCCACGTGTTTCGGTGTGACGTCGTCGATGCTGGGTCGCAGGTTCATCGGGCACCCCATAGGTAGCGTTCGATGTCGATGGACGTGTATTCGATGTGTGTCGTGTTGTCCCAGTAGGCTTTGGCGACCTCGTGCGCGAGGAGGGATCGCAGCCGAAGGTGGTTGTCGAGCCAGGTTCCTGGCTGTCGGACGCTCGCCCATGCGTCCGGGTCGGCTGCCTCGAATGCATGCAGAGCCTGATCGAGCCTTGTGCGCCACTGATGTAGCGTGCTGGCGGAAATGTTCAGCGCATCGCTGTTTTCGTCCGCGAGTAGGACGGTCCGGATTTCGTCGATCAGCTCAGCGATGCCCTCGTGGGCGCGTGAGCCGGCTGGTGCTGCTGGCAGGGTGGCGAGCTGGCGGAGAAGCCGTCGGGTCGTGGGTGCCTGCCCGTGCGTCATCGGCCCTCCCGTGCTTCCGGTGCGAGAACGGCTGTCAGCTTGCTGGCGTGGGCGCGTGGGAGCAGTGCGGCAAGCTGGGGCCAGCCCAGGTCGTCGTCAGCCTCGATCGAGATCAGTTCGGGATGAGGTGTGATCCAGGCGTCCAGGCCGGTCAGGAAGTCGTGATAGGCGGCGAGGAACGACCGATCGAACCAGAGTGCGTGCCGAGGGTCGGTGGCGTACCGGGCTCGGCGGGCGATAGAGCGTTCCGGATCGACGAGAAAGACCAACGTGCAGACATTGGTGCGGGGTATGAGCAGGCCCATTGTGTGGCACAGGGTCAGAGCGTCGTCGAACGCACGGTGAGGGCTGCGGCCGGTCTGTGCGAGCGCGTATCGGTAGGTCAGTACCCCGATGTGGCAGCGGTCGGAAGCGACCACCAGGCCGGGCTGTGCGGTGACGAGCTGTCCGGCGGTCGCGATCCGGTCGGCGGCCTCGTTGAGAAGGTCTCTGGTGATCTCCAGGTCGTCGCTGTGGTCTGCTGGTTGCGCTTCGGGGAAGATCTTGACCCGGCCGGGCGCTGCGTCATGCAGTCGGCGCAGCAGCGTGGTTTTTCCAGCGCCGGGCATGCCGTCGAGGGCGATCATGGGAGATGTTGCGGGTCGTGTTCGAGCGCGTCCAGCACGGGCGCGACGAGGGCGAGGATCTGGCTGGTCAGGGGGGCGTCGATCTCCGGGGCCCATTGCAGGACCCAGCGGAAGTACAGGGCGGTGTGGAAGAGCAGGTGCCCTGAGTCGATTTCGGCGGCGTCGGAGCGCAGCCGTGCTTGTTCGGACTGGTACCCGGCCAGGATGACGTTGATGTCACGGCCGTCGATGAGGCAGTTCTGCACGTAGAGGTTGGTGATGTCCTCGTAGACGCACCCTACGCCGCAGCCTTCGAAGTCGATCACCCCTGGGTCGTGCCCGGGTGCGATGAGCGTGTTGCGTGCCGAGAAGTCGCCGTGCACGAATCCCTGCCGGCATTGCGCGAGTTGCTGGTGTTTCGTCTCGTCAAGCACGGTGGCGAGGCGGGTGCTCAGCGCGGGGGTGTCTGCTGGTAGCGGGCGGATGTTGCGCAGAAAGGTGGGGAGCTCGGATAGCTCCTCCGCGCCGGTGGTGTGCAGGCGGGCTGCCATCGCTCCGAGCAGGCTGGTCTCGTCGCGGTCACTGGGATCGGACGGCGGCGTGCCTGGCAGTTTGCTCATCGCCACCCAGGACAAGGCGCCCGGCACGTCGTTGTGGCCGAGCACGGATGGCGTGACCAAGCCCGGCCGCCGGCCGCCGAGCGCCAGTCCGGCCAGTTCCCGGCGGGCTCGTTCCGCAGGGCGGTGCGTGTAGATCTTGAGGACGGTTTCGGAGCTGAAGAACACGATGGAACGGCCGCCGTACCCGGGGATCGCTTCGCCGTCGAAGGCGACGCCGAGGGCGGATTCGGCCGCCTGACGGGCGCATTCGATCTCGTTTGCCAGTCGGGCGAGGACAGGATGCCGTGTCACTGCGCTGGCGTGGTCGTGCATACGGGGTTCCTCCCGGGAAAGCCATTCGAGCAGCCAGTATGGCTGGCGGTCGGCGAGGTGACGGGCGTCGGCCGACACGTGTGGCGTGCTGTTCGGTCGTGAGCTGTCCTGGGCGGTCTTGCGGTAGACGTGCGCGGCATGGGCTGCCAGCGCTGGCCATGAGAACCGATTGAGGGCGAGCCGACGGCCGGCATCGCCGAGTCGCTTTCGCATGGCCTTGTCGTGGAGCAGTTGCGTGACCAGGTCCGGGAAGTCGGCCATCGCGTCGGCTGCGGAGACCAGCGCGAAGGTCTGCGGGTCGGGGATGCCCGCGAAGGCTTCTCTGGTGCCGACCACGGGCAGGCCGGCCGCCATGTACGCCAGCACTTTCAGCTTCATCCCGCCGCCGGAGTCCAACGGCGCTACGCCCACAGCGGCGGTGCGAAGAGCTGCCTGGAGGTCGACCACCGGGCCGTGCAGCCGGATACCGGGGAGGCTGAGATGGCGCAGCGTGCGTGGATAGCGGCCGTACACGTCGATCCAGCCGCCAACCGTCGCCAGCCTCTCGCGCAACCGGTCGTGCAGAAACGCTACGGCCCGGACATTCGGCTCGTAGAAGAGGTTGCCGACAAACGCCACGGCCGCCGCCGGCCGATCGGCGCGCGGGACGGCCCTTCTCCGATCACGGCTCACGCCACACGGCACGACGAACACGGCGGTAGCGCCGAAGCCGCGAGCCGCAGCCTCGTCGCGCCCGGTAAAGGTGACCACCGCGTCGGCGAGGGTCGCCGCCGCGGTTTGCAGCGTGGCCGCCCGCCGCACCTCGGGGCCGCTGCCGCCGATGGTTCGTGCCAGTTCGGCTTCGTTGTCGTGCATTTCGTAGATCAAGGCGCTGCGGGTCGCGTCGGCGAGGGCTCTGCCGTACCGGACGGTCAGTTCGGTGTTCGACATGACCACAACGTGCGGGGCGAGCTCGCTGACGATCGTCGTGAGCTGGTCACCATTGCCATACATGACGTCGAAGTCCAGGTAGCGCACCGGGAAGGGCCAGTCGTTGGCAGGCCGGGATCGGGGGTTCAGGTCACACAGCAGTAGCGTGACGTCCACCCCGTGGTCAGGCAGGTTCCTGTTCAGTTCCAGGGTACGGGCGGCAGCACCCGTGAGTGGCAGCGAGTGCAGGAACCCGGCGGTGTCGAACAGGACCACGGCCCGTATGTATTCCCGATGGCCGTCATGCACCGGTCTTCTCCACGACGTAGTTGCCGATCACGAGCGCATCGAGATCGGTGTGACAGAACGTGGCCAGCGCGTCAGCCGGGCTCTCGACGATCGGCTCGGTGTCATTGAAGGACGTGTTGAGCACCACGGGCACCCCAGTGACCTCACCGAACCTGCTGATCAGCCGATGGAAGGCCGGATGCACGTCGGGGTCGACGGTCTGCACCCGGGCGCTGCCGTCAACGTGGGTAACCGCCGCCAACTGGTCGCGTACGCTGTCTCGCACCTTCGGCGCGAAGAGCATGTACGGACTTTCGCCTTCCAGCTCGAACCACACTTTGGCGTCCGCAGCAGTGACCGCGGGCGCGAAGGGACGGAACCATTCGCGATGCTTGATGCGACTGTTGAGCTGATCGCGGACGTCGACGCGGCGTGGATCGGCGAGAATGCTGCGGGAGCCGAGCGCTCTGGCGCCGAGCTCGCTGCCACCTTCAAACCAGCCGATGATCCTTCCTTCGCTGATCATGTCCGCCGCCACGGTGGAGGGATCGGATTCCCATCGATAGGTGAAAGCGGGCATCGGATACCGGTGCGCCCGTCCAGCCCGCGGATGGCGGCGCAGCGCGAGATGGATCTCCTCGCTGGTGTACGTGCGGCCGAAGGAATCGCGGCCCACCCGCGGCATCTTCGGCACACGGCCGGTGAGCTGGTGCATGCCGAACAGGGCGTTGCCCAGAGCCTGCCCACGGTCCGAAGCCGCCGGCGGAACGAACAGCTGCGCGCCTGTCCGCTGGCGGATCACCTCGTTGGCCACGCAATTCATCGCTACGCCACCAGCGAAGCAGACCCGCCGCTGCTGGTATGTCCACATGAGCGTGCTGACCAGCTCGACCAGTGCCTCTTCGGTCTCGTGCTGCACCCACGCGGCCAGGTCCCGACCCCGGGGGCCATGCCAGTCACCGGGGTCGCCGAGGTCTAGGCCACTGGCTCTGGCGAAGTCCAGCAGGCCCCGGTCGTGGGTGCGGGTGAGGCGGCCTTCGACCTCGAGTCCATGCATGCCGAACAAGGATGCGCCGATGGTCGAGGCATCGCCGAAGGATGCCAGGGCCATCGTCTTGCCTGACTCCTGTCCGTCGAAGCCCAGCCAGTTGGTGACGGCCTCGTAGACGGCGCCAACGCCACCGGCCCGGGGGCGGTCTGCACGGTTGCCGCCGACGCGCGTTAGCACTGCGGGACCGGCAACGAAGTAGCTTTCAGTTTGATGGTCATTTCCTGAGCCGTCGGCGATCATCACCAGGGCGTCATCGAAGCCCGACAGGCAGAACGCGCTGTAGGCGTGGGAGAGATGGTGATCGACGCTGACGATCCTGCTTGGCTTGACGCCATAGCGGTCAAGCCCTCCGGTGAACCCTGCTGGCAGCCGAGGGCCCACACAGCTGAACACGAAGATGTCCACGTTGGCGAGGTCCAGGTCGGCGCTGTCGAGGCAGTAGGCCAGCGAAGCGTGCCAGCCGTCGCTGTAGCGCTTCCGGTTGAGCCGTTCTTCGGCGATCGCCACGATGGCATCGCCGCGTATGACGGCGCATCCGCCGTCATGTCCGAGGTTGAGACCAACCGCGACAGGGTCAGCCATGCTGATCAGCTTCCTTTCCGGGCTCATCTTGGGGGTTGCGCGACGGCCTGGGTCGCTCGAACGCCTCGCTGATGCGTGCGCAGCTTCGCGGCGAGACGGGCACCGCAATATCCGGCGAGGCGAGCCAGGTGAGTCAGCCGGGTGAGGTGATGGCGCTCGGTGATCACATCCCGTAGCCGGTAGCTGTCGACGATGTAGCGGGCCGGGACGTTCCTGCGCAGCTGCGCGACCGACACGCCGTGCCAGAACGCCCGGCTGAGCAGCGCTCGCAGCCGAAGGTCATCGGCTGTGACTGTCCGGTGCACGACCGCGGCGGGAACGAGAAGCACCCGCTGGCCGGCCATCTGCGCCCGGATGACCAATTCGAGATCCTCGCAGCTGCGATGGCGGCGGCCGACGGCCCCGAGGTTCTCGTCGAACATCGGCGGCGGGCTGGTGCGCCGGAAGCCCATGTTGCATCCGACGATCCAATACGGGGGTGTGAGCTCCTGCGTGTGTTCTGGCCAGACGGGAGGCACGAACCATTGGCGAAGCTGCGAGCGCAGCGCCGCTTCCATCGGAAGCCGAGGTATCGCCGGGCCGCCCGCCACCGCAGCCGCCTGGTCGATGAGCGCGGTGGCCAGCTCCCTCACCCAGCTGCTGCCGGGCCGGGAATCCGGATCGGTGATCAGCACGCATGCGCCCCTCGCACGCCTGATCCCGGCATTGCGTGCACGGCTCACACCCGCAACGGGCTCATGCACCAACTGCCAGGCGAATCCAGCGGCGGCGAACACGGTCGGCTCCACCACGGCCGACGGATGGTTGTCGACCACGATCAACTCAAAGAGGCCGGTTCCCAGGTCCTGGCGGCTGAGCGCAGCGAGCAGCCCCGCCAGATCCCGGGCATTTCCGCGTACCGCGACGACGACGCTGGCCACCAGTCCTGCCTCGTCGACCCTCGCGCCGTCCAGCGCTCCGAGGAGGTCGTCGCGGCTGCGCGGGGTCGACGGGATCAGCGTCGGCGAGCGGTCCACATCGGCGGGGGCGCTGTGCAGGTGTCGCCGGTCGCTGCGGTCGTCCGCGTCGAGGGCACCGGCCGCGACGTTGGGCACCGCGACGGTGACCTCGGTGTGGTTGTTCTTTCCTGGCGGCGCGGGAGATGGGGTCACGGCAGCCTGGCCACGAAGACGTCGAAGGCGGTTTCCGCCGGTGTTGATCGTGTTTCCTGGTTGTCGGTGGGGTGCCAGTCGACGACTGATACGACGCCGGGTTCGATCAGCTGCATGCCGTCGGCGAAGCGGGTGATTTCGGGGCGGGTGCGGGCACGGAAGGTGCCGTGGCCGGCGGCCGGGTCGGCAAGTTTGGTCAGCCGTGCGCGGGCGACGTCCGGGAGCGGGTCGAACGTGACGTGGGACATGGCGAGGTAGCTGCCGGGCGGGAGCGCGGCAACCAGGTCGGCCACCGCCTGGTGGGGGTGGTCGTGGTCGTCGATGAAGTGCAGGACGGCGAAGAGGAGGACCGCGACCGGCTTGGTGAGGTCGAGGGTGCTGTGCAGCGCCTCGCTGCGCAGGATCGAGGCTGGGTCACGCAGGTCGGCTTCGACGTAGACAGTGAGACCGGGGGGCTTCGGGGTGAGCAGGGCGCGGGCGTGGGCCATGACGACGGGGTTGTTGTCGACGTAGACGACCCTCATGTCCGGGTCGACCTGTTGGGCGATCTCGTGGACGTTGGGTGCGGTGGGCAGGCCGGTGCCGATGTCGAGGAACTGCCGGATCCCGGCTTCACTGGCGAGGTACCGGACCACCCGGTGCAGGCAGCGGCGGTTCTCGGCAACGGCGGTTCGGATCGCGGGGAACGCTGTGCGGAGCTGCTCGCCGGACTGACGGTCGGCGGCGAAATTGTCTTTGCCACCGAGCAGGTAGTCGTAGCGGCGGGCGGCGTCCGCCACGGTGGTGTCGAGCGGTTCGCGCATCATGCGGCGACTCCTGCGGCCGTGTCGGGTGTGCGCTGCCCGCGACCGCCTGGCAGGCGATGTGCCGCGGCAGTGGTGGGCAGGCCGGTCCGGGGGCGGGCGAGGGCGGGGGCGGGCGGGGTCATGAGGGGACCACCCCCGGCAGGGCAGCGATGTCGAGGTGGGTGGGGACCAGCGTCGCGGCGGATTCGGGGGCGATGTCGTCGTGGTCGCGCTCGCCGTGGCACGGATCGTCGCGGTGGAAGGCGGCGCGGTGGCGGTGACTGCGCCAGATGAACCGCCGGCATTCCTGCTGCCAGCGTCGCTCCCGCTGCTCGACGCCGGGTTCGGCACCGCTGTCGTAGCTCTCGATGCTCTGTTTGAGCACGGCGAACGCTTCGTCGTGGTGGTGGCAGTCGCCGAGTAGGTGCACGAGGTTCATCCCGGCGAGCAGGCCGGTGAGCCGCTGCTCGGGATCGGTGGGATCAAGGTGGTAGCGGGTGGCGGTCCAGGCTTCGGTGGCGTGCTGGCGGGCGTTGTCGCAGTGCCCGGCGGTGTGCAGGGCGGTGGCGAGGTCGAGCCGGGCGCCGAGGGCGGCGAGGGTGTCACCGCGGCTGTGGTAATGCTGCCAGACCTCGTGTGCGGTTGCGATCGCCTCCGTGTGGGCACCGTGCCCGGTCGCGGCCCCCGCGAAGAGCGTGCCGAGGTCGGCCCAGCCGGTGCCACGGTCGGGGTCGAGGGCGTCGGCGGCGCGGCGGGCGTAGCGGCCCCACGGCAGCACGGACTCATCCCGCTCGCCCTGCGCCCGTTCGACGGCGTTGACGAGGTGGCAGACCGCGATTTCGGCCAACGGCCGCGACGCCGGGCTCGTCTCGGGATCCAAGGCGGCGAGGTGCCGGCGGACCGCTTGCGCCGCGTCGGCGACACGGTGCTCCTCGTACAGTTTCATGATGTGGCGTAGGGCCCGTTGATGCGGGACGTCCGCCGCTGTGGCCAGGTTCTTCGCACACGTCTGCTCGGCGCATACCTGGTCGGGGTGGAACGTGCGGGTGTGTTCGAACATGGACAGGCGCGACTCCTCGAACGTGTCGAGCCAGTGGTCCACGACGTCGTGTTGGTCGTTGAAGTAGGGCCCGTCGAATGACCCGCCGAGGCCGCGGGCCTCCTGGTGGCGGTGGCAGCCGTCGAACATCGCGGCCACGATGAGGAAGTACGTGACGGCCGTGATGTCGCGGTCGGTGCGGACCGTGTCGTAGGCGGTGAGGGCGGCGGCTGCTTCGGCAAGCGCGTCAGTGCAGCAGCCGGCGCGGTGCAGCCGCTGGGCCAGTCGCAGGCGGACGGCGACCAGGTCGCTGATGCCGGCGTGGCCGGTGAGCGCGGCGAGGGCGGCGCGGCAGGTGTCGATCCCGGCCTGGTGGTTGCGGTGCCGGTCGGTGACGGTGAGAGCGACGACGGTCGCGGCGGTGATGTCGTCGACGCCCGCGGTGGGCAGGGCGAGGCTGGCTCGGTGGGTGTAGGAGGCCCATGCGGCAGCGTCTGCTGCCGTCTGCTGGTCGGCGTCGGGGAACATCACGAAGCGGGTCGCGAGCCGGATCAGTGCGACGTCCGGCGGTGCCGTGTCGGGGTCGTGGCTGGACAGCATCGCGCCGTAGAGGCGGGCACCCACCGCGCCGTCGAGGGCGAGGGGGCAGTCCGGCTGGTCACACGATTCGTCGGCGTGGTGCTGCGCGGTGTGCGTTCGGAAGGCCGGTGCCAGCGTGTTGAGCAGCTTCTGGATGTCGGGTTCGAACACGACGTCCGCGATGGCGGCCAGGCTGGCGGGATGGCGGCCGAGGCGGGCCGCGAGCGTGGCGGCGGTGTCGTGGCGGTGGCACGACTCCAGCCCCATGAAGTTCCCGACGACGGCGCTGATGTCGTCGGTCGTGGCCGCCCAGTCAGCGCCGGAGATGGGTTCGAGCGCGGCGATGCCTTCGTCGGCGGCCTCAGCGCAGCGGCCGATCAGGTGGAGTTCCGAGGCCAGGTACAGGTGCCGGCGCTGAGCCCCGGCGGTGTCGCCCCGCGACACGGCGACCTGTATCGACTCGCGCCGCGCCGCGATGCCTTCCTCGGACTGCCCGGCCCGCAGCAGCGCGTGGGTGAGCGTGTCCGCGCCGACTTGCAGCACGTCCAGATCAGGGCCGTCAGCGTGCAGTTGCTGGGCGGCGGTATACGCCCAGCGGGCCCACGCCAGCGGGTCCGGGACAGCGGCCGGGTCGGCGCCGACCGCCTGGACGTACCAGCCGACAGCGTCGACGAGGTCCTCGTGCGGTGCGGCGGTCCGCGGGTGCTCGTGCCGCAGGTAAGTTTTCACCATCAGCGCCGCGGCCTCGGCGGCGTGGCCGTCGCCGAGTAGCTGCTCGGCGCGGTTGAGGGCGCGGCGGCCGGTCAGCCGTAGCCGCACCGGACGGCGGAAGCGGCTCATCAGCGCAGCCCCTCCCGCCCGGACGCGTCGGCTGCCGCCGTGTCCCGGCGGCGGGCACAGACCGGTCGATGGTGGATGATCGTGGCGGGCACCGTGGCGATGAACGCGTCGTAGCCGGCTTTGATCGGATCGTCGCTACTGGGCAGTGCGAACTGCGCCTGGCTGCGCAGCGCCTTGGCCTCGTCGAACTGGTGGCAGGCGATGAGCATGCTGGTGAACTGCAACATGATCCACCGCGACTCGGGGCTGGCCGGGTCGTAGCGGCCGGTCCAGTCCTGCCATGCGGCCTGCGCCTGCCGCATCGCGTCGTCGCAGCGCCCGGCCGCGTGGAACTGCTCGGCCAGTTCCATCCGCTGGATCAGGTGCGCGTCGATGTTGCCGCGGTCGAGGAGCAGCTGAATCAGGTCCTGGCGTACCCGGTTGGCCTCGTCGAACCGGCCACGCACGTACAGCACGCTGGCCAGGTTCTCCATCGCCGCGATCGTGGTGACATGGTCCGGGCCGCAACGGACCCGCGCCGCCCGGCACGCGTACCCGGCCCAGGCCACATCATCGGGCACGAGGTCCGCGACCGGATCGACGAGACGCGAATACAGCATCGCCGCCTCGATGATCAGGCCGTCCGGCAGCGCAGTGGCCGGATCGAGCCTGCCGAGGACCTCGGCGAGGAGCGAGGTGGCCACGTCGGCGGAATCTTCCTCGGCGATCAGCGCGGCAAGGCGGACGGTGTCGTGCCAGGCGGGACGGTCGAGGGTCGTCATGCGCTGTCACCACCCGGACGGGCCACCGTGCCGCGGGTTGTGGCGGTCCGGCCCGGTTCCGGCGGCGCGGCCGGGCAGTCCGGCAGGTGGGCAGCGAGCCTGACGGGCCGTCGGGAGGGCCGTGCCTGCGCCTCGGCGTCTGGCGCCAGGCCGGTCACGCCGTCATGCGCCGTCGAACTGTCGCAGGTTGCCGCTGCGGGCGCATCTGGTTCGGCGATGATCAGCGCATACAGGTCGTCATCGACCCAGCCGAAGAACTGCCCGGTCACGCAGCCGGGACAGGCATCGGGCTGATCCAGCCAGGCACAGGCGACATTAGCGGTCAGCGTGAGGCCCACCCCGCGGCCATTGCCGGCGTAGACGGCGGCAGTGAGGTCGGCCTGCTGGATGGCGCACGGCCACGGCGTCCCGCACGTGGCGCAGCACCAGCCTGGCCGCCGAGGCTGATGCGCCGCCATCAACCACGCGTAGCTCGGATCGGTACGGGAGATCGGCAGCACCAGCACCGTCGACGGCACCACGCAGTCCGCGCCTGCCGGAGACTGCCGGACACCCACCAGGTCCGAGGCCAGGGCCAGGGTGACGTGACCGGCGGTGACCCGCACCGAGACGGCGGCGCTAGCGCCAGGCAGCACCGCGCGGAGCGCCGCGGCGACCCGGCCATCGCCGATCGCATCAGCGACCGCCCAGGCAAGGTCCCGTTCGTCGGGAACCTGGCCTCCCGCGGGCGGCGGATCGCCGATCGGGATCGCGCACTGCATCGTCACCGAGATAGCCGCGACCATGGCGGGGACGGCTGGGACGGTCATGGCGGGCTCCGTTCGTGCAGTTCGGTCGGATCGCGGTCGTGCTCCGGTTCGCGTGCTGGGCTGACGGGCTCTCCCCATCGCGACGACCGATCCGTCCGCGCCGCGACGGCTGGTGATAAACGGCATCAGCGATCACCTCCCGCGAAGCTGCCGCCGGCCGTAACCTGCGGCAGCAGCACGAGATTGCGGTCGGTGAGCGTGCCGCGGTCCGCGGCGAGCAGACCGGCCAATCCATGGGCGTCGTGCAGGCGAGCGCCGGTCACACCGGTTCTGGACAGGACCTGTTGTGCTGTTGCGGCGTGGCCGGCCCCAACCGGCTCGATCCGGTTCGCGGCAGCCCGCGCGCCGAGGTAGGGGGCGAGCGCTGATGCCGGCCACAGCTCACTTCACCGTCGGACATGCCGACAGCGACCAGCTCAGTAGGCCAGCCCAGCAGACGCAACGCCGCATCGACGGCGACACACGTGCCCGGGTCGAACGGCATCCACATCACCAGCGGCGGCGCGGACAGTCCGCTGAAGACATCGACCAGATCCGCGGCCAAGGCATACAGGCCGTGGTTGCCCCACGGGCCGGGCACGTTGCCGTCGACACCACCGAGCTGCGCGGCGCGTTGCTTGCTGACCCGCACGGCGTCGGCATAGCTGCCGTCGACGAGTTCAGCTGCGGCCGGGAACCCGGGCAGCGACTCGTGCGGTTCCCGGCAGCCGGCACCGTTGTGCGTGGTCGCCGCGGCAGGCTGCAGGACGGTCGGCTCGATTTCGTTGAGCCGGGCGATCGCGCTCAGGGCGCCGCCGTAGACGTGACACAGTTCGCATGCTCCGCAGACCGCGAAGACCAGCCGCGCGCCGTGCTCACGTTTGGCGCGCTGGACCGTGTTGGTTGCCAGCACGGCAGCGAACGGGTCAGCAAATGGCACCGTCAACACACAGCTGCCCTCCGGTGTCCCGGGGAGCAGCCGCGGCCGGGGCGACGGCAATGGTCGGTCGAGAAACATGTCGGCTCCGTGCGGCGCAATGCGGATGTCGGGGCTGTACTGGATGTGCGTGTTGGCTCGCGTCGGCAGGGTGCGGGGGTAGCCCCGGGCGTCCGGAGGCTGCAGGCTCGGAGCCACCCCGCGCCGGCAGCGGGCCGAGCCCTCGGCAGTGCAGGTGCACCGCCCGGCACGTCGACGCCCGGCCTCCAGACACCGCACGGCCCACCATTGGTGGCGCCGCAAACCGGCAGCTGCGTGTCAGCTCGGCTGTCCCGGCCTGATCGGCTACGGCGGCACGGCAGGCGTTCGCAGGCCCGGCACATCAGGTTGGGGCGGGGACGGCCGCGCGGGCACCGTTTCCCCGCGGCCGTCCCGGCGAGCGCGCCGCAGCACCACCCACAGGCCGCAGCGCGTTGGAGAGGCCGGCGCGTGCAGTATCGACTCCGCGCACCGGCGGTGCAGTCCATGGGCCGCGAGCACCGGTCGCGGACGACAGGTGGTTCATCGCGGCTCCTGCGGCTGCCCTGACGACTGCCCAGCGGCGTCTGACGCCGACGCGGGGGTACGCCGCCAATACCGCACGGTGCGGCCGGGCCGGATGACGCGCTCGGCGACGCCGTCATTGGCGAGCTGGTTGAGGATCGGCCACAGACGGGCACTGTGCTCGTAGACGGACAGGCGCAGCGCGGTGCGCAGGTCGCTGGTCGACACCGGCTCCTGACCCGAGCCTGGGAGCAGATCCAGCACCGCGGCCCGCAATCGACGCAACTGCTCGCTGCTGCCGGTGCTCATCGCAGCCATCCCGGCTGGACCGGCCGCCAAGCCGGCACATACGACTGCCTGTCGAAGGGAGCCGTACGTCCCTGGCAGCGGTCGATGGCACCGGCCGCAGTGGCGGCCGAAACGTCGTTGCGCGGCGCACTCATGCGCGGCCAATCAGGGCTGGCAGATGCGGGGCCGCCGCAGGCCCGTCGGCCGTGCGCGGAAACGTCAGCTGCAACACCGCCTCGCCGGCAACCGACGCCTGCATCAACCATCCGGCCTCCAGCAGCACAGCCACATGGCGCCCAAACCCGACCGGGTGCATGCGTGCGGCCAAGGCATAGCGGCGGATGCTGCCGCGGTCGGCGAGCGCAGAGCCGTGCAGGCCGTGACGAACCTCGAACCACGGTGCGGGGCGGCCGGTTGGCGGCCTGCTCGGGTACGCGGCGATGCCAAGCTGACGCGCGGCCTGGCCGAATCGGGCACCGTGCTGCTGCCAGATGCTGGAGCACCAGGCGACCCGGTATCCGGCCGGGTGTAGCTCCGGGTCGGGGTATCCAGCGAGGGTCAGCCAGGCCGGCGGGACGGCTGTTGCGAGGTCGGCGTCGTCGAGGACGGCCCGGCAGTCCGGCCCGTGTCCGCGGCCTAGCGGCCAGCCGATCCAGCGGCCGTCATTGCCTGGCGCGGCGCCGATGTGGACGAGTTGCCCGGCGCGCAGCACATACAGGGTGGTGCAGGCCGCTGCCGCGGGTGTGCGCAAGGTCGGGATGTGCTGCAGCAGCCGCAGCGGGGTGTGCAGGGTCAGCATGCGATCGCGTCCTCGAGGTCGGATGCCACGGCCGGTGGCCGGCCGAGGGGGTGGCCGCCGTGGTCGCGGCGGTCGGTGAGGTATTCGGCGGCGAAGCGTTCGTATCTGGTGAAGGGTTTGCCGGGCATGCAGATGACGTGGCCCCAGCCGTCCTGGACCGGCAGCGGCCAGCGGGCGCGGAGCCGGTCGGACGGGGCGGGGAAGACGACGGTGAAGGCGTCCTGGTGCCGCCACGCCGGGACGTCCGCCGCCGTGAGCAGCTCCACCAAGGCCACCGCGTACGACCGGCAGGTCTCGGCCCGGGACCGCAGCCCGTCGGTGCCGAAGCCGCGCAGCGCGGCGAGCATCAGCACCGGGGTGTGGCCGGAGCGGGACCCGGCCGGGGTCAGGTCCGGCGCGCCGGTGTAGGTGGGCGTGAGGTCCGGCGGGGCGCAGCGGTCGGTGCGGAGCACGATCGCCCCGCACGGTGTCGGCACCCCGAGAAACTTGTGGCCGGAGATGTTGATGCTGTCGGCGCCGTCAGCGATGTCGAATCCGGGCCGGCTGGCCGGGTCGAGCATGGCCAGCGGGATCCCGGCCAGGGCGGCGTCGGCGTGGACCCAGCGAGACCGGGCAGGGACGCCGGCGGCGTCGAGCGCCGTGTGGATCGCCGGGACATCGTCGACAGCCTCAAGCATGGTGGTGCCGATCGTGGCCACCACCAGCACCGCCATCCCCCGGCGCCGCTGCTGCACCAGTTCGGTCAGTGCGGTGGTGTCCATCGTCCCGTCGGCGTGGGCCGGGACATGTTGTAGCGGCAGGCACAGCTCCTCCGCGAGCTTCGCCACGCAGGTGTGCGCGGCGGTGGAGGCGTAGACGATCAGCCGGCGCCGGAACCGGGTGCGGGCCGTCAGCATCGCGGCCCGCACCGCCTCGGTACTCCCCGAGGTGACGAACCCGGTCACCGCCTCCGCCGGGCAGCGGAACATCGCCCCGAGCTCGCGGATGAACTGCTGCTCCAGATCCAAGCTGTGGCCGGAGAAGCCACTGGTCGGGGTGAACGGGTGCCCGACGTTGTTGAGCGTGACATCGAACAGGCGCAGCAGCATCGACGCGTCGAAGTCGACGGCGTTGGGATAGCCGATGTCGAACGCTGCCCCGTCCAGCCAGCGCCGGTGCAGGTCCCGCACCCCGGCCAGGGTCAGCGGCCCATCCGCGGTCACGGCGAGCGGCCCGCCGGTGGTCACCGCCATGCCCGCCACCCCCAGTAGACGGTGCGGGCCAGCTCGCCCAGGAAGTGCCAGCTGTAGGCGGTCGGGTCGGTGGGCCAGATCCGGTTCAACGCCGGGGTGGACTCCCACGGCAGCGCCGGTGGTTGCCGGTCCGGGTGCAGCGACATGCTGGCCTGCCGTTCGATGCGGTGATACTGCCGGGCCGCATGGCGGATGATCCGCAGCCGGCCACCGTCGGTGAACTGGGCCAGGACCTCGGACGGCACGTCATCACCGAACCGGGCACGTCCCTGTGCCCGGTTCCACGGCCCGTACTCGCTGGTGTCCAATGTCGACAACGCCACCCCGACGAACGCGGGCCGGCGTCGCCAGTCTTCGTCGGTCCACTGCTCGTCGGGCTGGTTGGTCAGCGCCGCCCGCACATCGAACGGCACGTCGTGCTGGCGCCAGCCGCGGTGCACGATTCCCGCCATCTCCTGCAGCACCGCCGCCGCGTCAGCGACCCGGTCGCTCTGATGCCACGTGCGGGCATCCGCCCGCAACGCGAACCGCAACAGGCCCTGCTCCGTGTACGGCACCGCGAACAGCAGCACCACCAGCGTCGGCGCGACCGGCTTGCTGTAGCGCAGCTGCCACGCCGCCTCCGCGTGGTTCACGGTGATCTCGGTCAGCCGGTGCACCACCGCCCACCGCAACCGCGTCACCCCCGCCCGCTCCGCCGGGTCGATCTCCGAATCCGGACGGCGGCGAACCTCCCCACCGAGCTCCGGCGACGGCGGCACCAGTTCATACGGGCGGCGCGGCCACGGCATCCCCAGCCGCGGCGACCTCTCCGGGAACGGCTCGGACTGGGCAGCCCGAAGCACACCGGGCCCTGCCGAGCCAGTCCCGTCCCCGCCGGCTGCGGTCGGCGGCCCCTGCGGTGACTGATACATCGTGGCCTCGTCGCGGTAGCCGTCCCGGTCTCGCAGCTGTGGAAAGCCGACGCGGCCGTGCCGCTCGTCGGGGGCTCCATCCGGGCGTCCGGCCTGAACAAACTCGGTCGTGGGCATCGTCTGTCCGGCCTGCGGCCCGTGCCAGTCTCTGGCAGGTTCGCCACCGGCACCGGGCGCCGTGACGGGCTGCAGCCACGCGGTCTGCGCGTCGGCGGCTGCGGTGCCAGGTGCCTGCTCGGCCGGCCACGCGCCGCGCGCGGTCAGCTGGTCGGCTGGGCCTTGGACCAGGTAGAGCGGTGCGCGGGTGCGTCGCTGCTGCGGCAGCGCCTTGCCGTCGGGATGCGGGTGCGGGCGGCTAGACACGGAAACCCACCTGCAGATCCGGAACCGTGACCTCGTCCGGGCGGCCCCGGCCGACCTCGGCGTAGCGGTCCGGCCATCGCCGCCGCACCCGCCACGCGTACCCGAACCCGGCCAGGACCACCGCCACGACCAGGAGCGGGATGACGGCCTGCAACCCGGCACTCGTCGCGCCCAGCACGGCGGACTGGTTGGACACGATGACGGCGAGGAGCCCGCTACCGGCGATCGCCCCCAGGACCGGCCCCGCCGTGCGCACGGTCACCGGGTCGTGGCGGCCGCCGCCGCCCTTACGGAAGTAGAAAACGGTGGCGATCGACACCCCGATCAGCATCACCAGGACCCCGACCGCCGCCGCCGAGGACAGCCAGATGAACATCCCGCCGATCGGGTCGACCCGCAGCAGCGTGCACACCCCGATCACCACCAAGGCGATCCCGGACTGCAGCAACGACGCCGGCGCCGTCGCCCCCGCCATCCGCCCGCCGAGCCGGCCAACGTCGGCCAGCCACACCGGGATCACCCGCTCCCGGGCGATCGCATGCACATACCGGCCGATCGTCTGATGGAACGACAACGCCGAGATCAGGAAGCTGCACAGCATCAGCGCCCGCGCCACCACGACCATGCCGCCGCCATAGCCGGCGGCCACGATCGTGAACGGAAACCCCGTCCGCGACGCACCCTGGGATTCGGCGACGATCTGCTCCGGGCCAGTCCACACCGGCAACGCCCACGCCATCGCGCAATACACCACCGGCAGCACCACCAACGCCGCCACCGTCGCCCGGACCACCGTCCTGTCGGTCTTACCCTCCTCCGCAAACGACGCCCCCGACTCGGCCCCGACGAACGCCGCCACCGTCAGCGCGAACACCAACCCGACCTGGCCCCGCTGATCCCACAACGCCCCGACCGCCAAGGGCGCCGTACTGACCCGCCCGCCATGCGGATGTGTGAACGCGGCCAGGATCACCGCCCCGATCATCAGCAGCTCAGCCACCCCGACCACGGCGATGACCACCTTGCCCAGCGAGAAGTTCGCCACCCCGAACACCGCCACCACCACCCACGCCGCGACCGCCCACACCGTCCAGTGACCGACACCGGTCAGATCAGCGGTGGTGGCACCGATCAGCCCGTACAACGAGATCTGGATCGCGTTCGTCGCCGCGAACATCAACGCCCCACCCGCGATCCCCCAACTCGGCCCCAACCCCAAAGCCAGGAACGCGTACGCCGGGGCAGCGTTGCCCTCCCGGTTCGTCATCGCGAGATACCCGATCATCAACAACCCGAGCGCCCCGCCGACGATCAGGAACGCAAGGGGTGTGCCGAGCACACCCGTGGCGGCGTAGGTGTTGACGACACCACCCACCAGCACCGCCATCGGCGACGTCGCCCCCACCATGAACTGCCACGCATTGAAACCATTGATATGCCGACGGATCAACCCAGCCGCTGGACGCACACCGCACCCCCCACCATCCCGTACAACGCCGCCACCGACGGACACGCCAGCGAACCGCACTGCTGCCGATGCGCGGCAAACACCGACCACGTCATCGGCGCCACCGTCACCGCAAGCGGCCGGAACGGGCCACGCTGCCAAAACCTCTGCACGCACGCGGCCCTACGTTGCGTCCGCGGCAAACTCACCGTGAACTGCACGAAGTCGTGACTCACCAGTCCGCCTGCGGCAGGCCAGTCGATCCGCACCGCAAAACCCTGCCGGTCAGGATCCGGCCGCAACACCCGGCCCGGCCAACCGATCAAACGGCAAACAGCCCCGGACATCGGCGACCGCGTCGTCGGTCCCATCCCCAAGCTCCCCAGATAGATGTCAACTACGCCGCCCACGGAGCGGACCGCGACGGCATCAGGCCACAGACGCCTGCTGTTGTGCGGCCGCCACAATTCCGCCGCAAACCCAGCACGCACGGGGTCTTCGGGGCTTTCTTCGTCGGAGGGACGGCAGGTCGCGGCCGCAGCCTTTGCCAGACAGCGCGGACGTGACCTGCGCGTCCGGTCGGCTGAAGGGGACATCTGTTCCTCGCTCAGTGGCGCCAGGAGTCAGCGGAGGGGGTTCGCATCCGCAGCGGTAGGACGCCTACAGTTATCGACAGATCGACGGCGAGCAACGCGAGATGGCATAGCGGACGTATACCTGCACGCATAAGACGAGGTGAGGACGTGGCAGGAGCCGGAGGACAGCGCTGCCGGGGGTGCGGTCAGCCGCTTAGTCGCTACAACGACACCGGCCAATGCAGCGTTTGTCTCACCAGCCGCCGCGGTACGCCGAGCCTGGTGCAACCCATCCCACCCGGCCTCTGGTTCAGGCCAGAGATGCGCACGGCCCTCAGTGAATGGGACTGGTCCGCCGTGCTCACCCTCGTCGTCACTGCCACCGGCATCAGCCAGCTCGACCTCGCCAGTCTCACCGGGTTTTCCCAGCCACACGTGTCCCGCCTGATGAAAGGCACCGCGAAGTGCTTCGACATCCGCGCGATCAACCGGATGGTCGACGGACTGGGCGCCCCGCGCAGCTTCGCGGGTCTCGCTCCCATTGCGGCCATCGACGGGGTTACCGTTGCTCTGAACCCGTCAGAGAAGGTGGATCCGATGCACCGCCGCGTACTGCTGACCACCTCGTTCGCGCTGCCGATCGCCGCCGTCCTCGGAACAGACGTCCAGTCCAGCGTCGTGACCCAAGGCCATGCCCGGAAGATCCGAAGCCTGCTGCCCGAGTTGTATTCGCTGGACGACCAGGCCGGCGGTACGCCGGTCAGCGACGTCACCCAATGGTGTCTGCGCGAGGTCGACGCGTTGTTGCAGAACGCCGAGTACAGCGAGGCCGTTGGCCAAGACCTGCAACTGGCCTACGGGGAACTCGCCGAGATGGCTGGCTGGCTGGACTTCGACGCCGGCAGAGTGTCATCCGCCCAGCACTATTTCGGTGAAGCCCTCCGCGCTGCTCAACTGGCCGACGATCTGAACCTTGAGGTGCTGGTCCTGGCTAGCATGATCATGTTGGCACGGCACAGGGGCCGGCCCCGCGAAGCTGTCCAGCTGGCCCAGCTCGCGCAACGACGGGCCCGTGGATGGGGTAGCCCTCGCCTCATGTCACTTCTGGCCGCTCGCGAAGCCACCGCTTGGGCGCAGGCCGGCGATGCCTCGGCTGCCCAGAGCGCCATGGCACGCGCGCTGCACACGTTTGAACCGAACCGGTCTGATGTTGATCCGGTGTGGCTGTCCTTCTACACCGCAGCCGAGTTGACCGCCCAGCAGGCGTCCGTCAGCACCTACCTGGAGAGACCAGCGCAAGCAGCGACGCAACTCCGAAGGGTGGTCCAATCACTGGAGCCGCACTACACCCGCAACCACGCGCTCTACACCGCCCGACTCGCGCTTGCCCATCTCGCAGACGGCGATGACCGGCAGGCGTGCCGCACGCTGGTACCAGCGCTTCGCGAGTTCACTAGCATCAGGTCCGGTCGTGCCGCGGCCCACCTCTGCGAGTGTCTTGCTGCCCTTCGGCACAGTCGCACAACGGAAAGTCGGGATCTCATCGAACAGGCAACAGCACTCGATCTCGTGGACACTGCATGAACCGCGCAACCGTTCGACCGCTAGCCGGCTCTGAACTCACCGACCGCACCGAGGAACTCACGGCAATATATGCCGCCGTGTACCGCGAACCGCCGTACAACGAAGACGAACACCACGCGAAGGAGTTCGCCAGCCAGATTGCTGAACAGAGCCAGCGGCAGGGGTTTCTTCTCATCGCGGCCGAAGTCCCAGACCGTTCACTAGTCGGCTTCGCCTATGGAATCACATTTCCATCGGACCGTTGGTGGCGCAGCGCAGGCGCCGAACCGGCGCGCACACGGGGTCACCAGAAGTTCGCCATCATCGAATGGGTCGTGCTTGGACCGTGGCGCGGGCAGGGAATCGGCCAGCTTCTGTTCTCGCGACTCCTCGCGAACCGTCCAGAACCTCTCGCCACGCTATGCTCGAATCCGTCTTCCGACGCACGGACGATTTACCGATCGTGGGGATGGGAACAGGTCGGCACCACCAGCCCGCCGAACATGGAACCGATGGACGTCCTCATCAAAACCCTGACACCACCCGAACTGTGATGGGACCGCGTCAAGGACTCGTGTCTGTGGCCATCACGCTGTACTCCATAAGGCTGATACGCCACTGCGAAAACGGCAGCAAGGCTGGCGGCGTCGTCGAGGTAGAGCGCCTGGTTGGACCGACAGCGCCACGATGTAGGCACCGAATTGCCGGTCACCGGACGCCTTGGCCAGCCGCAGGCCCGCATTACAGAGATTGAATGGTCAGGGTTAGGTCGGAGTCGCTGCGGCGTGTCGACGTGACCGCGGTCGATGGGTGGCGTATCTGGTTCGGGTGCGCTATCCCGACGGTGGTGGGCTGACGGCCGAGGGCCGGGCCCGCGTGAGGCGGTCCGGTTGCAGGCTGCGGCGTTGTTCGCGCAGGACGTGCCGGTCCCGGAGATCGCCCGACGGCTGCGGGTGTCGCACAACGCGGTGTACGTGTGGCGACGGCGATGGCTGGCCGACGGTGCAGCCGGGTTGGCCTCCAAAGGCCCGTCCGGTACCGGCTGCCGGCTGTGTGGACGACTACCTAATTCGATGTCGACCGCTACAGAGGTTGAACTACTGAGATTTGAGTTGGTCCGAGGTTGCGCCTTCGTGCAATGCTGCCCGTCATGACGGTAGGCGAGCCGGTCGTGATGCAGGTGTACTGCCGCGTTGAGGTCGTGGTCGATGACCCGGTCGCGGTCGCTGAGCTGGCTGTGCGACGGCTGCGGGATGCGGGCATCGACTGGTCGCGTGAGCAGGACACGGTTGAGGACGCTGCGGCCGAGCTGCGCGAGGACTTGGCGCAGGCGTTGGCCAGCGTGGTTGATCCAGAGCGGATGCTGGCCGACGTACCAGGTGTGGAGGTACGTCGTGGACGGTGGTGGGCCAAGCACGGAAGTCCCTCGGCCCGGTTCGCGCCCGGCTTCGCGGCGGGTGGCTGAACAGGGATGTGGCTGGTTACGGCGGCTGCGGGCCAAGGGCCAGGCCGGTCTGGGCGAGGAAGCCGTTGATGAGGTCCGGTCGGTACTGGATCTGCTTCAGCCGGGTCTTCACGGTGGCGGCGAGTTGGTCCAGACCGCAGGCGGCGAGGTAGCTCAGTCCGCGTTTCATGTGTGCCCAGACGCCTTCGACCGGGTTGAGTTCCGGGGTGTAGGCGGGCAGCCGTACCACGGTCAGCCACCGCTGGTGCGCGTCGAGAAACGCGCGCATCACGGCGCTGACGTGCGTGTTGAGGCTGTCCCAGATCAGGATGATCGGGGCGTGTAGTTGCTGGTGCGCCCGACCCGAAGGCCGGGCGCAGCCGCCGATCAGGACGATCGTCTCCTGCGAGACGAAGCTGTTGCGATCCTCGCCCGACCCGAAGGCCGGGCGCAGCGGAAGAGTAGAGGTGCATCCTGATGCCCGGCACGACGTTGCGATCCTCGCCCGACCCGAAGGCCGGGCGCAGCATCGTCCGGTCCGACCGGCTCGGGAACGCCAAAGAGGTGCCGTTGCGATCCTCGCCCGATCCGAAGGCCGGGCGCAGCCGATCCCGGCCGCGGCGTAGGTGTTGACCTTGGCGTTGCGATCCTCGCCCGACCCGAAGGCCGAGCGCAGCTCGCCCAAGCTCAGTCGGTTGGACGCCGCGACCTTGTTGTTGCGATCCTCGCCCGACCCGAAGGCCGGGCGCAGCGCGTCCCCCGTCGCGCCCCCGGCCGGGCCTAACCACGTGGTGCGGTCCTCGCCCGACCCGAAGGCTGGGCGCAGCTCAGCCCGATCTTGAGGGCTTTCGCGGCTTCCTGGTACGTGTTGCGATCCTCGCCCGACCCGAAGGCCGGCCGCAGCTCACCCGCTGGATCATCGACCAGGCCGCCGCCTACGCGTTGCGATCCTCGCCGCGCAGCGGCTCCACGGGGCTCTCAGCGGGCCGCGGGGCCGTGTTGCGATCCTCGCCCGACCCGAAGGCCGGGCGCAGCGCGCACGAGGGTGTCACGCTGCGGATTGAGGTAGTGGTTGCGATCCTCGCCCGACCCGAAGGCCGGGCGCAGCCCCGCCACTACGGCGAGCCGGTCCTGGTGCGTGGCGTTGCGATCCTCGCCCGACCCGAAGGCCGGGCGCAGCGCCCGTCGGGGCGACAACGACGCTCGTCACAGCCCCGTTGCGATCCTCGCCCGACCCGAAGGCCGGGCGCAGCCGGCCCTCCACCTGGTAGGTCGCGGACGTCACCGTGTTGCGATCCTCGCCCGACCCGAAGGCCGGGCGCAGCCTCCAGGGCAACAGCGACCGCTGTTTCGCTCACCGCGTTGCGATCCTCGCCCGACCCGAAGGCCGGGCGCAGCAACCACCCCGACAACGGGGGTCAGGTCGACCCTGACCCCGGTTGCGATCCTCGCCCGACCCGAAGGCCGGGCGCAGCTCGAGCAGGACCGCGGTGATGCCGCAGGTCCGGACGCCGTTGCGATCCTCGCCCGACCCGAAGGCCGGGCGCAGCACGTGACGTTGTGCTGGAAGGTGGCCTCACCGCAGTAGTTGCGATCCTCGCCCGACCCGAAGGCCGGGCGCAGCGTCCAAGCACCTCATCCACTACCGGGTCAACGACTTCGGGTTGCGATCCTCGCCCGACCCGAAGGCCGGGCGCAGCATCCACTGATAGTGGTACGGGGTGCCCGACCCGGTCAGCGTTGCGATCCTCGCCCGACCCGAAGGCCGGGCGCAGCCTCGGGGGACCGCTCGTGCTGCGCGGCGATCGCCCAGTTGCGATCCTCGCCCGACCCGAAGGCCGGGCGCAGCGAGACCATCTTGGCCATCTCGCCCTGCGTGACGTGGTTGCGATCCTCGCCCGACCCGAAGGCCGGGCGCAGCCTTCTGCCCGACGATCATGGGGTCGGCGCCGCTGTCCAGTTGCGATCCTCGCCCGACCCGAAGGCCGGGCGCAGCCGCCGAGGCCTACGCCTGGACGGTCGGCATGAAGTCGTTGCGATCCTCGCCCGACCCGAAGGCCGGGCGCAGCGTACGGCGACACCGATCTGGCCGCCGCGGCCGGCTCGACGTTGCGATCCTCGCCCGACCCGAAGGCCGGGCGCAGCATGTCAGCTCTCCAGCAGTGCGGTGGCGATGGGGCCGTGTTGCGATCCTCGCCCGACCCGAAGGCCGGGCGCAGCTCCTGCTCGACGCCGACTACTGGTACGACAACCTCAGACAGTTGCGATCCTCGCCCGACCCGAAGGCCGGGCGCAGCGCTGAGGACCGNNNTGCTGCGCCCGGCCTTCGGGTTGGGCGAGGATCGCAACCACGGTCATGCTCGGCCTCCTGCGGGTTGCGGGGTGCTGCGCCCGGCCTTCGGGTTGGGCGAGGATCGCAACTCCGCGGGCTGAAGGTCTGAGCCGCCATGCGCTACATGGCTGCGCCAGGCCTTCGGGTTGGGCGAGGATCGCAACCACGACGTGCCGCTCAGCGTGTCGATCTACCGGCGTGCTGCGCCCGGCCTTCGGGTTGGGCGAGGATCGCAACACCCTGACCCCCAGCTGAACAGGGAAAACATGGGGGGCTGCGCCCGGCCTTCGGGTCGGGCGAGGATCGCAACCATGTCCACCACCCCGGGGCCGCCAGAGGCCGTCTCGGCTGCGCCCGGCCTGCGGGTCGGGCGAGGATCGCAACTCACGCTCCGCGCGTCCCGGACCCTGGTGCTGCTGAACGCATGCGGCAGCGCCCGACTCCTCGGCGACGACCGGCTCGGCGAGGAGCTCACCCGCAGCTTCGCCGAGATCTTCCTGCGCCGCGGCGCCCGCGGCGTCATCGCCACCACGGGAGACGTGCGCAAACTCGTCTCGGCCGAGTTCGTCCAGCAGCTGCTGATGGGCACCGAGCAGCACGACGTCAGCGTGCCCACCGCGCTGCGGGCCTACCGGGCCCGGCTGGCCGCCGACGTAAAGCACGGCGAGCGGGACGACGCCCGGGCGGAGGCTCGGCTCGTGGCGTTCTTCAACGGCTTCATGTACCTGTACTTCGGCAACCCGCACACCCTGCTGCGCATGATCCCGAAGGCGGCCGGCGAATGAGCGACGTTACAGTCCCCGGCATCGCCATCGCGGTGACGCCGGTCGTCAGTTGGCCCGCGCAGGCCCGGCCCGGCGGGCGCTATCTCGTCACGGTCGACCTGCGCCTCGACGAGCCGGGCTGGCCGTATCCGGAGGAGGAGTACCCGGTCGCGCTCATGCTGAGCGGCCGCCGCGGCATCGAGGTCAGCGTGCTCGGCGACGCCAGTGTCGTGCTGCACCGCTTCGGCGGCACTTACGGCACGGCGCGTTTCCTGGCCGCCGTCGACGCGACCAGCGAGCCGGACACCCGGTCCGGCCTCGGGCTGACCCTCATCAGCGCCGGTGGCGTACCCTTCCACGCCGTCGAACTGCCGATCCTCATCGCGGCGGAGGCGCCTGACCGCCCGGCTGTTGCACCGGCGTCACCCACAGCGCCGGACATCCGGTCGGATCGACTGCCGGACCTCCCGGGCAACGGCGTCGACGCCTGGTCGCTCCTCGCCCTCACCGTCCAGGACCGGCCCGCCCTGGCCATGGGCACGGACGCCGGCACGGTCCGGATCTGGCGGCCCTTCGACGGCGTCATCACCGAATACACCGTCGCCGAGGGCGAGCGCGTGCACGTCGCGTCGATCCCGGCCGAGTCCGGGCCGCCGCTGCTGCTGGCCGCCGCCGGGCCGACGCTCGCCTGTCTGGACCCGGCGACCGGCACGACCGTGGCCCGGCTGGTCCGGCCGCAGTTCGGCATGGTGACGGCGCTGGCGACGATCCAACGGCCGGAGAGCCGCCCACTGGTTGCCCTGGCCGCCGGCTCGGGCGTCATCCACCTGCTCGACAGCCGGCCCGACTTCCCTACCGTCGGCACACTGACCGGTCACGAAGGCCCGGTGTTCGCGATGGCGATGGTGCCCGACAGCCCCGCCCCGACCCTGGTCACGGCCGGTACGGACGCGCTCGTTCGGCTATGGGACATTCGGCAGTTCGCGCCCATCGACTCCTTGGTCGGTCATCGAGCCCAGATCAACGGGATCACTCCGGTCGCCGGAGCCGGGGCACGACCGTCGGTGGCCACGGCGAGCGACGACGGCACGATCCGCGTCTGGGACCTGTCGACCCGGTCCGCCGCGGTGGTCGCCGAGAAGCGTGGCGAATGGATTAACACGGTCATCGAGCTTCGCGAGGGCGGGCGCCGGCCGGTGCTGCTGTGGGGCGGCCGGTCCGGGATGCTCACCTGGTCCGACCGAGCGTCGCGGACGCTGTCGAGTCAGGGTGGCTTTGCTCGACGTCTCGCGCCGGTGACGGCGCTTGCCACCTTCGAGTGGGACCGCCGGGAAATCGTCGCGATCGCCCGGGAGGGTGGCGCGGTGGCGCTCCGGCTGGCCGCCGATTTCCGGGCCGCTCCCCGGTCACCTCGGCCGGAGTCGAGCCTGGCCGAGACCGACGCGATCATCGCCGTTCCCAACATCCTGGGCAGCGAGCTGGTCGAGGTCGAGACGGGCCGGGTCCTCTGGGGAGCGGCCGACCCCGCCTGGTACGTCAGAGCGCTGACCACCGGGTCCGTGCTGCGGTCGCTGGCGATGACCGAGGACGAACTGGCCGGCCGTCCGGGCCGGGTCCGGCCCACCCGGCTGCTTCGCGCGCCCGCGATGCTTCCGGTTCTGTCCGCCATCGAGCCCTACACCCACCTGCTGCGCACGCTGCGCCGAGTCGTCCGGCACCCCGACGCCGTACTGGAGTTTCCCTACGACTGGCGCCTGTCCGTCGCGGCCAACGCCCGTGAGCTCGCGCACGCGGCCGAGCTGCACCTCGACCGATGGCGGACCCACCCACAGGGATCCACCTCCGCCCGCCTGGTGCTGATCGGGCACGGCATGGGCGGCCTGATCGCCCGCGCCTTCACGGCCACCCTCGGCGACGACTCGGAAGTAGCCCTGACCATCGGCATCGGCGTGCCCTACTCGGGCACCGTCGCGGCGCTGCGCCTGCTGACCGGCGGCGGCGCCGGTGTGCCGGTCACGCGGGACCACCTTCGGGCGTTCTCCGGGCTGCCCGGCATCTACGACCTGCTGCCGACCTACCGATGCGTGGTGGACGGCAGCGGAGTGCGCGACCTCACGCCGCACGATGTCGCCAGCAGCGGCGGCGACCGGCAACTCGCGGTGGCGGCGCTGGGCGCCGGCCGGGAGCGCCGTCTCCTGGGGGGCGGGCCGGTCATGAACATCATCGGCGTCGGCCAGCCGACGCCACAGAGCGTTCGGATCGAGTCCGAGCAGCTGACGGTATACAAATTCCTGCCGACGGACGACGGCACCCAGTTCGACCATGGCGGCGACGGGGTCGTGCCGCGCTTCTCCGCCGCCCTGCCCGGGGACGAGGGCTCCCGGATGTACGTCGAGTCGACGTCCGCGGCGATGTGCAAGTCGGAAGATGTGCTGGCGTCGATCCGGGCGAGGCTCACCGAACGGCCGATCGGGCCGCTGCTCTGAGGAGCCGCCGCACGATCATGGGGTGAAGCTGTGGGAACGGTCGGATGTGCTGGGGCAGCTGGAGGAGTTGCTGGCGGACAGCGGACGGGCCGGGCGGGTCGCGCTCCCGGCCGGTGAGGTTGGCATGGCCCCGAACACGTCATCCCCGCCTTGCAACCGCTCATCGTCAAGGGCACCCCGCAAGTGGAAGGTGGCACGACCTCGCGTATTGCGTCCTACGTCTCGCTCGCCCCAGCACCAGCCCGGTAACAACGGCGATCGCTCACTCAGACTGGCGGTCTGACTGCCTTCGAGGCCGCGCATAGCGCGGTTGGCAGCGTCAAGATGTTGGTGCAGTTCGAACAGACGATCCGGGCCTCTCGGCGGACTGCGAGAGGCCCGGCAGGTTGGATGCTTTCGAAGGCGCACCAGGTTCCTGGTGCGGTTCGAAAGCATCCAACGGTCGGCTGTGCAGCGGGGGGCTTTGGGGGGTAAGCCCCCTTCTCCGCGGTCGTACCCCGGCTTGCTACCGCCACCGCATCTTCTGCGGCTTGGGCTTGCGGGCCATCAGCCAGGTGCAGCAGGCGATGCCGGCCGTTGTAATGGTAGTCACCGCCAGGAGCGCCGGTGTCGGCAACGCGCCGCCGACCTTGACGATCCAGGCGGCGGAGGCCGCCATCCCGGTGCACCCCAGCCCGAACGCGCAGAGTCGGATGACGCCTTCGGCGTGCGCGCCGCGGACCGACAGCCCAGTATTGAGATCTTTATATGTGAGGTTGACCGAGGCGTTGTCGGTCGGCTCGGAATCGATCGGCTCGGCTCCCGTCGAGGCCGCGGTCGCGGTCTCGGACGCCGGGGAGCTCAAGTCACAGAAGATCAGGACCACCTCGGCCCAGATCTTAGTTTGATCGGGAAGCGAGACCTGACGTCCTGAGGGATCGGGGACGTGCCGAAGCCCGGGAGCGCGAAGAATGTTTGCTTGCCGGTCGTTGCCGCCAGCGGTTGTTCGGTCAGCGTTGAGATGGTCGCGTATGGCGCCGGCTGCATCTCCTGGCGCACGAGCGTCCCGGCAACAACCTGGCTGTCTTCCAGCGCGTCCTCAGACGCGCTGATTGCGCCAGGTGCGATGCGTCGCTTGGCGCAGGTAAGGCCGATCTCAGCCGGGCTTAACCACATGCTGTCCCAGCAACCGTCCCGAGTTGGCCGAGGCGGCCGGGCGGGGTACTGCTCCGTGGTCCTGGCCGCCCCGGTTAGGACCAACCAGAACCGCAAGTTGCCCGTGTCGTCCGATGACTGCAGGTCGATCCAGTAGTCGATCGATGTTGTTGTGCCGCTGCTTCGGACAAACACCCGCAGAATCGCATCGACGTCCGGGCGGTCGAAGTAGACGCGGGCCGCTCCGCTCACCTTGGGTGGCTGCGGCGAGGCCGCCAGGGTGTCGAACCAGAGGTACATTCCCGCCATCGACGCCAGCACGAAAGCAGGGGCGAAGACCCGGCCAGCCTACGCCTCACCCCGGCGAGCCCGGGCCGCCCACTGCGGATCACCGCCACCCCCGGCCCGAACCCGAGGAAGCGCTTCAGGCTCACCGCCCCTCCTCGCCAGTACTGACGATCAGGCGTCGCCGGTCACGCCGAGCTCCTCGACCAGGACGTCCAACGCGGCCGGCTCATGCGCGACGAGCCACGGTAGGACGGCGTCCCAGGCGGCGAAGGACAGCGCCTCCGCGATCAACCGCCGCCGCGCTGGCGGCGGGAGCTGATCCGCGATCGCCAGGAGAGCCTTGGCCCGTTCGGGCGGAAGGTCGATGCTGCGGGCGACCGACAGCGCCCGGTCGATGTCGCCGACGGCGAACATCGCGGCCGCGAACGCCGCCAGCGCCTCGGACCGTTCCTCGGCAAACCGCACGCCGCGCGCTTCCGCCTCCGCGCGGTCCGCCCGCTCCTTGTCACCCGGTAGATGCCTGGCGATCGTCGCCAGCGCCTTGGCGCGCTCGTGGTCCTGCGGGATTGCCAGGCCGACTCGTTCGGCGAGCTCGACGTCGCCGCGCTCGCAGGCCGGCCGCACGATCGGCGCCAACGCCCACGTCCGCTCGTTGAGATCGTCGAGACCGAGGGCCAGCGACTCCGCGAGTTCGCCGCGCCCGACCTCGGCCAACGCCGCCGTGTAGTCCGGCCGCTCCCTCGGATCCGCCGCCTCGAACAAGTCGCGGATTTCTAGGTCACTGCTTCCCTGCACCGACACGCCGATACGAACCTCGACCGGCTCCGCGTCCGCCGGCTCGGCGGTGGCCTGCCCGTGTCGACCGGCGTTGCGCCGGTGGTAGGTGTACATCTCGGTGATTAGCGAGTCGCCGCCCGGGTCCAGCGCGTTCGTCAGCGCCTCCGCCTCGGAGAACCGCTCCCACCGAACCAGTTCGCCGACGAGTCTCATCGTCACGAGATCGCGATCGTCGTAATGCGCATCAGACATGATGCCGCCATGGATCTGTGCGACAAGCCGGCCGACATGCTCGTGTGAGCCCGTTTTCAGCAGGACGAGGGCGAGTTCGACGAGCGCGACCGGCGAATCGAGACCGACGGCGGCCCGGACCGACTGCTCGATCTCAATGGCGATTTCGGCCGCCCGTTCGTGGTCGCCGGCGCAGGCGCGGCCGTATGCCACGACCGCCAAGGCGTTCGCCTTCGCCGCTGGGTCCGTTCCCGCACGCGCGATGCTCTCAGCCCGTGACAGCTCCCCGTTGTCCACGAGGGCGTGGATCACAATCATGTCGGCGTTCGCCCGAGCCAGACCGCGCTCCGCGGCGACCGCCGCGAGGCTGGCCGCCAGCTCAACCTCGCCGTTCGCCAACGCCTGTTCCGCGACTGCCTCAAGGGCACGCTCGAGTGCGGTTCGATCAGGGAAATGGTGGTCCTCGCGGACGGTCATCTCGTGCAGCGCCTGGACGCTCGCCTGGAGGTCCCGCGCCGCAATCCATGCGCGTACGACATGGAGTTGCGCCGTGACGCGATCCTCGTCCGGCGCCGACCGAGCGACGGCCGCCGCCGAGCGGGCGTGGTCCGCCGCGAACTCGGGGTCAACGGCGCGCGCGAGAGACGCGAATGCCGAACACCGGCTTGTCGCCGACGTAAGCATGGCCGACGTGGCTTCGGCTCGCCAGGTGTCGCCGGCCGCCACCGCCAGCGCAACGGACTGCTCCAGCGGGTCAGTGTCGATCGGCAGGTCAAAGCTATCAAGGTAGGCCCGAGCCAGAGTCGCCGCGTTGGCCTGGTATCCGGCCAGGCTCCACACCGACGCGGCCACCGCCAATAGTTCGGTGCGCCGCCAGCTACCCTCCGATGCCCGGGCGGCAAGATCTGTGTATGCCTCCGCGATCGCGGGAAGATCGCCCGGGTTGCGGCGACGCTCACGCGGGCTGCGGGTCATCTCGCCACGACGAGCAACCGCCAGTGCCCGCAGTAGGCTGCGGTCGTCGATGGTGAAGTCGGGCTGCGGAGCCTGAGGGTGGCGTACCTGATTGAACAGGGTCGCGGCCCGAAGCTGCGCGCGAAGCCCGGGCCGTGCCGGTCCCTGCTCTCGCAGCATCTGCCGGCCCGTGCGATATGCCCAGCCGTCGTAGTCAGTCATTGCTCACCGGTTCCTGCTGCGCGGCGACGGCTGCACGTCTGGGACTGGCCTCTGCGGCTGTGTATGCCCGCTGCACGAGATCCTTCAACTCCGGCAGCCGGATCACCGTCACCTCGATCGGCTGCGACGCCACGGCCACCAGCCGCTCGACGACGCGGTCATCCCAGCGGTCCCGGTCGTGCACCAGCACGATGTGCCGGGCTACCTCGTAAGGCTCCATTAACAACCGTCCCACGTGTTTGGCCAGCGCATTGTGATTCTCCACCAGGCGCTCGAACACGAAAGAGATGCTCTCGTCGAGGCGCTGCAGCACCGACTCCAAACTCTCGTGCGCCTCCCTTCCGACCCCCAGGTCCTTCGCCGACCGGGTCTTCACCTCCGGCACCGCCACCACCGGTGGGTCCGCCCGAAGCCGGAACGCCAGCACGTCACAGCCCTGCACCGCCTGGTTCGGTCGGTGCTTGTAGCGCAGCTTCAGCACCGGCACGCACCACCGCCGAACCCGACGAAACAGAGCCCCGGTCAGGGCCTCGCCGAAGTCCCCGTGCCGCACCGACACGTCAGTGGGGAACTTGTTCTTCCGCAGATAGTTCGCCACCAGCGGGACGCCGAGGTCGTCGAAAATCGCGGCTAACGCACCCGGCTGCACATAGTTGCGTGCCAACTCGTGCCCCAGATACGCCAGCAGCTCATCGTCATCCACCGCGCCTGTGTCCACAAGCACCTCAAGGTCAACATCAGTGCCGGGCGTGGAACGCCCATCCACCCTCAGCCATCTGTTGAGCACACCAGCACCAATCGCCACAAGGTCCAACAGTAAGGCCACATGACGTCGCCTGGCTGATATACACCTGGCTGATACAACAGCGCATCGACCAGGCCTGCAGCGACCGACGTTGAGTTGGCGGAGATCCAGACCCGTTTGGGCGCGGTCGCCCTCGAGCCGTGGGAGCCTTTGGTGGCGGGCCATGAGTTCTGGGGCGGCTCGGACTTCATCCCGGCTGGGGGCGGCGAGGAGACCGTGGTCTACATGCCTCCGCTGTGGGGGACCGATGGAGCCGCAAGCCACTCGAGCCGTACCATTTCCATCGCAGCGACGAGCTGGAGCAGGTCGTGGCCATCGCGGCCCGCGTCGACGACGCCGCCGCGCGCATCGCGCGGCGCATAGTCGACGCGCTGAGCGGGCGCGTCGATCTCCGCGCCGCGCTCCGGCGCCGACCGGCACCCGCATAGCCAGCTACGTCCGGAACATCCCCGGCATGACCACGTCGAACCGCGCGGTCAGCTCGTCATGCGGAGCGCGGGGCCACCCGAAATTCGACATAAGGTATGCCACCGCGTTGTAGAACACCGAGACGGCAAGCCGCGCCCGCTTCTCCACGAACTGCCTGGCCACGCTTTCGCCGGCTGTCTAGGGCCGGGGGAGGGCCGCGTTGGGGTTCGACTTCTTGAGTGCATCGAGTGTTCCGTACATGCGTTGACCTGCGCTGTTGGGTTGGCGACGTGCCGAGGTCCGACACGCACCATTTCCCAACGCCCTGACCTGCTGTCCGGGTGGCTGGCGGTCCCGCAGGTTGATTGACGTTCCGTCGGGCAGGCGGTGGCCTTTCGCGCGGTAGTGGTTGTGGCGCGTCCAGGGGAACGGGACCGCCCGCACAACGTCATCCACGTCGGACCCGACCACAGGTTGAGGGGAAGCGACGTCTAATCGAACCAGCGCGGCGCCGGGCCGGACCTCCCGGGGCCGGCCCCACCGAACGTTGGTGTCACTGCAGCCGGTGGCGGACGTCTGACGCTCCGCTGGCGTAGCCTGTCGCAGTGAACGGTGCTGGCGGCGGACACCTGGCTGCGTCTCCGTACTCGACCGGAGGCGGCGGCACGGTTCTCGAGCACCGCTACGGTGCCACGCTGCTGTCCTGTCTGCTGAGCGGCAACCCCGCGCCCGAGCTCGGCGACGATGCCACGCTCGAGTCCGTGACCTTCCAGGCCAGCGCGATCAGCCCGGTTGACGACCTGGTCGTGGCCGGTCGTACGCCCGACGGCGGCGAGCGCCGGGTGTCGATCGGGGTGCGGCGAGCGCCGGCGCTCGTCAGGAGCGACCACGCCTCGGCCGAACTGCTGACGTTCTACGTCCGCGTCGTCGCCGAGCACTGGGCGGCGGTGCGCGCCGGACGGTGGCGCCTCGCCCTGGCCGTGGCCAGCCCGAACCCGGCCGTGCAACAGCTCCGCGAGCTGACCGTAATCGCCCGGGCGGTCGGGGACGAGGCAGCGTTCCGCGCCGAGGTCGCGCGGCCGGGGCGGACGAACGACGACGTCCGCGGGCGGTTGCTCCACATCGATGCGCTGGTGACGACGGCCGCTGGCCGCACCCGCGTCGACGGCGTCGAGCCGGGCGAGCTCACCTGGCGCCTGCTGCTCGCCCTGTACACCCGGGAGCTGCGGCTCGAGGGCGGGGACGAGACGGATCGGACCGTCGCCGTCGGGCAGCTCCGGGCCGTGGTCGTCGACGACGTCGTGACACCGCCGCACCTGCTGTTCCCGCGGCTCGCGGAACTGGTGGCCCGCTACGCGCCCTCGGGTGCCCACGTCACCGAGTTCGTGCTCCGCAGAGACCTCTCCGGCACGCCGTTGCGGACGACCACGGCCCACCGATCGGCGTACCTGCAGTTCGTCCGGGACGCGGCGCCGGCCGTCCTCGTCGGGCGGGAACGTGAGCTCGCCGAGCTCGAGCGGTTCTGCCTCGACGACGGTCCCGGCTACCGCTGGCTGCGGGCCGGTCCGTGGGCGGGCAAGTCGGCGCTCATCCGGTGGTTCGTGCTGCACCCGCCGGCCGGCGTCGCGGTGGTCTCGTTCTTCGTCACCGCCCGGCACCCGGGACAGCACGATCGGGCGGGTTTCGTCGACGTGCTGCTCCAGCAGCTGGGAGAGCTGCTGGGCGGGCCACCGCCGCTGCTGCTGACCCAGGCCACCCGCGAGGTGCACCTGATCGAGTTGCTGCACCGGGCCGCCACGGAGCTACGTGGGCGGGATCTCCGCCTGGTGCTCGCCGTCGACGGCCTCGACGAGGACCGGGGTGTCACCCCGGGACCCGACTCGCACAGCATCGCCGCGCTGCTGCCGCGGCACCCTCCGGAGAACCTGAAGGTAATCGTCACGGGGCGGCCAAACCCGGAGTTGCCGTTCGACGTCCCGGACGACCACCCGTTGCGGGAGCCGGAGGTCGCCCGGCAACTGGAACCCTCGCCGGAGGCGCAGGTCGTCCGCGCCGAGATGGAGCGCGAGCTGCGGCACCTGCTGTACGGCACGAGCCAGGAGCGCGACCTGCTCGGCGTCCTGACCGCCGCTGGCGGCGGCCTCACCGGAGCGGATCTCGCGACGCTGAACGGCCTCGATCCGATTGACATCGACAAGCTGCTCAAGGCCGTGTCGGGCAGGACCTTCGTGGCCTCGTCCGGTCCCTGGCGGGCGGACGAACGGTACTACGCCCTCGGCCATGAGGAGCTTCAGCAGGAGGCAGTCCGGGTCATGGGCCGAACCAGGCTCCTGGCCTACCGCGAGCGCATCCACGCATGGGCCGACCGCTTCCGCAACGCCGGCTGGCCCGGAGACACCCCCGGCTATCTGGTCGACAGCTACGTCCAGCTTCTGATCGACACGGCGGACCCGGATCGGCTGATCACGTACGCCACCGACGGGGGCCGCCACGACCGGATGCTGGATCTCAGCGGCGGCGACAACGCCGCCCTGACCGAGTTGGCGGCGAGCGCCGCGCTGCTGCGACGGCCGGATCGCCCGGATCTGCGCGCGTTGCTGCGCCTGGCCGTGCACCGTGACCGCCTACTTCGCCGCAACGAGCGGATGCCGGAGGAGCTGCCGGCAGTGTGGGCGGTCCTCGGCAACCGCAACCGGGCCGAGGCGTTGGCCCGCGCGATCCACCGCACTGACGGCGGCGCGGACGAGGCCCTGATCCTGCTGGCGGAGGAGGTCGCACGGAACGGCGACTACGACAAGGCACGGCAGCTCGCGGAGGAGATCCATCCGTACGGACGCGCCGACGCGCTCTGCCGCTTGGCCATGCTGGCCCATGCAGGCGGACGCGGCGAGCAGCTCGACGGGCTGTTCGCGGCTGCCGAGTCGGCTGCCGCGGCTGTGACGACCGACGAGGAAGTCCGTGGCTTCGCGTTCGGGCAGGTCGCGGTCGCGTGTGCCACAGCCGGCGACTTCGCCGGCGCGCTCGATGCGATCGACAAGATCGAAGTCCTGGATCGACGCTTCGGTGAGGTACTGATTCGCGTCGCGACGCTCGCGGCGGCCATCGGCGAAGAGCCGACCGTTCGCGCGATCGTCGATTACTGGCGACCGGTCCGCTTTCAGAACCCGCCACAGTGGTTGCGCTGGAGTCCGTGGCGCCGACAGCGATCGCCGCGCTGACCGGATTCATCCTGGCCCGGGACGTGGCTGAGGTCGCGCGGTTCGGGGCGCTTGGCCAACAATGGCTGCCAGTTGTGGGCGAGCGAGTCGCAGAACAGGCCGAAAACGGAGTGCTGGACCTGTCGGACGCGGCGGCGTTGGCGGCGTACGGCCTGACCGCTCGCGCTGCTCGTGGGTTGGTGACGCTGTGGCGCCGTGGCGACCTAATCGCTGGACAACAGGCGGCGGCTGACCTACGGCAGGCTTCGGCGCTGCTGCTCGACGCCTGCGTGGTGGACACTTGGACGTTGGTCGACTGCCTGGCGCACGTGGTAGAAGACATCGTGGCCACCTCGCCGTGGCGTATGCTCCACCGCGCGAGCAGTTGGAACCCGCGCTGGCGTCGTTACGTGCGTGGTCTGGCGCTGGCTGAGCATCCCGTTGTGCAGGTGTGGCCGTCGCAGCGCCGGGCATTGGATGCCGGCCTGCTGGCCCCGAACCCGGCGAACCTAACCGTCACCATGCCCACCTCGGCGGGCAAGACCTTCGTGGCCGAATGGGCGATCCTACATGCGCTGGCCGAGCCGGCATCGGATGGGCAGCCCGACAAGTTGGCGGTGTATGTCGTGCCGTCACGGGCCCTGGCGGGCGAGGTAGAACGGCACCTCACCGACCGGCTCGGGGTTGCCGGACTTCGGGTCTCTGGCCTGTTTGGTGGTGCTGAGCATGTGCAGTTTGAGCTGCGCCTGATCGCCACTACCGACGTGTTGGTCGTGACCAGCGAGAAGCTGGACCTGTTGCTGCGCAACGACCCAGGTGCGGCCGATCGGCTTGCACTGGTACTCGTCGACGAAGGGCACTTACTCGGTGAAGGCGACCGGGGGTTGCGCCTGGAGCTGCTTCTGACCCGCATCCTCCGCCGTGCCGCCACTGCTCGGATGGTCGTGCTGTCCGCGGTGCTGCCCAACGCCGCCGACATCGCCGGCTGGCTCGACCCCGCTGGCAATGCCGAGCCTGTGCGTATCGACTGGAGTCCGTCACAGCTACGGGTCGGGGTCTTCCACTGGCGCGGGCAGGTCCGCGATGGCCAGCACGGCGTGATCGACTATGTTGACCACGACCACGAGGCTGGATTCTTCTTGCCTTACGTGCTGACCCGCCGGGTGCCGCGCACGCTGCCGTTCCCCAGGGAAAAGAAGGACATCGCGGCGGCCCTAGCCGTGCACTTCGACCGGCTGGGCCCGGTACTGATCGCCTCGCCCACCAAGCCCAAAGCCGTGGCCGCGGCCCGGGCACTGCAGCAGTCGTGCGAGCGCGACGGCATCCTTCTCGGCGCCAACGCCGCCAGCGAACTAGAGCCAGACGTCCTCGCCGAGCGCAACCGGCTGGCGGTGGAGATGGCCAGCGAGGTCGGGCCCGGTTCTGAGTTGATCACCATGGTTCTCTCCGGTATCGGCTATCACCACGCCGACGTGCCGGAAGCAGTTCGCCAACGCCTGGAAGCCGCCTACAGGGCCGGCACCATCCGCGTGTTGTGCGCGACCAGCACCCTGAGCCAGGGCGTAAATCTGCCCACCAAGACGGTCATCATCCCGGACACGTGGCGGGGGCCAGGCCAGCAGATCACGGTGCGGGAGTTCTGGAACCTCGCCGGTCGGGCAGGGCGTGCCTTCCGGGAAACCGAAGGCCACGTCATCCTCGTCGCCGACACTGAGGCCCAAGCCCGGCGGCTGGCCAGCCGCTACCTCAGCCGGACGAACACCGAACCGGTCACCTCGCGTCTGTACGAGCTGTACCGACGGCTCGCGGTCGCCCGACTGGGCCGTACACAGATGAGTGTCGCCGAGTTGGCAGCCCTGGATCTTCCCGACCCCATCGGCAGTGACACTGACGCCTTGGCGTGGGTGGAGACTCTGGACTTCCAACTGCTCGAACTGCTCGGGGAAGAGGTCGTCGACACCGCCGACGAGGCCCTGCTGCTTGACGCGGTGACCCGCGCGCTCGGTGAGACGCTGGCTGCCCACCAGTTCGGCGCACGCGAGATCCCTCTCGCGCCGCTGGCGAAGCTGGCTGCCCGCCGGGTCCGTGCCCTTGTCGCCGCGGTCCCGGACCGGGCGACCCGCGCAGCGTTCGTGCGCACAGGGCTCAGCGTCGCCGGGTGCCACGACGCCCTGACCGCGGCGACCGAACTCGCCGAAGCAATCAACGCCAACCCTGCCCTGCTTAGTGAGGAAGCCTGGCCCCTGCTGCGCAGCATGCTCCTCCACCACGCAGTCACGGTCTCCGAGATCCGCCGCTCTTGTGAGAGTAAGGGGATCGACCCGGCCGTCTTGCCGGCTCTGGCCGGCGACTGGATCGATGGCGTGCCGCTGGACCGATTGCGGCAACACCACGGCGCTCCCATGGCCGCAGGCGACGCCATGCGCTTCACTAGCATGCTCGACCGCATCGTCGTGCAAGACCTCGCCTGGGTACTCTCAGCGATCCTGCAGATGCTCGAACTTCGCCTCGGACAACCCGCAACCGGTCCGATCAGCGCGGTGTCGGCGATGGCGAAGTACGGCGTGCCTACCGTCGCCGCCTGTTACGCCGCCAGCATCGGCATCCGCGACCGAGCCGCTGCCAAGGCCATCGGCGAGCTGTACTCGACCGACGCCACCGGCGGTTTCCCGGCCTTCCTGGAATGGATCGCCCAACTCAGCCCCGCACAAGCGGGGAAGATCGCAGGCCCGACCCTGGCGAAGCTCCTCGACCGGGCCGCGGCCCTGCTCACCCCTCGCAACGCCCTTCACCTCATCACCTCCGGCCGCGGCGTACTACGAGTGCCGCTGCGCGGCGTCCGCTATGCGGATGGACGATTCCTCCTCCGGACGTGGGTCGGCGTCGGGACTTCGGTGGAACTCGTCCGGGACTACGACAACCCGGTCGACCCGAACGCCATTGAGGTGCGGTGGCGAATCCTCGGCGACTGGCGACTGGGATACCTCGCTCGTGAGGTTGCCCGGGTCCTCGCTCCTTACATGGACGACGAGGACAACCCACCCATCGTCGCGCGTATCGCCGTACGCCCAGTCATCCCCACAACCGATGCGTACGCCCCGGCAGCCGAAGAGGCAGCCGACCGGCTGCTCTGGCAACGCGACGTGGTGCAGCTCGACCTCACGCTCCGCGGGTAGACCGCTGAGACAGGCCGGATTCTGCGAGCCTGGGGCGAGACAGCGCACGACCGCGCCGAGCGAACACCCGGATGGCAAACCTGAGGGCTGGCGAGTGACCGCCTTGCCGTTCACTTCCAGCTCGAGGTAGGACCACTGGCGCGCCGCATCACCGTCGTTGGCATCTACATTGAGCCATTTTCATCGTAACGGTGCTGGTCAGCGATGGTGTGGCGGGCAGGGTTCGACGTAGGGCGAGGCTCACGGTAAGACAGCTGTCGACCAAGACTTGATGCCCCGACCAGGAGCCTCGTTGCTGTCCTACCCTGCCACGATCACGCTGTCCACCCGCACCCTCAACGAACTCGCGGACCTGATCCGCCGACAACGCCGCAAGCGTCGCAGCCGATGGCGGTGTCAGCGCTCACGCATTTGATCCGTGGCGCGCTCGTCGCGCCCATCCGTGAGTCCGAGGGACTTCGGCGCGGTCGCTCGCCGTCTTTGCGATAGGCACAACGAGCGGGATGGGGCTCTGTCCGTCGTGCTTGTCCCCCAAAACTCCGCGAAGGTAGGCAATTACGGAGATGGCGTCCAGATGCGGCGTACGACGGCGGGCAGGTCGACGCCTGCCAGTTGGTTCAGGCGGTGCACCTCGGCGGGCGTGGCAGCGGAGAGCGGTGTCGTTCGCCCGCCGGGCGGTGCCGCCGGGATTCCGACTGTGAGGGAGAGGGGCGTCCTGGTGCTGGATAGTTCGTACAGTCGCCAGACGCGTGCCTGGGAGTCGGCCAGCACCATCGTGCTGCCGGCGAGGGCGATCAGGACGGTGTGCCGCTTGTTGCGCGCGACGGCGACGGCGTGGCCGGAAGCCCGGCTGAGCTCGGTCACGGCGCGGGCGGCGTTGCGGTAGGCGCTGCCGTCGCCTTCCACCCACCAGACGTTGCCGTCCAGACGGACGGCGATGCCGGCGTCGGCAAGGGTAGTGCGGGCCTCGACATGCGGGTCCTGCTTGGTGCTGCGTGCCAGGAGCACGGTGTCCCAGAGGCCGCGGGCGTCGGCGAGGATGGCGAAGGGCTGGGTTGCCGGGAAGAGGCGTTGCTCGGCCAGCTGGATGTCCACCTCGGCGACCCACTCGGCGGCGTCGCGCCATGCCTCGGTGGCGAGCACGTCGGCGGTCCGGCCGCCGTGCAGCGCGGTGTTGTGCCGCAGGGTGGTCATCGCGACCGCGAGCAGCGCGTACAGGTGCGCGAACGCCTCCGCGGGCAGCTCGTCGAGCATCTGGTCGTCGGGGACGAGCGACCAGATGAGCCAGCGCAGGTCGCGGCGCCAGTCCTCGTGCTCCTCCTCTCGCCAGACTCCTGCCGCGAGCAGCGTCAGGTACAGCGCGACGACCGTCATGCGTAGGTCGACGGCCGGCAGCGTCGACCGGTCGGCCTCCCGGCTGCGCGGCCCGGTCGCCGACGCTGCCCACTGGGCGGCGAAGCGCCGGTATCGGCGGCGTTCGTCGGGACGGACGGCGGGAGCCTGGCGGGCGGCCGTGTCCTCGTCGAGGTCGTCGAGCACCGACTCGTCCTCGCCCTCGGTGACCTCGCTCTCGTCAATGTCATCGATGGACCAACCGGCGGCCGGTGTGTGCTCGACGGCCGCCCGGAGCGGGAAGATCAGTCCTGCCAGGGCCGGTCCGAGCCGGCGGTCGCATTCCTCCAGGTAGTCGGCCCACCGGTCTGCGGGCGGTGCGTCTGCGCGCCTTGGCCGGTCACGTCCCGGGGACCCAGGTGCTGGCGCGGCCAGCTCCACGAGCCGGGCGAAGTCCGTGGTAAACCGTTGGGCGATCGATGGGTCGGTGAAGAGCTCGTCGGGCTGATACGTGTGCGCCAGCCGCGGTACATCAGCGGTGTCGCGACGGGGCCGGCAGCGAACCGGGTCGGTAACGAACACGACCGCCGACTCGCGCCGCTCACCGTCGACATCGATGAACGCGCGGACCGCGCCGCCGGTCTCCTCCGGGACCAGGAACCGGGCCGTGCGCTGTCCGTGGGGTACAGCGCCCACCTCCTGCCACGTCCCAGGAGCCGCCGATGGTGAGGTCTCGATAGCGACCCGGTGATCAAGAGCAACGGCCAGCTCGACAAGGAGTGTGCAGTCGACGAGCGCGCAGCCGAGCACCACGGGCGCCGGGCCGGACGACGCTGAGGGCGTAGGCGGCACCGACGCCAGGGTTCGGAGCTCCGTGTCGGGGTGCGGATCGCCGTCGGGCAGCAGCGGCGTCGCGTGGGGTGCGACGACCACCAGCTCGCAGTTGCCGCCCTGGACGGTGCTCATCAGCAGCGCCGACACGGTGATGTTCGCGCTGCCGGTCATGCCGACAGTGACGCCACCGGCGTCCCATTCGATCAACTTGCCGTGCCGGGCACGCCCTCGGCCGATGAGCCGGAACTCTTGACGTTCCGTGGACGCGGCGGCTCGCACGAGTGCGTCGCCGTTGAACTGCGCGACGGAGGGCTGCACCGCGATCCGTACGGCCCGTGGTCCGGTCCGCTGTACCAGCGCCCGCACGGCCTCGGCCTTCGGGTCGTAAAACGGCGCGGCGAGCCGTAGCTCGTCGACCTGCCCGCCGGGAACACGCTCCAACAGCGGCTGGTGCAGGTTGCCGAACGCCCGGAACGCCGACCACCGCTCGTCGACCGACGACGGACGGATCTGGTTCGCGACGTGACGCAGCGTGTCCGCGATCCAGCTGGCCACCGGCACGACGGTCGGCAGGTCGTGCAGCCATTCGGCCACGTCGATCATGAGCTGAGGCCCGGTCTGGCGAGAGCCGCGGGCCGTCACCCAAAGCTCGTGGTTGTGTCCCCAGCCGGACATGGTCGGGTTGCCCGACCCGACGGCCAGGACCGCGTCGTCGTCGCCGGTAAACACGACCAGCTTGGGATGGAAGGCCCGGTCACACACCGCGTGGCCGTGCTGGTACGCCATACCCGCCCGCCGCACGTCCACCGGATCGTGCACCGCCTGGTCGGCGTCGCCGAGGACCGTGATACGCGCGCCGAGACCGCGTGCGGTCGGGGTCGCGAACTTCTCCAGAAAGCCGAGATCGACGGTGTACCCGATGATGAGCATCTCGCGCAGCGGCGCGCGGTCGACCCGGTCACGCCACCGCTCCAGCAGCGTCAGCGGCGACCGGACGGCGTTCGTCACCTCGCTCATGCCGGCAGGTCCAGCAGATCGCACCCCTGGGCAGTTACCGGCTGGGCGGGATCTGCGGTGAGCAGACCGACCTGCGTCGCGATGCCAGCGAGTTGCGGGATACGCAGACCGATGTTGTCCCGCCCCTCCGCGGAATCCGCGAAGTACAGGCCGTTGCGCTCATGCAGCCGGCTGAACAGCGCGAAGGTGCCGTGCGGGCCGACCGCCACCTTCCGCATGGCTACTCGCCGCGACTGCGCCAACATGTCGTCGACCAGGCGGCGGCCCAGGTCGGCAACTGAGCGACCGGCGAACTCCCGGCGCAGCTGAGCTACCCACGTCGGGTCCAGGTACGTCGAACGCCGCCCCGCGAAGCTTCGCCGGGCCATGCCGGTCAGCGTGTCGAGGCGGCGAGCGCCGAGCAGCAGCACCGCGACGTCCGTCACCGTGCCCGCATCCGCGCGCCGGAGCTTGTCTTCAGCCGGATGAGGATCGCCGTCCAGATCGGTCGGTGGCAGGTCCGCGACGAAACTCGCGACGGTGCCGCTCGGCAGGCGGTCGCTGATCCACTCGTGCAGCTGGCGTCGAAACGCGCCGTCGCTGCCTACCGCCGCGACGAGGTCCGCCCACAGGCGCCGCCACGCACCGACAGAGTGGTGCCGCAGCACCACGCCACGCCACGTCGCGGTCCGCTCCTCCCCGCCGAGCACTGGGTCCTCGCGCGCCGTCGGCCCGTAGGCTACTCCGGCGGCGAAGGCCTCCAGCCACGTCTTCGCCTGCGGGTGCAACTGCCAGCAGCGCGCCAGCACCCGCAGGGTGGCCCGGCGGGTCCGGTCGTCGCCGCTCCACAGTGACGGGTCGTGCCGGCTGTCGAGCGTTGCCGTGAATACCCCGCGCAACGGCTCGAGATCGGGCGTCTGCTCCTGCTGCAAACGCAACCGCTCCAGCTCCGCCGACGGCAGGGAAATCCCCTGTCCTCGCTCGCAGGCGGTGAACAGCGGCGCGTACATGGCCAGCACCTGCGCAGGGCAGCGATGCCGGCCGGGACGCAACGCACCGCCGTCCGTCTCGACCGTGCCCAGCGCGACGCTCGGCCCGTTGTACTGCGACCAGAACCCCCACGACCGCGGCGAGTACGACCGCGCGCCGGCACCATCAGCCACCTCGAACTCGCTGCCCGGCGGCGGGTGAAGCCTAGTCAGCGCGTCCACACCGTGCGTCAACCCGAGCGTGCCGTCGGCGTCGTCGTACGCCTTCGAGATGACTGCCATCCCGACTTCTGCCCGACGGACCAGCCTGCGGCACTCATCACGGTTCAGACGACTCGCCTCGGCGTGCGCGGCGACGGCCCAGTAGAGGCTGTAATAGCGGGCGTAACGGGTCACAGTCGACACACCCGGCACAAGCATGTCAACGGCCGCCATTACCGGTGCCTCGACAGCAAGTGGATACCGCCCCGAACGGGCCGTCAGCCCCGGCTCGCACCAGCTCGGACCATCCACTCCCGTGCGATTAGAGGGCGGAACCGAAAACGCATCGGCAGAGGCGGCGGCTATCATGCTGCCATCCTGACGGACAATACTGGCACCGAAAAACCCCACCACGGCTACAGCGACGTTGCGACCAGAACGGCAGCCAGATCATGGCACGGTGAACGCCAGAGGCCCTGTTCAAGCAATGCGGCTGCCGCGACGCGGCGGTCCGACGTCGCGATAACCTGCGACCGCCGTCCGGCTCAGGGTCTCGTGGACTACGCGGAGTTTGACGGGGCGCCGCAGGTCGGGCAATGGGTCGCCTCGGCGGGCAGCGACCGACCCCCGGCCGAGCGTCGACCCGTTGGGGCGAGAGCCAGGAGTAGCAGTGCCGGTCCTACGGCGGCGACCAGTACCCCAGCGGCGGCCATGGATGACCACATCGGGACGACGGGCCGGCCGGGGCTGGCGTTGTCGAGCATCGCACCGAGCGGGTTCAGGGCGAGTATGCCGATCGGCGTGAGCAGGATCAGCAGCGCCCAGACACCGCTGGAGTCGTAGCGAGCGGCCAGGCCGAGCGCGAGCAGCGTCGCGCCGATCAACAGGGTCACCGCAGCGGCCGGCAATGCTGTCGCGGCGGGCATCGGCTGGCCGACCTGCTGGCCGAACAGGGCCGCGTCGACGCCGTCGGCTGGAACGGTCGTGCCCCACTTGGGATTCGTCCCCCGCAGCGAGCTTGTCGAGGTGTCGCGTGGGTGCACCGAGGAGGGGTGACTGTGGCAGACGGCTACCAGTGGCGACGCCGGTAGACCTGGACTTCGCGTACGGGCATCTCGGACCAGTGCAGTGGGCGGTCAACGACAGGGCGGGCGAGGCAGGGGGTGATCCGGTCGCGTTCGTGCTCCTCGGCGAACTGTTCGGCTTGCGCGGTTTCGCCGGCGAGGTCGAGCGCTTTGATGAGCTGCACGACGAGTAAGTCGAGGCGGTGGTTCTCCGCTTCAGCAGCCGTGAGGCGTTCGTGGGCGGCGACGGCTCGGTGGCCGCACCATTGCCGCAGCAGCTCGTGCTCAGGCCGAACGTGCTTGCGGTACCAGTGGTACTCCCATTCCGGACTGGACTCCTCCCCCTTGCGGAAGGGGTGCTGGCCGCCGTGTTTGCACTTGTGTCGGGCCTCGGCCTCCTCCTCGATCACGTGCTCGAGGATGGTGTGCGAGTGGGCGCGGCAGGCGGCCTCCGCGATCACGATCGTGCCGGCTGGCGAGACGATCGTGCCTTCGTCGGTGGTGAACGACTCGACCTTCGCCAGAATCTCCTCGATAGACACTTGGAGGATTTCGGCCAGCGCTGTGTGGTCCTTGAGGATCGTCGCGTTCTCGACCGGACGCCAGTCCAACTCAGCTACCTCTTCTGGGATGAGCGCGGAGTAGACGGTGCCCACTGCGCTCTGTTCGACGGAGTCGAGTTCGAAGTCGGCGATGCGCTGCCAGGCTGCTTGCTGGGTGTCGTAGGCCTCGACGTCCGCCCACCGGGTTTTCAGCCGAGATGACGGCACGGTCTGCACACGATGACTGTCGTCGGGGAACTCCACCTCGATGCTCGCTGTGGTCTTCTTCGGTGTGACAGCCTTGATGCGTACGCGTTCCGAGGGTGCTGTGTCTCGAAGCCGGTACGCCCATTCGTCGCCGACGACGAACTGCGATGCATCGAACGCCACCTGAACCGCCCTTTCAGATGCCAACCTGCTGCGAGGCAGCGAGACCCGGGGTGTACCGGACCACTCTGACATCGACCGATGACCTACGCCTACCGGATGATGAGGGTCTATGCCGGGGAGGGAACTGGTCGGTATAACTGCCCGATGGTCGACATCACCGCGCCGCTGAAGCCGCACCAAGTCGAGGTGTTGCGCTGGGTAGAGGCCGGATGCCCCGACGCGGACATGCCCGGCGAAGGCGCAAAACACACCGCGCGGGCCCTGCAAGGCCGGCGCATGGTCACGGTGTCACGTCGGGACGGTCGGTGGTTCGCGGCCTTGACCGAGCTCGGCCGCTACTACCTCGACAACGGCCAGTACCCAACGGCGACCGGCACGACGACCGGTGACCTTTCGGAGAACTCGCCCACGCAGACGGCCTCAGGCGGAAAGGGCCAGCAGCCGACGGCGCAACCGGCCGCGATCCGAGAAGCGACCGTGCTGATCGAACGGCTCCAGACCGGCGGCGGCACCGTAGTCGTTTCGGACCCGGACATCGACACCCGCGCGAGCTATCGACGCGCCATCCACGCCGCCAAGCAAAACAAACTCGTGCCGGACGGCTACGAGCTGCGGCACACCGGCCGCAACACCGGTGACCTCATCATCCGCCTGTACTCAGCGGCGCAGCCCTATGACACCGACTGGAATCGGCTACGGCTCGGCCAGGCCGACGAACGTGCCACCGCGGCAGCCGACTACGGCGCCCTCGAACAGGACCCCACCAACCTGCGTGTAGCACCGGAATCGATCCCCCGCGTACTTGCTCTGCTCGGGGCGATCAACGACGCCGGGACGGCCCGAAAATGCCGCATCGGCGTCGACCGCACCACGAAGCACCCGAAGCCGTACGTCAAGTTCGGCAGCGCGCGGCGTTCGCTCGAGTTCTTCGAGGAGTACGACCAGGTCCCCCATGTGCTCACCGCCGACGAACGGCGAACCAAACGACTCCGCCCCTGGGCAGACATCCCGGAGTTCGACAGCGTAGCCACCGGCCGCCTCCGACTCGAAGTCAGCAACGTCCAGTCCGGCCAGCCCCTCACCTGGCGCGACACCCCGACCAGAAGCCTGGAACAGCAGACCGGCCGCATCGTCGCCAACATCATCAAGGCCATCGAGGAGCAAGAACAGCTCTCCGCCGCCTTCCGACAGCGCGAGCAGGAACGGCAGGCCGCGGCGAGACTTGCCGAGCAAAAGGCAGCCGAGGAGCGCCGACGCCGAGACCTCGAACGCAAGACGAAGTGGGAGCACGCCATCACAAAGGCCCGCCGCCTTGCCATCGAGGAGTACCGCAGGACGACATTCCACACCGCGATGGAGCAGTGGCAGAACGCCGTCAACATGCGGGCGTTCTGCGACGCCCTCGAACACGCCGCCGCGGGTCAGGAGGCCAACGACGGCGAGCTCACCGCCTGGCTGGCCTGGGCACGCACGCGTGCCGACACGATCGACCCCACCATCGGTACACCCACGCTCGCAACTGTCAACTTCACCATCGAACCGAGCCCGGAAGACCTACGCCCACACCTAAACGGATGGAATCCGCACCACCCGATGAAGCAATAGAGACCGGGTTACGGCCTACCGACTCTCACCGACTCACTGCCAGCAGTGCGTAGAGCCGTCACCAGCGGTATAGATGTGAGGGCATCCGATTCACGGCACAACGCGATCGCACGCCCGCTCACCCGGCGAAACCGCATGCCAAAGAGATAGGGCGTCTAGGACCGCAACCGACCATGATCAGGCGCGCACTCATGCCGATGCGAGTGCGCCTCCCCTTGAAGACGCGGTCAGAAGCCGCCTGCTCGGTGGAAATCCGGATCGCGGCCTCGATACCTGCTGATGACGCTTACGGCCAAGACCATGATCAAGAAGCTCCATGAAAGCGGGGGTGGCTCAAATTGAGTGGCTGCCGCGCGAGGGCATGGCGGCCGCGGGCGGCCTGTCCCCCAACCCGACCATGGGCCACCACCGCCGACGACCAGCTGCGCCGCGAATATTCGTCAGTCAACCCGCGGGACCGCCAACCACGCTGATGGCAGGTCAGGGCGTTGGGTAGTAGTGCGTGTCGACCCCCGACACACACCCAACCCAACGGAGCAGCTCAACGCAGGTACAGAGTTCTCGAGGCGCTCGTCGAGTCGAACCCCAACACCGCCGTCCGCACGGTCGCGGGTGCCGCGCGTTCGCGCAAATGCTCTCATCGCGGCGCAGACCGGGGTTCATGCAGCAGTTCGACGGCGTCATGCCCATCAACTACCGGCCGTCCTCCGGCTGCGGAGTCAAGTCGTATCCGACATGCGGGCCGGGAGCCGGCGTCGCTGGAGCCGCCAGGATCTGCGACAGGCAGTCGATGGTGGCAAACGGGACCCCCGGCTGCGGCACATACGCAGCCGGGACCGGCGCGGGTGTCACGACCATCTCGATCACGCACCAGCCGTCCGGCCCGGCGTCCACGCCGTGCTCGTGGAGGAGGACGTCAAGTTGGTCTTTGACGGCATTCGCCTTCGCACGGAGCTTGAGCAGGTAGGGGGCGCCGCGCTGAGGGCGGAAGCCTTCCCAGCGTGCATGGCCTGAGGCGGGCGCGCCGTGATAGTCGATGATGTCGTAGAGCACCCGTTCGATGTCGGTGGCGACGTGTCCGGCTTTCGCCTCAATGACGAAGACGCGCCGGTGGTCGACGTCGATCACGATGAGGTCGATTTCGCCGGGAATGGCGATGCCCCACTTCGCTGCACGTTCCTTCTTGAGGCGGGGAATCAGAATTCGGTTGGGTGCCGTGGCTTCGCGTTCGACGTTCGCTTCGAACGCCCTCTGCTCGCACTGCTCCCAGTGCTTGAAGGCCCGGACCACCTCGTCCGGCGCGTCCGGCCAGGGCAGTCCGGCCACCTGGACGCGTGCGAGGAAGAGTTCGCCTGCACGCGCGACGCGCCGGGGCATCACCAGCAGGTCGGCCGGCCGGCCGGGTACTTGAAGCAGGGGTCTGCCGGAGAGACGTTCGCCGAGCGCGGGCGACGGTTCGCTGATCGTGATCCGGGCCGCGATGCCGGAATGCAGGGTCAACAGATCGACCGCTCGGAGGAGCCGATCGGGCCGCAGGCCGGACCACCTGCGAACGGCCTCGACGAGCTCGACGACGCGAACTTCGGCGACCTCGCTCTCGGTGTCCCAGTCGGCCGTGGCGGTGAGGACGGCGAAGATCTCGTCGAAGCCTGTGCCGAAGGCGGACGCGAGCGTGGCGTCGGCCGCCAGCGCTGCTCTGGTCGCGTGCTGGTGCAACGGCGACTTCCGCGACGCCTGCAACCGCTCACGCATGACGTCGGTCCACGACACAAAGAGCCCGTCATCATGCTCTACCCGTGGTGCCACGTTGAATTCAGACGTGCTGAGCAGCGTTCGGCCATGGCGAGCGTCATGGGTGAGGCGGATGTCGGCGGTGTAGCGCTCGGCGTAGAACGGCAGGTCGCGGTCCGAGGCGTCGGCGTGGCCGTCGGAACTGACGCCGGCGCGTGCCTGGTCGCGGCGACCGAGCAGATGGACCAGCACCCCCACGAGGTTGAACAGCCGGTGCCAGTCACGGTGGTCCATGGGCAGCCCGGCTTCGGGGCAGTGCCCGGCGATCGCCTCGGTCAGCAGGTCGGCCGCGCGGCTGGCCACGATGTTCGTGAACGCGACGTCGTCAACGGCGACGTCTGTGGGATAGCCCAAAGCACGTCGCAGGACCCGATCGTCGTCGGTCCGCATCCGGGTGGCCCAGAGACGCTCGACGGCAACTGCCGCCGTACGCAGCGCTCCGGCAGCGCCGAACTGCGCGATCTCGTCGCGCAGGAGCTCCACGGCTCCGGCGACAACCTGGTCAAGGAGGACCTGGTCAAGATCGCCAATCGGAGTGTTCAGGCGGACGCGAGTGGCCATGTGCTTGGTGATAGATCGTTGGGCTCGCGCACGGGCGCCTTCGCTCAGGCGGCGACGGCTCGGGTGGCCGGGCGTCGCGCGGACGACGTTCTACGGAACGTCGCGGTGACGGGCAGTTGCGCCCACGCCCGCTGGAACGCCTCGCCGGCTTGACGAGCGTCGTCGTTCTCGGCTGCCACCGTGGCGGCGTTCACGATGCGGCTGCCGGTGGTCTGCTGGTCTCGGGCGGCGAGCGTGGTGACGAGCAAGCACCAGAACGCGTCGCCGAGCTGCCGGTGCACCATCGACGGGGTGGCGGTCAGATTCGCGGGAGGTATGTAGCCGAGGTGAACGGTGATCCCGTCAAAGGCGAGCAGTTTTACCGCTTCCTCGGCGCCCGCCGGCAAGGCGTAGAAGGTGATGCAAATCGGGTCGGGGATGGCAGTGCTCCAGGCCAGCCATCCGGCGGCAAGGTCGCCAGCCGTCGCGGTGGCCAGCCCGGTCAACCCGATGCGGATCGCGTCACCGAGCACCTGGGTCCACTGGCGATCCTCGGCGCTGTCCGCGTTCACTACGAACACGAGGGGCGGGTCGGCGTTGACGACCGCGTGCTCGTATGGTGTGGTCTGGCCGACTGTCAAGCACCAGTCAATTGGGGTCGCCGCGAATGGCCAATCGTGCAGTCCGGGAAGGCCGATACACCGCAGCACGATCTCATAGGGGTCGCATTCTGCGCGGTTTGCCCACCGCCTCGCGACGTCGGGTCCGGGCTGGTTCAGGCTCATCCCGGTGTTGAACAGCACGCCTTGACGCTGGAACGTTTCCCACAGCGTCAGGGGCGTTGCGCCTTCGATCATTCGTAGCCCGGGCAGCTCCGCGAGCTCATCTAGGAATGCCCAGAACTCTTCGTGATCCTCTCCGGCGTCGGCGGCGATCTGCCGCCAGGCATCCAGCGTTACGAACACCGTGCCGGGTCGGACCTTGTCCGGAGCGTTCCACGGTCCGTCAACGATGACCACCCGGCGAACCACCGTACTCTCGGCGATCACCGCAGTCGTCGCCGCTGCTCCGGGCGTAAACGGGCCGTCGGGACCCACCAAGGACGCCAACCGCTCGGCGTTCCCGGCGCTGATGTCCATCGTCAGGGCTTCGCCTACCTTGACCGCGGCCAGCCGGCGTCGCGCCCGATCGGCCTCCCGCGCGGTTTCCCGCTCGTTCGTGCCGACGACGACCTGGACGGCAATGAGCCTCCGCCCAGCGGGAAACATCGCCCCAGTCAGTCGGCCCGACCGGGCGCACTGCACCGGGCCGACGAAATGCGTTGCAAGGCCACGCCCTCTGCTCGCGAATGCCCGCTCAGCCGCATCCAACAGATTCGACGCCGTAGCTCCGCTCGTTCTCCCCGCGAGGCTCAGCAGCTGCACACCTATCGTGGCCAGCGCATCAAGCACCAGTGCCGCCGGGACCGGGAGCACGGCGTCCTGAACACGGACGAGCAACGCGCCGTCCAGCAGCCACGTGCTGCCAGCAACATCGCTGGCGTCCCGGATGCACCAGGCCACCGCTGCCCGCAGCCGGTCATCAACCGGCAAATCTCCTGGGGAGCGCAGCCAGGCCGGCACGCCTTCCGCATCGACCTCTCGGCAGAACTCGATCAACGACCCCGACGCCGGGTGGGCCTGCACGCCGTCCTCGCCGTTCGACATCCCGCCGCGCCGATCCGCCTGGAAGGCTCGCTGCAACGCCACGGCCCGCACACCGATCGTGACGACATCGGCGATGCCAAACCCGAGTACCGGCACGAGCACCGGGTCAGCCGCAACGGCGTAGCGGCGCAGCTGCTCAACAACCTGTTCCGGATCGTCCAGCATGCCCGGATGCAGCGGCCACATCCGGTCATCCCAGAAGACGTGCACGAGTAGGTCCGGGTCGAGGCGTGCTGCTTGCTGATATTCGTCGACGAGCGGCACTCGTCGCCGGATGGCCTGGAGCCAGTCGGCAACATCGCCGGGTCGGGCGTCGCGCTCGCCGGCCGCCTCCCCGGCGAGGGCCTGCCCGAGGAGAAACGAGAGGCTTGGAAGCTGCCGCGCTGAAGCCCACGACACGTCGTATAGCGCATTGAGGCAGCTGATCAGCTCGAAACGACGAACGGACTGACGAGCAGCCAACGCCAGCTCGTCAACGGTCGACCACCGATCTGCGTAGGGTGTGTTCACCTGGTGCGTGTTCCGGGCTAGCTCCAACGAAATCGGCATGGCCATGGACGGGGGCAACGACATGCTATCCCGATCCCATCGCTTGGGTCGACGGCTCACCACGCAGGTCAACGCGTTTGGCAATGGTGCCTGCCAAACCTGGGCACGACGCATGCCTAACAACGCAGGTCAAGGCGGGTACTGAGCACTTGATGTCCTCCCCAAGTCGAGCCCAACGCTGTCTCCGCGGCGGCATATGAGCCTACGATCCACTGGCCATCCCATCGAGGTCGGTCACCTACTTGCTCAGCTGCGGTTCATACGGCACGGCGTCCTATTCGCACCGGTCGACTGGCAGATCGAATCGGCGACGGTCTTCCTGAGTGAGGACTCGTTCCGTGCGGACGACAGCGGCTGCTATGCCGGGTTCAGGTACCTGCCATGTCATCACGGTGCCGTTGTCGAAGGTGGCGGTGAGCGCTTCGCTCCAGCGAAGGTCGCGAAGCAAATGCCTCCGGGGCAGATCGAGCGCGCCGAGCGGTGCTCCTCCGTCTGCTTGCCAGAAGTAGATGGCGTGGGCGCCGCCGGCACTGGCGAGTCGAGAGCCGTCGGAGGACCAGCACAGCTCGTGAAGGGGGCCAGGGTGGCCTGCGCAGCGAGCGACCAGAGCAGCGTGGGCGGCATCCCAGATTTCGATACGGTCACCGATTGCGATCGCGAGACGGGTTGATCCGGGGCACCACCGCAACTGGTCGATCTCCCCGTCGTCGATGCTCCATGCATGCTGTCGGGTGCCGTCGAACGTATTCCAGAGCGCAACGCCGCGACGTTTGCGCATCGTTGAGGCCAGACGGGTGCCATCAGGCGACCAGGCGAGTGGCCCTCCGATGCCGTCCTCCGGCTGGAGCGCGAACTCGAGGCTTGGCTCGGAAGCCTCCCATACCATCACGCTGCTGGGGGCAATTTCCCACCAGTCGAAGCAGGTCATCGCGAGCCGTCGGCTGTCGGGCGACCATGTGAGTGAGCCGATTGAGTGATCATTGTGGCTGCGATGCTGGCGCTGGCGTCGGGTGCCAGGGAGCGGAAACGGGCCGATGGTGGCGATCTTGACTGCCGTGCGGGAGTCCCACACGGCGATGTGTGTGCGGTTTCTCGCGGCTATGAAGCGCCCGTCAGGCGACCAATACACCTTGAATGGCTGAGGCCCGAAGGCTCGTGGTAGGTCATGAAGTTCGACGGTTCGGGCTGGGTGGTCAGCGACGAGCTCGACGGGGGTGCCGTACCGAGCCACGGCGGCGATATCACCGTCCGGCGACCAGGATAGGCTCTGCGGCTCGCCGGCAGGCACACGGACAACGGCATTTACGGCGAGATTCCAGACTTCCGGTGCTCCGTACTGTCCGGCGATCGCGAGACGGTCGCCGTCTGGTGCCCATGCGAGGCGCTTCCCGCCGCGGCGACGGCAACGGCGACGGACGCGTCCCGCTGCAAAGTTGTGAAGCTCGATGTAGTCGCGACTACCCCGCGTGCGGGTATACGCGATCTGGGTTCCGTCCGGTGACCACGTAACAGCTTCGGCATCGTCTACCTCCCATTCGTCGGTAAACTGGCCGTTCGATACGTCAAGGATGCGGATCGTCCTGCGATCGCGAAAGCCGATGGGAGATTGGTCGCGGGTACGCTGGTCACCGGCAGTGATCGCGAGCTTGTCCCCGGCGGGAGACCAGGCCAGCGCTGGGCGTTGCCAGCGAGCGTGCACGCCCACATGGTGTTCAGCAGCGTCGGTGATCTTGAAGATGTCGAGCGTCTCGTTGGTGGCGACTGCGAGCAGATCTCCGCTTGGCGACCAACTGGTGGCCAGGACGTGCTTGCGTGGTATCTCGGTAACCGATTCGGTGCCACCGTTTTTCAGGACGTCGACGTGGACGGTGCCAGAGGTGTACTGACCGGCGAATCGTCCGTTGGACGCCCACGAGAACGTTTCGGACGATAGGCCGAAGCCAGCGGTCCACCGGTTTATCGACTTATTATCGTCGATGCTCCACACCTCGAGTGTCGAGTGTCCCTCTTCGTCCCAGCCGTTGGCAATGAGAGCGTGCCGACCGTCGTGGCTCAGCAGCACCGCTCCACTCGGGACCTGGTCGATCTCGATCAACTGCCCGGAGGCCGCCCAGGTACACACGACTCCGGTAGCGTCTGCGGTGCGTAGGCGACCTACTCCTGGGAGCCAGACCAGTGAGTTCGCAGTGGTGGTGTGGCCGACCGGCAGCCGTCGGTGTGTGCCGGTAGCGGACAGTGCCCACTGGGTCAGGAGCGCGGCCTGAGATGGGGCGAGTTCGTCGACCGCGGCGTCTACGATGGCTCGCGCAAGATCTCGGTCTTGTACACGCAGCTGCTGCGCCCGTTCTGCGGCGTGGTCGGCTCGCCGTTGCAGGTCCTGCGATTCCGCGGCGCATGAGGCTGCGATGAACGCGGCGAGTGCCGACGATGGAATCAGTCGTTCGGTGACCTGGATGGCGTGCTGCAGTGCGGCGCCGCGGAGCAGATCGTCATGCACCGCTCCCGCCGCCCATGCAACGGCGCGTTGCTCCCAAACGGTGATCTGACGCAGTTCTTGGCGGTTGCGGTCCACGAGACTGGCAAGGGTCACCCACTGCCGGAAGAGCGCATCGTGGGCGAGCTCATACGTCGGCTCGGACGCGCTCGAATCGTTGACCTCTACGACAAGCCGGTCCGCCCGGAGCTCTTCCAGTACACGGAGGCCGACTTCATCGAGGGAACCTCGTAGCACCCAACGACGGACGGGTTCGTTGCCCTCGAACCCTACGAACTGCAATAGCACCCGGTCCACAACTTTCTGCGGATGGACCGCCAAGAGTGCCTGGTAGAGCCCATCGGCGTGCTGGGCAATCGCTCCGGCAACGCGGCCAGCGCGCTCGTACTGTTCGGCGGTGATGACACCGTTGGTGGCTTCGGAAGATAGCCGCTGCAGGAGATGCCCGAGCAGCGGAAGCGCGTCGCCGATTGTAGCTTCGGCGACCATGGCGCTGACCAAGTCCGGTGCGATCGTGATGCCAGCCGCGTGCGCCGGCAGCACGATCACGTCGCGGACGGCCCACATATCCAGTGTCCCGATTGCCGAAGGGTTGGCGAACAGGGCAGGCTGCAACTGCTGCGCGGCGGCGTTGAACTCCGGCCGCAGTGTCGCCAGACAGTGCAAGGCGGGCTGCGCCGCGAGAGCGTTCGACAGTAGACAGAGGAAGTCGCGGCGATCTGCCTCGCTGGTTAACGTAAACAGCTCGTCGAGCTGATCCACGATCAGGAGGATCGGCCGGTGCCCCTCACCAACGAGACTGAGGAATAGCCCGACTGCGCCGCGGCGTGCCTCGTCTCGCAGTAGGCGCGATATGCGGCTCACGTTGGTATCTGACGCAGCGATCGACTGCGCCAGCGCAAGAAACGGATCCGCCGCCGGGCGGAACGGGCCCCGCAGGACCCAACGCTTCGGCAGCCGCGGCATGACTCCGGCCTGGACCAGCGACGTCTTACCGGTGCCGGAAGGGCCGACCAACGGGATGAACCGGCGACTGGCGGTGGTCCCCGAGCGTTCCAGCCGGGCGAGCACCTCCGTGATTTCACGATCACGGCCAAAGAAGACGGCCGTGAACTCGGCAGAGTACGGCGCGAGCCCTGGATATGGGCTCTGCGGACCTTTCCATGTTGGGCGGCGCTGATGTCCCCGCCACAGCAGCCAGGCCACCCATGCAACGAGGGACAATGGCACCCAGATGTATGGATACTTGGCCAACGGCTGCAGTGGCCCCCACCATCCTCGCGTCTCGGCCGTGAGGATGTTGACCCCGACGCCGGAGACGACGCTGATGAACAGGGAACGGACCTCCGCACGGGAAGGATTCGCCGTCCGCGTCATGGACCAATGTCACTACGCACCGCTTGCGTTGCGCAAGCCTGGCCGGCGAACTTTCACTTGGCAGTGCGGCAGTCGCATCCATCCGCAACGCGCGTTGGCCGGCATCGTCCGACGGTATGACGGGATCGGCGATCGGCGCCGCGAACATGCCGTCAGTCAACCTGTGGGACCGCCAACCAGGCCGACGGCAGGCCGGGACGTTGGGTAATGGTGCGTGTCAGACCTTCGACACTGGTCTTGGTGGTTTTTCACCAAGATTCTCAGTGAGCATGCACCCCACCAGCTGACCCGAGCGGGCGATCACCCGGTCGGGTATCGGTTTTTCCCCGCCGCCGCAGGGCAGCGACGATGAGCGGCGTGCCGCGCAGCACCACGGCCCTGACCGAGCAGATGATCGCCGCGCTCATCCCGGCACCATCCCCCCGCGCCCGGCCAGCGCGCCCACCGCTGCCCAGACTGCCCGAGCCGTTCACGCCACCCGGCTACCCCGCCGATCCGCAGCTCGACCTCGCCAAGCTCGACCCGTCCGGCCGCGTCTCGGCCCGCTTGCTGCTGGACCTGCTGCACTGGCCGACCGGCCACCGGCTGCGCTTCGACGTCGCCGACCACGCCATCACCGCCACCACCAGTGGGTCCGGCAGGCACGTCGTCGGCGCCCGCAACCTCCTGCCGATCCCGGCCGCTGCCCGCCAGCTGTGTCATCTCGCCGCCGGCGACACCGTTGTCCTGCTCGCCGATCCCGCCCGCGACCTCCTCGTGATCCATCCGGCGCAGCTGGTGGCGCGGCTGCTCGGCGCCCGCTCCGGACCCGGCCATGCCGGTTGACCGCGACCGACTCGACGCGGCCTGGACTGCTCTCGCCGGCCTCGGGGTGACCCTCGCCGACCTGCAACGCGATGCCAAGCCTCCGCGACCGGCCTTCGACGCGTACCTGCCCCAGGTTGTCGCCGCCGCCGGGCCGGGCGCACGTCGGGTCTACGGCACCTACTGGCAGCGCATGGCGAGGGCGTGGGCCGGTCGCCCGCTCGACGCGATTGCTGCGAGCGAGATCGAAGCCATGCGGCTCGTCGTCGTACACGGCGCCCGCTCCCGCCGCAACAGCCGCCACGGCCGCTACGCCGGCGAACTGTTCATCGCCGCAGCCCGCGCCTACTACAACCGCGCGATCGCCGACGGCCACCTCGACGCCGCAGCCAGCCCCGCCCACCGCGTCCGGAAACCCCGTCGGGTGCCCAGCACCCGCCGTGCCCTGACTTCGGACGAACTCACCGCCATCAACCACGTCGCCCGGACCACCGGCAACGACGCCATCCTCGACGCCCTCCTGCTGCGGCTGCACACCGAAACCGCCTGCCGCCGCGGCGGCGCCCTCGGCCTCCGGCTGCAAGACCTCGACGCCGACCGCGGACTCCTGCTACTGCGCGAGAAGGGCGGCACCACCCGCTGGCAGCCGATCAGCCGCGACCTCGCCGACAGCCTCATCCAACACGCCCAGGCCCGCGGTGCCGTCCTGCCCACCGACCCGCTCCTGCGCTACCGCACCGGCACACCCCTGACCAGCCGACGCTACGACCACCTCTGGCGACGCATCGGCCAGCACCTGCCCTGGGTCGCCACCCACGGCATCACCACCCACTGGCTGCGCCACACCACTCTCACCTGGGTCGAACGCCACTTCGGCTATGGCATCGCCCGCGCCTACGCCGGCCACACCGACAGCACGGGAGCCGCCACCACCACCTACATCCGTGCAGACCTCCAGGCGGTCGCCGCCGCACTGGCTGCCCTCACCGGCCAACCGCACCCGCTCGCAAAGACTGGCGACACGCACGACGGCAGTCACATGCGAGCTTGAACACCGTTGCGCTTGCCCGTGTCGGTGTTTGTCTCGGTTCAGCTCCTGACCGGCTTCAGCAATAACTGCGTAGCTCGGTCACGCCGCCGCGCACCTCCGATTCTCGGACCGGCCGGTGGTGGGTGAACTGCAACGACAGCTCGCTCTTCCGACCCGGCCGCATCCTCCTGGGGTTCACAGCCATCGGTTCCGCGGGCATGGACAATGGCCTCGGTACGGTTCGTTACGCCCCACCGCTCGTAAAGGGCGCGCAGGAGCCGGAACATCATCCGTTCGGAGTAACCGGCGTGCTGGGCCAGCCGGGCAACCGTAAAGCCTTGCGCGAGCATGCGAACCCAGGCGATCTCCCTGTCCATGGGAATGCGTTCGGCCGGTGGCCGGTGCTGTGGTGCGGTGAGTGCGCGGACCACATCGGCCGGCAAGAGGCTGCGACCGGCGGCAACGGCCGACACCACACTGCACACCGTTTCGGGGTCGGCCTCCCGGGCCATGACGCCAACGGCCCCGGAAACGAGGGCCGTACGGAAGTCGGTACGTCGCCCTGCTCGATCACGGCGATCAACGCGACATGCGACCGGCTGTCACGCAACGTGGCGAGGAGGGTCCAATCGGCCGGGCTGAGCAGCGTCAGCATCACCATGTGCGGACCGACCTCGTTCGTCCACGACAGCTAGCCGTCGGGCGACTCGACATCGTAGCCCGGGCCGCGCATTGCCTCCGCTACTCCGCGGCCGAACATCGGCAGCGGATCGGAGACGGCGATCCGCACCGGCATCGGGGATGCCCTCTCAGCATTGCTCGGCAAGCTCCTCCTACCGTCGTGTACGACACCCTTACCCGGACGACAGCGAGGTGTGCCCTGTGACGACAGCCCTGATCGCCGCCATCGCCGGGGTCGCCGGCGTGATCTTCGGACGCTGGTGGGACATCCGCTCCGAGTCGGCCCGCTGGCGCCGCGACCGGCGGGTGCAGAGCTACGAGGATGTCGCCGCCGAGCATTACCGCCTACGGGAGGCCCTGCGGCTGCTGGCGGTACGGGAACCGGACGCCGACGTTGCGGCGCTGCGCTCCGGCGTCGAGGCCGCATACGCGGACTGGAACCGCATCCTGTCGGCGCTCTGGCTGCACGGCTCGGATGCAGTGGCGATCTCGGCGGTCCGGGTCGATCACGAGTTCAACCTGCTGCTGCGCGAGGCGCGGCGGACGGCGATGGACCAGGCCGCGTGGCCGCGGGCGCGCGAGCCGCTGTACGAACGCTACGACGACTTCATCGACGCCGTCCGTGCCGAACTGTCGCTGCCACGCCTCACGGCGCTGCGGGCAGGGGCGGCGACGCGGCAGCTGCTGGCTCCGGAGGACGGTCCGGAGCCGGCGCCCGATCCGGACTGACCGCAGCGTTGAAGGTCAGCGGGCCGCGGCGGATGCCGACCGCACGGGCAGGCAGCAGCCCCGAAGTGCGATGAAAACAAGTAATTGCGGTCATCGCAACTCCTGGCGCAGACTGTAAACCATGAATAGCAGGCGAGACATCTGCAGCGACGTAGCCGCGATCCTGCACCCAACTCCGAGCCCCGAACTCGCACAGGAAGACGAGGCCGGATTCAGCATGGCCGAGCAGCACGCCATCGAAGATCGATGTCGTGCTGCCGAGGAACTCCGCCTCGCATGGGAGGAAGGCGGCATCGATCCGGTGGTCAGCGCGCTTGCGAACGCACGGCGAGCCAAAGAAGCCGCCGAGCAGAAGATCCGCGAGCTATTGGCATATGGGCGGGAGTTCGTCCAGCCCCGCCCCTACACCCTCGGAGACCTCGCCGCGGCCGCTGGCATGTCCATCTCTGGCGTACGCACCGCCTACAACCACGGCGACGTCGACGCAGTTTCCGACGCCACAGGCGCCAAGCCGCGCGAATGGCGTGCCCAAGACCCCGAGCCTCATTCGCCAGGCGGGGAGCGGGCATGAGTATCGCGGCGTGCCATTGTCCGGTTCCCTGGCAGCAGTTGTATACCAGGATTGAAGGCATCCGTTTCACCGTCGTGCCGTCACCGGTCCTCACCGCCACCAGCGCGCTGTTCCGCGCCTGGTGCGCGGGCTGCGGTAGCGAGTACCCCGCCGCGTTCCGGATCGCCGAGACCAAGCCACGTGCCGCGCAACCGTGGCGGCGTATCACCGGTCGCGGTCTTGCTACAGGTGTCGAAGCTCGGCGGCCGGTTACACCGCGAGGCCGAGGAAATCTTCCGTACCGTCGACGGCGCTCGCGAGGTGGCTCGGGAACTGGTCGCCCGCATCGTTGACAGCCTCGACCAGATCCTGCTGCAGGCCGGGGACGTCAACCGGCGCGCCGTACACCTCGGCCAGATGCGCGCTGATCTCGCCGGTGGTCAGACCCTTCGCTGACAGCAACAACACCATGTCCTCGACGCCGGACAATCTGCGCTGCCGCTTGCGCACGATGGCCGGCTCGAAGGTGCCCTGCCGGTCGCGGGGCACGGCCACCTCGACCGGGTCGACATCGGTCAGCACCGTCTTGGCCCGCATGCTGTTGCCGCTGTTGCCGCTGTTGGCCCCGGCCGGGTCGTGCCTGTCGTAGCCGAGCGGACTCCAGCACGATCTTCGTCAGCTGTTGCAGCAGCCCGCCCTCCCCGGACAGCTGCAGGCCCTGCTCGCGTGCCTGGGCGACCAACTGACCCACCACAGCGGCGTCCACACCCGCCGGCGTCGTCTTCGACCTGCGAGGTCGCTTGGTCATCGTCTCGTCAGATTCAGGCAGTGCGGCAGTATCCGCCGCTACCGTCGTGATCGCCATCAGGTGCCTCTCCTTGATCAGGAGTTACACCGATCTTCTTTGACAGACTCGCCCGAGGGCGGCGCGGGGGTGCGCCGCGAGAGCAATGGCAACCTATCGGTCGCTGGGGCTGGCCGGACTCCAGAGTGTGTCGGCGACCAGCCGGTTCTTAGTCGAGGTTAAATGAAGACTCGCTCTGCTCGGTCAGCTTCGTGACGGGCTTGCTGCACTTGAGTTCGGCGCCGGTCCGGTGAGCGGTGTCCGACATGCTGGTAGTGCTTGGCCGGCGTATGAGGCCCACGTGGCGACGGCGCGATGCTGCGGGAATCTCGTCTACGCCGAGAACCTAGGCTGCCCGCATCGTGTCCGAGGTGTCAGTGGAGACTCAATTCATGTCGGTAAGTGACCACCCCGCCCAGGAACGCGAGCAATGGATCGACACTGTTTGTACGGGGCTGGTCGGGCAGGCGGCGGAGCCTACGGTGCTCGATCCGGCGGGGATCGTTCCTGAGCTAGGCGAGCCCGACATGATTCGGGCCCTGCTCGTGGCGCGTGTTGCGGCTCTCATCTCCGCGGGCCGCTCGACCGCCGATGTCGTACGGCTCCTGGCAGACAGCGGTGTCCTCACTGGGCCGGGTGCCGAGCCGGAGCGGTTGAGCGGCCTGGTCGGCACCGTCCGGTGGCGGTTGGCTTCCAGCGGGATCGGCGATTCGGCGCGGTTGCTCGGCTGTGGGCTGCGCGCCTGGAGTCCGGAAGGTACCTATCGACTCCTGCTGGAGTTGTGGTCGGCGCGGCGCCTCCGATCGGTCTCTCGCAGCCGGGTCAAGCGGGATCTCATGCAGCTGTGGGATGTCCGGGACCCGGCCTGGCTCGAGACCTGCCTGTCGCGCTCACCGAGGCCGCTGAATGGGTATGTGAACATCTGGACGACGCTTGAGACCGAGCAGGACGATCTAGTGCGGACCTGCGCCACGATCGCGCTGCGCGGCGATGCCGAGAGCAACCAGGCGCTCGACCGCTGGATGGACCTGTTCCCCGGGGACGCAACGAAAGCGCAGCATCTGCTCACGATGGGGACGGATCGGGAATATGTTGTCCAGGCACTGCGATTCCTGCGGCGCCGGAAAGCGACGCCGGATCCAAACCTTCGGAAGATCCTGGAGATCTTCAAGGAACACCGGGAAGGGGTGGCCCGGGCGGTCGAGGGCCTAAGCACCCTGGAGCGTCACCTGCTGCGCGACCGCACCGACGAGGAGCGCTTTCAGGACGGGTGCCTCGCGGAGCTGCTGTGGTGGTCGTACGCCCCGATGACCAGGTCCTGGTCAGTCGGTTCGGACGTGGCGCACGGCATGTGGGGCCCGCTACCCTGGTGGCGCATCCGGGTACGCGGCGATGCTCAGGTACAGGCGGCCGCCGCCACCTTGACCGAGGGCACCCGACTTCTGGGCCTGAGCCGGGATCCCTCCTCACCGAACCGGCTGGAGCTGATCTGCCGCCGACCGCGAAGCGGCTCGCCCGGTCTGCGCGCGCACTTCAAATACGATCTCACCAGCCCGGCCAACGCCTGCGAACTCCTGCTGATTGGCCGGCGGGGCGACATCTGCATCGACCTGGTCGAGGCATCCGAGACCGAGGACGACACTCACCTGGGCACGCTGCGCGTCACGGCCAGCGACGAGCTCGCGCAGATGCTGACCGAGATCGCCTCGAAGGCCCTCGCCGAGCTTTCCAGCCCTTCCGACGTGGATGCCGACGGCCAAGCGTTCTCAGCGCTCGGTGAATTGCTGCGGCAGGAAGCTACCGGTGCTGCGCGCCGCGGCCCGTGGTCAGCTGACCGCGAGGTGCTGGTCACCATGCCGGCGGGCGCCGCAGGGGAAGTCATGCTGGAAACCGCTGATCCGCCGACGCCGCTGGCAAGGCCGCGCCAGTCAGGCGCGTCCTCGAAGTCGGAAAGCGGGTTCGGGTTCGTCTACGTGCAGCGAAACCCCGCCATGCCCGACATGCTGAAGATCGGCTTCTCCCGGCGGCTCTCTGAGGACCGTGCCGACGAGCTGTTCAGAACCTCGGTGCCATTCCCCTTCCAGGTTAGCTACCGCGCTCTGACCATGCACGCCCGCGAGGTCGAGCAAGCGGTCCACCGGCTGCTGGACGCCCAGCGGGTCGCCCCCGACCGCGAGTTCTTCCGGGTCAGCCAGGCGATGGCAGAGGTGGCGATCCGCTTCTGCCAGGAACGGGTAACCGGGATCGGCAGTTGGGAACCCATGCCCGTGGTCCACCGCTTGCGTGGGGGTGACCGGGTTGTGTTGCCGCTGAAAGCAGGCCAGAGGTTCGTCGTCACAGCGCACCCGAGCCCGATGGCAACGTCAGCCAAGGTTCGCGACATATGGCAGGCACATTCTGACGGAGACCTCCTCGAACTGCACATCACCCACGATCCCGGAATGATCCGCGGCCTGAGCGACGGCGACGAGGGGGCGGAGGAAGACCCGCTGCCGCACCTCAATCGCGACTGCAGCGCGCCCAACGGCCACCTGATCGGCCGGGAGCGCCTGGTGGCGGGAGACCGGCTTAGCTGGTTCTCCGGTCACGCCCATGTGGTCTTCGAAATCCACGACTTCTGCCAAGTCGTCTACCGCACCTGGAGCCCACGATTCGACCCGGAGACCGGCCGCCCACTGTCGCTCAACGACGCAGCGCCGCCGGTTGGTCATGCTGCCGCCGCGGGCGTCCAAGAGGTACTCGCCCTAGACGCTCCGCGCATTTGGGCACCACGAAATTTTGATCCCGCACACGGCTGGGTGCAGGCCGCCACACGCGAAAGCGAGCCAGCGGACTGGCTTCCCCAGCTCCGTCGGCCGAACTGATGCCAACGTGGCGATTCGCAGCACGCCACCGACAACGCCGCAGGTCAAGCTGCACCGTTGCACGACGTCTTCTTCTGGCCGCCGCCAACGTCAGATCGGGTTGCCGGAGGCCGTTGACAATTGACACTCATGCGGTATCAGACACGGTGCTCACGGCTGAGCTGCGGTCACGGTTGGAGCCGCTGATTCCGGTGCGGCAGCGGCGATACCACGATCCGGGCCGGCCGGGTCCGGACCTCGGACCGGGCCGTCGCTTGCTCAGTGATCTGTCTCCGACAACTCATTCTGAACTGATCTCTTAGCATAACGGCCGCCTTCGGTGGCCCCAGAGACCTCGGTCTTAGCCGAGCTCCGCTACCTCCACCTCGACGACGTGGACTTCACCGGCGGTCGGCTCACCGTGCACCGACCCGGCGGCGACCACATTCTCTACCTCGACCGCGTCAGCTATCGCCTCGCTCGGCCCGGGGCGGACGTGCGCCTCTGGCCGACGCGCGAGGTCGAGGCCGAGCAGCTCCCGCAGCGCATCGACGTCGCCGAGCACGGCGGCTGCCGGATCGCCGGACACCAGCGCGGGATCGGCGATCGGAAGCAGCGCGCGATCGGCCAGCGCCCGGGCCATCGCCGCGACCTTGGCCTCGAGCACTTCGGCCACCCGCTCGTCGATCGTGTCGGCCGCCACGAGGACTGTGCACCGGGGCTTCGCGTCGGGCGCGAGCCCGAGCCGATGGGTTCGGTCGATGGCCTGGAGCCAGGTGCCGGCGGCATAGCCGCGATCGACGTGGATTTGGTCGACGCATGTCCGGTGCAGAGAGATGCCCTCGCCCAGTGTCTGCGGCGTGGCGACCAAAGCCCAGCAGCTCGGGTCGGCCCGAAACCGGGCAAGCTCACGGCGCCGGTCGGTTACGGCGCGCGGGTCGTCGAGCGCAGTGCTTCCGACGATGACCGCGGGCTCGTGCACCGCGAGCGCCGCCGTGAGCGCAGCCACATTGTCGACGAATGACGACCAGACCACGGTCTTGCGCCCGAGCAGGCGGTTCTCCGCAACGATCTGCGCAGCTCGGATGATCTTGACGGGCCGGATATGTCCACGCGGGTCGTCGAGGACGGCGGACAGAACGGGGTCCTTCGGCGGATCCGCCGGTAGCGACCAGGGGAGCCCGCGGGCGAGCACCGCGGCGGGGTTGGTGGCGGCGGCGAGCAGATGCATGACCGCCCGCCCGGCCGCCGCCGCCTCGGCCTCACTCGGCGCCGCGCACATGGCCCAGTCGGTCACGCGCCTGGACATGGCGTCGTAGAGGAGGCGGTGTGCATCGTCGAGCACCACGCGTTCGACGCGAACCTCCAATGTCGGGAGGGCGAGCTCGTCCTTGGTCACGCGGACGTAGGCCCGCTCCCGCCGCCGGGCGAGGTCGCCGTCGACCAGCCGACGCCCGTGCCCGGGCCACGCGAGATCGAAGACGGCGGCCAGGTCGCTGAGGCTGTTGGGCATCGGGGTGCCGGTCAGCACCAGGGTCCGGCCTGACCGCCGAGCCAGGTCGGCCGCGTCGGCGCCGCGGTGCGATGCCTCGCCCGCCTTGGCCCGGTGGGCCTCGTCGAAGACGGTCAGGACGGTGCGGCTGCGGGCCCAGGCGTCGAGCCGGGTCCGCACCGCGGGGTCGCCGAGCTGCTCGTAGTTGAGCACCACGACCGTGTCGTGCCGGGTAGGCACGGGCGGCCTGACCGTGACTCGGGGGACGGCGCCTGGCGCGAAGCACTGCTCGGCCTCCTGACGCCACGCCTCGAAGGCCGACGGCGGGGCGACGACGAGCATCGCATGCACCTCGCGCCGCGCTCGCAACGCGGCAAAGAGTGCGTATGTCACGGCGGTCTTGCCGGACCCCGGCACCGAGAAGTTTGCGCCCCCGCCGGCCGCGAGCAGGCGCGCGACCGACTCGCGCTGGAACGGCCGGAGCTCCCGCACGTAGCCGCAGGCAATCAGCTCCCGATCCAGGTCGACCGGCCACGCCGCCTGCTCCTCGACAGTGCGGCTCATCAGGTCGTCCAGCGACGCGGCGGTCCTGGCTGCTCGGTCCTGGAGCCGGCGGGCGGCATCGTCCCAGCGCCACGCGACCGTGGTCGCGGGATGCCGGGCGAGGAGCCGGTCGAGCGCGCGGATGCGGTCACGGTCCAGGACCACGGCCGAGCCCGAGATCACGTCGGCGGCGGGCCGCAGCAACGCACAGATTCGCTGCCAGGACCCGTCGGACACGTCGGGCCGGTGCACGACGGGACGTCCCCGCCGGTCGACGCCAACCCGTCCGGCCGGCCGGTCATCCGACTCCAGAGCCACCGTCATGGCCGTCCCCCACGGTTGGCGAAGCCGCGCAGCCCACGGCGAAAGAACTGACGCAACGTTTCCAGCGCCTCGTCCGAGGCCTTCTCGTTCGTCGGCTCGACCCCGGCGACGTCCACCATGCGGGGCAGGCTCTCGTCCTCAGGGTCGTAGGTCTCCTCGGGCACTCCGGCCAGCGCGGCGTTGGCCGGCACCTCGGCCATCCCCGCGGTCTCCGCGGCCATCGCCTCGAGCCGATCCACCATGCGTGTGACCGCCATCCCCCATTCGCCGACATTCGAAAGGCGATGCTCGGTCGTCGGTGCGGAACGGTCGTGCTCCTGCTCGTCGTCGTGCCCGTCGATCAGCGATGATCCCGATCCGGGGTCGCTGAGCCCAGGGTCCCAGCGACGCCGCAGCCACACCTCGAGCATCTCTTCGCCAGTCGATGGAGACCGCGGTACGACCGGAAGGCCCATGGTCGTGGCGGCGACGATCGCTTCGAGCTCGTCGATGCCGTCCGGTGACCGTGCGGCGTTGAAGAGCACTACGTCCGCATCGACGGTTCGGACGTCGCCGCGGCCGCCGCGGCCGGTCATTGTCATCGATGAGGGTCGGCGTACCGTCCTCGGTGATCCATTCGGCTGCGTCCCCACAACCTCTCGGTAGTCACGCAGTGCAGGGTTGGACGCGTGGGCGACGAGGGCGAGCACCGCCAGCGCCCGCTGGTTGGCGCCGAGTTCCCGGGCCGATTCGGTGCCGGCTTGTGCGGCCAGCTCATTGCGGGCCGCGTCGGCTATCCGGCCCAGGTCCCGGTCGAACATCTCGGTCCAGTTTCCGCGGTGCTGGGCGATCGAGCGCAGCTCCGGCTTGCGGAAGGAGCGCGAGACCACCGCGGTGAACTGGCCCATTTCGCCATCCCCGTCGAGCCCGGCGACGAGCCCCGCCAGGGCGGCGGTGCTGACGGCAGCCTGGAGCGGGCTGTTCGGGATCTGCAGGCGCTTGAGCGTCGCGCGGACCTGGGCGTATCGGGCGGGACAGGCGGGATCTTCGATGGTGCTGGCGATCATGACGGCGGTAGTCGCGACGACCCGGTTGCGGAACGGCCGGCGATCGGGGTCGTCCGCCCACGGCAGCGCCACCTCGCCGAAGAACACGGCGCGCTCATCGGGTTCGACATACTGGTGCCGAACCAGGTCGTTGATGACCGTGCGGGCTTTGAATGCCTCGTCGTCGGCCTTGCCCCACAGCGTGGGCGAGTGACCCCGGACGTGGAAGCGGGCCATGTCGGCGTAGACGACGTCGTGCACGCTGTTGCCGCGGTAGGGCCGCACCGCGATGCCGATATCCATGCGCGCCGTCATCATGCGAATGACGGCCAGAGCCGCCGGCGACGCCTGCGCCAGCCAGCGCTCGATCGCGTTCGCCGTCCGCCCGTCCGGCCATACCTGAAACTTCGCGTCGGAGAACTGCAGGGCGGCGTGCACCCGGCGGATGGCATCAGGTGTGAACGGCCGCACGGTCAGTTCGCCGTCGGGGTCCTCCCAGTGCAGCGTCGACAGGTTGGTTGCCCCCGTGCCCATCAGCATGCCCATGGTGGCCTGCGCGACGTTGATCCGGGTCCAGCCGTCGTTCGTCTCGACGATGTGGCCGCGCTGACCGTCGTCCGTCCTGACGTCGAAGGCGAAGCCGCGGATCTCCTCCCGGATGCCTTCGAGCGCAAGCGAGTCGACAAACTCCATCTCCGGCCCGGAGACATAGGCGTGTGGCCGGCGGACCTCCTGCTGGGCCGCGGTGATGTCGTAGAGATGCCGGGCCGACCGAGCGGCGATCAGCAGTTCGTTGCCGACCTCGTAGATCAGCGATTCCTGGTACGTCTCGCGCATGATCCGCTGGGCGGAGGCGGCCATCCGCGGCTGTACGGTGGCGCCGCGCACCACCGGGACCAAGACCTCGAGCTCGGCCACAGCGAAGGTACCGGCGTGGTTGCGGCGCCAGCGCGCCTTGCGGATCGCCTCGGCGTTGCGTGGTGTGGCAGAGACTGCCTCGATCGCGCGGACGACGCCAGTCGGCACTTCGCTTCGATCGCACTTGTACTCGTCGGCCCACCACTCGATGACCGCAGCGCCGACCGCCGTCGGCGGCTCACCGTCGTCAAGGGGCGGCAGATCCACCAGCGGATCGAAGGTCGGTGGGAGGAGGTTGAACACCCGGTCGACGGGCACCGGACTGGCGATCAGATCGGGATGGTTCTCGTTCAGGAACCGGAATTTGGGCTTGCGAACCACGTCAGTTTCCCTACTGACACACCCGCGCACCGCGCACGACGGAATCGGCGATGACGCGTCTTATTCCGCGTCGTGCCCGGTGGAATGCGTCGTCATCGTTTGTGGTCTTCGACGACGCGAACGCCGCCCCCACAAATGCCGATCACCAGAGCTCACCAGGCGCGTGTCAGAGAACAGACCGTGCGAGGTAGTTGGACTCTCGACCCCATGGAGCGGCCACCCATCCGAGGTGGCAGCGAGCGTAAGGGTACTCACTGACTTGTCTGTCGAACATCCCCGAATCGGGGCCGGTCGAACGGTCCATCCGTTCCGGCTGGCTGGCTGGGAGATCGCCGCTGCCATGCCGTAGTGCGAGATTTCCGCCTTCGAAGGCCCCAAGGCGCCGCGGGAGCGGCGCTCGGTCCAGGCGACCGCCACCTCGACGCCGCGGACAGCCCCGCGCACCGCATCAGCAAACCCCCCGCCGGCTGCCCAGCACCCGACGCGCCCTCACCCCGGACGAACTCACCCCAATCAACCACGTCGCCCGGACCACCGGCACCGTGGGACGTGGGTGCGCGGCGGCGTGCGGAATGTCGGATGGCGTCGAGGACGAGGAGGTGTTTGTTGGCCGTGTCATGCCCTTGACCGTCGGCGGCTATCCGGGTGCTGCACTACGTGTCGGTCCGTGCGTCAGCGTGTCGCCGACGCCGCGCACCCGCCGGGACCGCGCGGAATCCTTGCACGGTAACGCTTTTCGTGCATGGTGAGCCGCGATCAGTCGAGGTCCGCGTGCCGGGTTTCCGCTATGGGAAGCGCGCCGTCGGGCAGCCCTTCGGCGGGGGCCAGCCCCCGCCCGGTCGGCGCAGGGTGCTCCGGCTGAGTGTTCGCGGCGGTGTCCTGCAGCGTGCTGCGGATGTCGGCGATGTCAGCGGCGATCTGCCGCGCCTGCCCGAGGAGTTGGACGGCGAGGTCGGCTGGAACGGCGACCGTCGGTGTGCGGGCCTGGGTGGCCTGGTCGAGGACGGGGGCCATCAGTCCGCCCATTCGGGGTACTGGTCACCGGCGGGACCAGCCGGGTAGCGTTGAGGCGCGGCGGCGGCATGGGTACGGCGGCGGCGTTCGCGCCAAACCGGGCCTGCCCGTGGGGCCGCGATCACCATTCGGTGGAGCGGCCCCGGTCGCTGTTCAGGACCAGCAGTTGTCCGGTGGCGGCTTCGTAGACGGTGGTGGCGTCGACGACCCGATTGAACCATTGCGGTTCGTCCGCGGCGAGCGCCCACCGTGCCGACCAGGCGACCGCATCGGCGAGCCACAGGCCGGGTTCGGTGCGGTCGTCGCGGTGGATGAGCCGCATCCGGTGTGAGATTTTCCGGTCGGCGGCCAACGTCCGGTACGTGTCCCTGTCCCGGTAGTTGATTTCGGGCATCGGCACGCCCTTGGCGCCTCGCTCCTGCTGGCCCGTGGTGCGCCCCGCCGCCGAGCCGGCCGGCGGCGGGAACGCGCGTGGATCACTGGGTCGTCGAGCAGCAAGCGCCGCGGCACGAGCGGCGCCGCGTCAGCATCGCGAGGACGCGCTCTGCCGCGTGCCGACGGGCTGCGGACTTGGAGCGGATCGCCGCGACGGCGGCGTACATCGTCGTGCAGCCGTAGCCGCCCACAAGCAGGGCTCCGACCTTGCCGCCACTCACGCAGTAGCCCGCGACTTCGTTGAGCAACTCCATCGTCACCTCCGGGTGGGCCTGCGCCAGTCGCCGGCCCGGTTCCAGTTGTCGCGCCCAGCGCCCGTTCCGGCGACGTCCGGCGACCTCAGAAGTCGGAATTTCAGCAGGCCAAACCACGTTCTCCGGAGATTCCGGTGAGGTTCCGGAGAGCATCTGCCCCGTCCCGATCCCGGTGGTGTTGGATAGGGCCATGACCTCCACGGGCGACGGCGCCGCGGCGAGCCTCGCCGCCGAGCTCCGGCGCCTGCACGCCGCGGCAGGGTCGCCGAAGTGGAGCGTGATCGTGCCGGCCGCAGCCGCTCGGAAACCCGCGGTGGCGCTGACCGACTCGTCGATGAGCGACTGGATCGGGGGCAAGTCCGCACCGGGTACAGCGGCACCGCTCTGGGCGATGGTCGATTATCTGCTCGGCCGCGTAGGCCCCGACTACCAGCCTCGGACACAGGGGCAATGGGAAGCGATGCGGCTTGCGGCGAAACGCGAACGCGACCAGCGCCGCGGCCGACGCTCCACGGCGGCGGACGCGTCGAACGCGCAGATCGCACGGGCTGAGCCGGTCCCCTTGGTCTCGGTGCTGGCGGCGACGGCCGACCCGCAGGCCCTCGGTACGCACCCGCCCATCATGGTTGAGGGCGCGCCGCCCGGGATGCCGCAGTACGTGCGCCGCGACGTCGACACCGACCTTCGAGCAAACCTCCGGCCGGGCAGCTTCACGCTGCTGGTCGGTGGTTCGTCCGCCGGCAAGACCCGGTCGCTCATCGAGGCGATCCGCGAGACACTGCCGGACTGGCAAGTCGTCCTAACCGACACCGTCGCCGACCTCGAATGGCTGGCCGCCAACACGCCCGATCGCACGATCGTGTGGCTCGACGAGCTTCACCGGTTCCTTGGGATCGAGCAGCCGCTGACGGCCGGGACGGTACGCCGCCTGCAGCAAGCCAGTTGCGTCCTCGCGGCGACCATGTGGGCGACCGACTGCCACCGTTTCACCGCATCATCCCGCGTCGATGGCAATGACGCCTTCCGTGAGGCGCAGGACGTCCTCAGGCTCGCCACGCGGATAACGGTCGATGAGCACCTGACGCCAGCTGAACGGCAACGTGCCGAACTCCTCGCCCGGGAGGATCTTCGGGTACAGCAAGCGCTCCGTGCCGGCGACACCGGGTTCGCGCAGACCCTCGCGGCGGCGCCAGACCTCCTGCTGCGCTGGCGGCAGCCGGGCAACTCCTACGGGTCTGCGCTGATCAGCGTCGCCGTCCACTCCCGGCTCGTCGGCATTCGCATGCCATTGCCCGACCCGGTGCTGCGCAGCGCCGCGCCGGGCTACCTCAGCGGGCGAGACCGGGCCGATGCCCGGCCGGACTGGCTCGAACAGGCGATGGCCTATGCGACCGGCCTGCTCAAGGGTGCAGCATCCGCGCTCGTGCCGGTGCCCGGTGAGATGGGCACCACGGTCGGGCATGTCGCCGCCGACTACCTCGTCGAGTACGCGCAGCGTTCGATGGACGGCCCCGTGCCGGAGGTGGCATGGCGGTCGTGGGCCGAGCATGGCCTAGCGTTCGACCGGGTCCAGCTTCGCGACTATGTAGACCGTCACCCGGAATCGCGCCCGCACGCCGCGGCCATGCATCGTCTGGCAGCGGAGCGTGGCGATCCGGTCGGACGCGCGGAGCTCGTGCTGCTCCTGCTCGCCCAGGGCGACCACGCTGGTGCGCTCGACACGTTGCGATCGGGGCCGTGCGGGTTTCTGTCCTACGACCGCTCGCACGTTGCCGAACAACTCCTCGACGTTGGTGAGGCGGAAACCGCGGTCGAACTGCTCCAGGCCGAAGTCGCCGCCGACGGGGCGCGACCGAACCCTTCGGTCGTGGTCATGCTCGTTGAGGCGCTGGCCGACCAGAACCGGCTCGATGACGGTGTGCAGGCCCTCCAAGAAGCCCTGCGGCGAGCGGGTCCCGGCGGCCCCGGCAGGGACAATCTGCATGCCGCGATCCTGAACCGGTTTTTCGGGCAGGCTGGCGTGCGGTGGCTCCGGTCTCTGGATCAGGCCGGATTCTTTGGCACACCAGCAGAACCGGTACCTACCGGGAACGGCGACCAGGTCAAGTGGTCCGGCTGGTCGGCTTCGTTGTACTTGGCGCGCGTGGCACCCGAGGATCCCGAAGGGGCCGTGGCAGCTGCCCTCGGCGTGCCGTTCACCGACAACAACATGGTGGTGTGGGACCTCGGCCGGGTGGCCCTTGCCGCACCAACGACTCTCGCCGTGCCCCTCGCCGACCGCCTCATGGCCATGATTCCCGGCAAGTACGGCACCATCCAGGCACAGGACTTCGGAAAGCTTGCGGCGCACCTGGCCGCGGGCGGCTCTCCTAAGCGCGCGTTGCAACTCGCCCGCCTTCTGTTAGCGGAGATCCCGCGGCACGCGCTGGGCCGGCACGAGTACGCCGCCGTTCTCCGGGAGTCGATGCCCGCCATTGGATCGGCAGTCGGGATGCCGGCCCTGCAACTCCTGCTGGACGTGTTGGAACGCGACGCAGAGGGCGATCCGACCGCCGGGTCCGGACACGGCTCTAGGTTGTGGCGGACGGCGATGGAACACAACTTCCGGATGGGAACCAACGATCCGCGTAACGCGCTCGTGGACGCCGTCCTGGCGGTCGCCGGAACCTTGCTGAGTTCCGGGACGGTCACACTTGCCGACGTGACCGCCGATCTCGATCGGCGTCCGCAAACGCGGTTCCGTCGGCTCACATTGCACCTTGCCACCGTCCACGGCCACAACGCCCCGGACGTCGTCGGCCGCCTGCTCACCGACCGTGCCCTGCTCAGCGTCGACGCCCGGCGCGAGGTCGTCCGCCTCATCGCCGCCGGCGCCGGCTGGGTCACCCGCCAGCAACGACACACCATGCTGCAGCACATCCAGGACGGCCCCGACCCTACAACGCCGCGGTACATGCAACGGCGCTTCGAGCAGGGGCGCATCACCGCGGCGGGACTGGCCGAGGACATCGACCGGTGGCGACGGGACCTCCTCGACGCCGCCACACCCTGGCTGACCGGGCGTCTGCTGACGCGCAGAAACCGCCTGGTAGCCAAGTTCGGCGCACCGGACTGGACAGCCCGTGATTCGATTCAATACTTCCGCGAATCGGCAGCTGCGCCACCGGACGAACTCGACCTCGGCACCTTGACGCCTCAGCAGGTTGCGGAGACCGCCGCCGACGACAGGACGTCGGTTTCGACTGACGAAATCTCGACGGCCGTCGCGCAACGTCCGGCCGTCTTCGCCATCGATGCGGTCTACTTCATCGACGCTGCACCGGAGGTCGTTGGAGCCTATCTGGACGGATTGGTCGAGGCTGCGTCCGCCATCCCGGACTCGGCGTGGGAGCCGCTGCTCGCCCTGTGCGCTCGAGTCCACGAGCGGGCGGCGACAGAGCTCGCCGAAGAGGCCGACCCGGGCAGGACGCGCAACTGGCGCGTGCCGCTGCGTAACGTGCTGAGGGTCCTCGGCTCGGCGGCGCTCGCCGGTCCCCACGCGGACCTGCCGGCCGGCCACGAGGCGGCAATCTGGCAGCTGATCGCAGCGGGATGTTCCGACCCTGACCCGGCCGTCGACGACGACCAGGGCCTTTGGACCGGTGGGTGGTACGACGCGTATGCCGGCCAGACCGTGCGGACGGCGGCGATCAGAGCCGCACTGATGCAGGGTCTCGTGGCCCAGCACCGCGGCCGTGCCGACGATCTGGCCTCCTCGCTGGCTCTGCTCGGCGGCCACGTCGACCCCGCAGGAGATGAAGCGCTGGCGATACGCGCCGTCTATGGCGAGCTGCTGTACGGGCTCGCCCAGCTGGACGCCGAGTGGACCGCTCGGCACCTTGAGAATATGCTGCCGCGCGATCCAGCGAGGCTGGACGTATGGTCGGCCGCTTGGGACGCGTACCTCCACTCGCCGATCGGCGAATACGCGTGGCCGCTGCTGCGCGCCCAGTACAGCCACGCGATCACCCTGCTCAACCCCGCGGCGACCGACGAGATCGACGTGGAACGTGGTCGCCTTCTCGCGCACCATCTCGGAAAACGGTTCTGGTTCGGCCTGCTGAGTCTGGACGACGAGAACCGCCTGCTCCAGCGCTTCTATGACACGTGTCCGCCGGCTGCCAGCGCGACCATCTTCGAGTCGATCGGCACGAACCTGTTGAAGGCCCCGCCCGACCAGGGCCGCGCCCAACGCCTGATGGACCTCTGGCATGAACGCCTTGACGCTGCGCGGCACGGGAGCGATCCGGGCGAACTCGCCCATTTCGGCGACTGGTTCCTGTCCGGCGCGTTCCCCGATGCCTGGGCGTTGCAGCAGCTGATGATCACGGTCGACATGGTCGACACGTTCTCGCTCGAGGTCCCCGTCCTCGCCCGCCTCGCGGCGCTCGCCGCTCAGCATCCGCACGCCTGCCTCGCGGTGCTCGCCCGATGGGTCCGCAAGCCGCTCGAGCCGTACCATTTCCACCGCAGCGACGAACTAGAGCAAGTCGTAGCGGCCGCCGCGGGCGTCGACGACGCCGCCGCACGCCTTGCGCAGGGCATCGTCGACGCGCTGAGCGGGCGCGTCGACCTCCGCGCCGCGCTGCAGCGCCGACCGGCACCCGGACGACCGGCTACGTCTGGAACATCCCCGGCATGACTGCATCGATTCGCCTGGTCAGCTCGTCGTGCGGGGCGCGGGGCCAGCCGAAGTATGAACTGACGTACGCCATCGTGTTGTAGAACACCGATACCGCGAGCCGCGCCTGCCGTTCTACGAACTGCAGGTCGACTTCGTGCACGGACACGATGTGGTCGCCGTCCTGGACGAACTCGCGCATTTCGCGCGTGACGTGCAGCGTCGGGTGGGTGAAGTTCGACAGCAGCCCGTAGATGCCGAGCGACTCGCGCGTGGTGATGTTCGATCCGGCGCGGCGCTCCAGCAACTCGAACATCCACTCCACACAGCCTTCCGGGCCCAGCAGCCCGTGGCCGCCGATCTGGCGCTGCCTCGTGTTCTTCGAGAGGTCCTCCAGGGTGGTCTGCGGGAACACCGCAATGATCTGCTGCCGGAGTTGCCGCAGCTCGGTGACCTTGCGCTGCTGCGCCTCGTTCCCGTGCCGAGCCGTTTGGCCTGCATGTTCGCCTGGTCCGCGCTGACCAGCGCCTCGTGGTACGCACGGGCCAGCCGTGCCTCCGACGGCTCGGCCGGGTCGTCGCCGAGCACCCACATGGCGCGGGCGCAGTGCTCCAGGACCCCGCGAAATGCAATCGACGGCAAGTAGAACACCTCGCCGCGGTCGAAGGCGGCGGCGATCTCGCCCAGCAGGCCCGCCGCAGTGATGGTGTAGGAGGCCACGACTTCGGACACGAGCCCGAAGCCGGAGGCTGAACCGGCCTCAGGCACCCGCGGGTCGGGACACGGCAGGCTCTGAAGGTCGGCGGCCGCAACAGAACCGGCACCGGGCTGCCAGTGGCTCGGTTCGGAAATCGCGTGGAATGCCGACCTGCAGTCCCTCAACAGCTCGGCGATCTCGCCCAACCGCGTGCCGGTGTCAGCCGGCACCTGCTTCCAATACATCGACACACGGTAGGGCGCCTCGGTGGTTCCTGACCATCGAGTTCTGGGCCGCCGGCGGGTGCCGCCGCGCCAGCTCCGGCGGGGCCGCGGCCGCCGCGGTGGGCCGGTACGGCGTATTCGCCGCCTGCGGCCGCTCGCCGTGTCGTGCCGTGCTCACCGCCGGTTCCTCCAAGGATGCTCAGGCGCGCTGGCGTGCTGGCCGCGCTCGGCGCGTGCGGGCACGCGCGCGCCCGCGACCGGCTGGGGCGGTCGCGGTGCGGAAGGGTCAGAGCCCGCGCGGGCGCCGGGGAGGTGGTCCCGCGCGGGTCAGATCGCGGCCGTCACGCGGACGGCGGCCGGGCGACTGCCGGGCCCGGTGGCTCGGCAGGACGAGTCGCCGCTCCGGGATCGGCCGCCGTCCCCGGTAGCAGCCTCGAACTGCCGCGAGACGGACGATCCCTTCAGCGATCATGCCCTAGACGTTGCCGCGAGCAGGCCCGCGCCGGGAATGTGTCAGCCCATGTCGGACCGTGTGGCCGAACTGCAACACCTAGCCGTGACCAGGGTCGTCGACGGCATCAGCAGGGACCTTGGCTCGGCCGCGTGATGTCTAGCCGGTTCCGGCGGCCGGGCCGCCAAGCTGCCGTCGACCGGTCTGGAACTTATCGATCTCATCCGGCCGCGGAGTTGGCCCGTCGAGACGTCGTCAAGCCCCAAGGGCGCCATGCACGCGCAATCGCTGCCGTGAGTGAGGTTGGTGGCCCAGCTGGCCTCATGACTATCCAGCCACCCCCGATGAGGTAGGCGCCAGCTCGCTCGGCGGCAATTCCGTGGTCCTGATGGACAGGGCGATTGCGTAGTCGAGTGGCAAGGCGCTGGGCTGGGGTTTGTGCGGTGTGGGAACCACGTGGGGGCCGGACGAAAGCGGGTGAGATCACATCGGTGATCATGGAGTTCTCGACGCCCCGTGACCACCGCAAGGATCTCACCCGCAGATGGCATCATCCCTCATCCCCGCACTGACTGTCACCGCACCAGGCATGGATTCCGCACCCGCCCCGGTCACCGATGGTGAACACGGCGGGCTGCTGCACGCCCTGGCCGCGGTCCCGGATCCGCGTGACCCGCGTGGGATCCGGTATCCCCTCGCCGGTCTGCTCACCGTCGCGGTCTGCGCGGTCTTCGCCGGGGCGTCGTCGTTCGCCGCGATCAGCGACTGGCTGCGCGATCTCGACGAGCAGGCCCGAACCAGGCTTGGGTTCGGCCGGCGAATCCCCGCGGACACCACGGTGTGGCGGCTACTGACCCGCCTTGACGCCGGACCGCTCGCCCAGGTTCTGGCCGGCTGGCTGCGCACCCGCACCCGACCGGCGCCGACCCGACCGCGCCGATACCGCACCGTCATCGCCATCGACGGCAAAACCCTGCGCGGTGCCCGCCGCCCCGACGGCGGCCAGGTCCACCTGCTCTCCGCCCTCGACACCGCCACCGGCATCGTCCTGGCACAGCTCACCATCGCGGCGAAGAGCAACGAAATCCCGGCATTCACCCCACTGCTCGACGCCGTCGCAGCTGTGCTCGGCGACCTGACCGACGTCATCTTCGTCGCCGATGCCCTGCACACCCAGACCGGGCACGCCCGGCAGGTCGCCGCCCGCAACGCCCACCTGCTCGTCCAGGTCAAGGCCAACCAGCCGACCCTGCACGCGCAGCTCAAGCGCCTGCCGTGGACCCACGTCCCGGCCGGGGACCGCACCCGCGACCGCGGCCACGGCCGCCGCGAGACCCGCACCGTCAAAGCGATCACCCTGCACACGCCAGGCGGGATCGCGTTCCCGCACGCCGAACAGGCCGTCCGGATCACCCGCACCCGCATCGTCAACGGCCGGACCAGCCGGGAAACCGCCTACCTGACCGTGTCCCTGCCCGCCGCCGACGCCCAGCCCGCCGACCTGCAGGACTGGATCCGCCGCGCCTGGCACATCGAGAACCGCCTCCACCACATCCGCGACGTGACGTTCCGTGAAGACCTCCACCAAGCCCGGACCGGCACCGGACCCGCCGTCATCGCCACCCTGCGCAACACTGCAATCGGCTACCACCGCACCAACGGCGACACCAACATCGCCCGAGCCAACCGACAAACTCTTCGACGCCGACCGCCTCACCGAGACCACCACCAGCGTCAAAGGCACATCCATCGACGCCTGGTACTCCGGCAAACACCGCACCTTCGGCGCCAACATCCAAGCGATCATGCGCCCGGACGGTCTGCCGATCTGGACCTCCGCCGCGATGCCCGGGCACCTGCACGACCTGACCTGCGCACAACACCTCGACATCACCGGCGCGCTGTACTAGGCCGCGTCCACATTGGACCTGCCGACCTTGGCCGACGCCGGCTACGACGGCACCGGCCTGGGCATCCACACTCCTTACAAGCAACCCACCGGCGACCGTCCACTCGCCGTCGACAACCGTGCCCACAACCTGCTGCTGCGCTCCATGCGCTGGCTCAGCGAACGCGGCTTCGCCATCCTCACCGGCCGCTGGCGGACACTCCGCCACACCACCGCCAGCCCCCGCGCCCTCGGCGACATCATCGCCGCAGCCCTGCACCTCACCCACTTCGAATACCGTTACCTACCGCAATCTCGTTGAGATCACGTCAGTGACTGATCGCTCTCCTGCTCAGGCTCTCCTAGCCGAGCGGCTCGACGGCGTCCGCGACGCTCGCCAGATCGTACTGCGTGCCCCGGTGGGCACCGGCGTGGTCCGGACCCTGGCGCAGCTAGTGACGCGCAAGGCTGCGGACGGTTTGGTGCTGATCGTGTCACCGCTGAACGCATTGCTCGATCAGTGGAGCAACGTGCTGGAGCAACAACCTGGTACGGAGGTCATTCACCACCTCACTGCCGACCTTGCGTTGGAGCTCGCCAGTGAAACATCTGACCTGCCTGGTCACGGCATCTTGCTCGCCGCGAGGTCGGCAATTCGTCGCGGTCCGGTTGGTGCGGCTCTGCGCAGACTCAATCTTGCCCTCATGTTCTTTGACGGGTTGCCGAACGCCGCAGCCCGGTCGGAGGAAGTCGACGTCATTCGTCGTGCTCAACAGGTAATCATCCTGGATCACAAAGACAGTCCAAAGTTTCCTGCCTGGCTCGACACCAACCCTGGTCCAGGTCACCCTGGATGATGTCCTGCGCGTCGGCGGGAGAGACGTTGAGCCGGAACCTACTCAGTGACCATCGGAGCCCTTGAACGCACGGTCCTGGAGCGGGCCGCGGCGGTGCTGGAGTCGCAAGAAGTCGCGCTGAGTCGCCCGCGTCTCCATTCAGCGTTGATGCATCTAATCAGCGCCGATGAGGCGGCGGACCGGCCCAGCGTTCAGGACATCGGAATGGTGTGGAATCTCGTCGACTCCCTCGAGGCTCTGGGTCCGGATCCGCGGCTTGATGCGGTAGGCGGACTCGTCCAACAGCGCCGCCGGACCGGCCCGGTCATCGTGGTGACAGGCCAGTTGCTCGCCGAGGTCGAGTACGTGCGTGGTTCCCTCGCCGCTCGTGGAATCCACGCATCAGTGTGGACGCTGCGGGACTTGCCGAAGTCGTTCGGCATCGACGAGGTTAGTGAGGGCTACCCGGTCGTCGTCGCTTCACGTACCGGTCTCGAGTTTGACGAGTCCCTCCTCCGCGACGCAACACTGGTGTACTTCAGATCGCCACAGACTGACGAGGACCGTGCATGGCTCGAGAGTGCAACGCATACCGGAACGGTGCGTGCGGCGATCCTTCCGGTCGTTGAAAGCGTGTAGGGCAGTCGTTCACCGGCGCCAAATGGCGCGGCGGTCGAAGTCCAAGACGCCGTTGGCGGCCAGAAAGTACGCCACATCTGCCCGACTGTGGGAGGGTTCGTCGGCTGCGGCCGAATCAAGACCTGCGATCGGTGGCGCGACAGCGCCACGAGCACAGCCGGGATCCTGTTAGCAATGCGCCGCGGTGGGGGCCGACGAACCGGCCAAACGCTCACCGTGTACCGGAAGCGATCCGCTTGGGCGGTTCAGTTATCCTCCGCCGATGGCAGCGAAGCGCAACGCGACGCTCAAAGCGATGATCGAAGAGGCCACCGTCGACGCGTACGGCGACGACGAAGAGCTCACCGGCCTGTTCACCATGCTCGAGGACCATCTGGCGGTGCCGTTCATCACCACCGTTTTCGACGTGGAGGTCACCGTACGCAAGATTGACCTGACCGACGACACGATCGTGGCGATCTGCTCCCGGGGCCGCGAACGGCAACGCATCGACCTGCTCGACCTGCCGCTGCCCACCCCGCCACCGGACGGGGCGGTGTGGATCGACGCCTACCGGTACTGGGCCGGACGGTAGCGCCGGTGAGCGAGTATCAGTACTACGAGTTCACCGTGGTCGACCAGGCCCTGACGGCCCGGCAGCGAAGCGAGCTGCGGTCGCTGTCGACCAGGGCAGAGATCACCGCCACCAGCTTCGTCAACACCTACGAGTGGGGTGACTTCAAAGGCGACCCACGCACGCTGATGGAGCGGTACTTCGACGCCCACCTGTACCTGGCGAACTGGGGCACCCGGCGGCTCCTGCTGCGGCTACCGAAGGCCGCCCTCGACCCGGCGACCGCCGCCGAATACTGCGCCGGGGACAGCGCATCTGCCTGGACGAACGGCAAGCACGTCATCATCTGCCTCAACCGCGAAGATGACGACGGTACCGATGAATGGGACATCGACGGGCACGGCATCCTCGGCTCTATCATCCCCGTGCGGGCCGACCTCGCGGCCGGCGACCTCCGCCTGCTCTACCTGGGCTGGTTGCGCTGCGTCCAATCGGGAGAGCGCGGCGACGACGAGCCGGAACCTGCCGTCCCAGCTGGTCTGGCCACGCTGAGCGCCGCGCTGACCGCCGCCGCCGAGTTCCTCTGCATCGACCCGGACCTCCTCGCCGCCGCGGCCGACGGCTCAGCCGCGGCCAGCGCGAGCCAGCCAACCGACGCGCAACTGCGGCAGTGGGTCACCGGGCTCCCAGCAGGCGACAAAGACGCGATCCTTGCCGCACTCATCACTGGCACGGACGGGCACCTCCGCGGGCAACTGCTGCACCGGTACCGCGTGGAGCATCCACCGCACCCATCGACGCCCGCACGCACCGCCGGGCAACTGCTCACCGCCGCCGCCGACCGGCGCGCCGAACGTGAACGCCAGCTCGCCGAACGCCAGGAACGCGACCGGCTCCGGCGGGAACGGTCCGCGGCGGCCGAACGGCAACGCCGCCTCGACGCACTCGCCGCCGACCAGGGATCTGCCTGGCAACAGGTCGACGCCCTCATCGCCACAAAGAAGCCACGCGAGTACGACACCGCCGTGCAGCTGCTCGTCGACCTCCGCGACGTCGCCGAACGCGACTGCGACCCTGCCCCGTTCCACCGTCGCCTGACCGAACTCCGGGCGACCCACGCCCGTAAGCCCAGCCTGCTTGAACGCTTGGACCTGGCCGGGCTCGATGGCTGACACCATCCGGCCCACCGCGGCAGCTGCCCAGGTCAACCTCCGCGCCGTGCTGCAGCTCGTCGCAGCCGGACGGCTGCGGTGCAGCGAAGCCACTCGCCGTCCGGCGGCAGCGACCGTCGCCGCAGTCGCCGACGTCCTCGACGGCGGGGACTTCTACCCGGGCGAGCCCATCGCGGCGTTCGCGTGGCCGCTGCTCGTTCAGGCCGGCGGACTCGCCGAACTTGCCGGCGGGAGGCTGCAGCTCACTGACCGTGGACGCGGCGCCCTGGCCAAGCCGGCCGCGACCACGATCCGGCAGCTATGGCGGTCCTGGGTCACCACCACCCTGCTGGACGAGTTCAACCGGGTCGAGGAGATCAAAGGCCAGCGCGCTGCGAACGTCCTCACCTCGGTCAAGACCCGTCGCAAGGCCGTCGCCACCGCCCTGGCCGCGTGTCCGTCCGACGAGTGGGTCACCATCGACGAACTGTTCACCACCATGCGCCGCCGCCGGGAGACCTGCCCGATCGTCGCCCGCAGCGAACGCGCCTTGTGGAAGCTGTACCTCATCGACCCCCAGTACGGCAGCCTCGGCTACAGCGGGCACGCCGACTGGCCGATCCTCGAAGGCCGCTACACCATGGCCGTGCTGTTCGAGTACGCCGCGACCCTCGGCCTCATCGACGTCGAGTACACCGATCCGGACGGTACACGCACCGACTACCACCACAACTGGGGCGGCGACGACCTCGACCGACTCAGCCGCTACGACGGCCTGCTCGCCGTCCGCCTCAACCCCCTCGGCAGCTACGCTCTCGGCCTGACCAGCGACTACCAACCGCCGGTCGACACCACGACGCCGCAGCGGACCCTCAAGGTCCTGCCCAACCTGGACATCGTCGCCGTCGGCGACCCCACCTGCGCCGACCGGCTCATCCTCGACGCCCACGCCGAACACACCAACGACCGCGTCTGGACGGTCCGCGCCGGCACACTGCTCGCGGCGATCGCAGCCGGCCACACCCTCGACCAGTTTGTCGGATTCCTCACCGAGCGAGCCACACACGACCTGCCGACGACCTTGACCACGCTGGTCAACGACGTGACCGCCCGCGCCACCAGCATCCGCGACCGAGGCGTCGTCCGCCTCATCGAATGCGCCGACCCGCCGCTCGCCACCCTCATCGCCCGCGACCGGAAACTACGCACCCTGTGCACCCTCGTGGGCGATCGCCACCTCGCGGTGCCGGTTGAACACGAGTCGCAGTTCCGAAACGCCCTGCGGACGCTCGGCCACACCCTCACCTCCCCGGCAGGCTGACTCGCGCCACGACCAGGAGCACACCAGGTCGGGTGATAATTGCAGGCAGCGTCAGATGCTCAGGTGGTCGGTGACCGAGGTGTTGAGCACCCACGCGAGCGGGGTGGCCGCCCGCATCTCGTAGCGGTCGCCGACCAGCCGGTACATCGTGACGGTCTGGCCGGCGTCCCGGTCGACCGTCCAATACTGGGGGATGCCCGCGCCGGCGTACTCCAGCGGCTTGGCCGCCTTGTCGACCGCTTCTGAGCCACGCGACACGATCTCCAGAACCCCCTCCGGGCTCAGCTCGTAACGGTGCCCGTGCGGGTCCGCGGCCATCATCGCCGCGAGGTCATCGAGCGTGGCGATGGCCGGCATGTGCCGGCCGACTGCGTCTGCGCTCATGCAAGAGAGTTTACGGGGTGACCCAGTTGGCGAGCCGCTCAAGGGCGGAAGCCGAGCGCACGGTAGCCCGGCATCCGGCGCTGCAGCGATACGGCGAGGATCGGAACGGCCGGGTCGTGGTAGTCGTGCACTTCGGCGGTGTCCTTGCCCGGGGCGGACCGGATGACCCGGCCGGCGCATTGGACGAGGAGGCCGTCGAAGGAGATCGGCGCGGCGAGGAACAGCGTGTCCAGGGCCGGCGCGTCAAAGCCTTCGCCGATGAACGGTGTCGTGCCGATGACCAGGACGCCGTCACCGGCCTTCGCCTCGGCCAAGCGGCGCACTGCAGCCCTCCGGTCAGTGGTGGACATGCCGCCCTGCAGCACCAGCGCCTGATGGCCACGCTCGGCGAGCATCGAGGTCAGGACGTCGACGTGCGCGACGCGGCGGGTCAGCACGAGACAGTTCCGGCCCCGGTCGAGGGCCGCGGTGAGGTCGCGGACGATCTGGGCGTTGCGATCCGGGTCGGCGACGAGGGCCCGGTGCGCGGCGGCGAGGACAGCGGCAGCGGACGGCTCCTGGTGGTCGTGGCGGAATCCGGTCTCGTGCACATGGAGCAGGCGCTGCGGTCCGCCGACATCGGCAAGGGCTTCCTCAAGCGTTCCGGGCTGGCCGGGCTTGATGCTGTGCCGTATGGGTCCGAGTTGCCACATGACGAGCTCGCCCAGTTTGTCGCGGCGGTCGGGCGTGGCGGTGAGCCCGAGCCAGAACTGTGCGCCGATCCGCTTCACGGAGTGGTCATAAGCAGCCGCCGCCAGGTGGTGGCACTCGTCCACGACAACGTGACCGTAGCCGCTGGTCAGCTCCGCGACGTCAGCGCGGCGGGCCAGCGATGGCAGCATCACGACGTCGACGACACCGCTGAGCTTGGTCCGCCCGCCGCCCAGTTGACCGGGGCGCACGCCAAGCAGCCGTTCGATCTGGGCCCGCCACTGCTCGGCGAGGGCCTTGCGGTCGACCAGCACGATCGTGGATGTGGCGCGTTCGGCGATCACCGCGCAGGCCATCACGGTCTTGCCCGATCCCGGCGGCGCGACCAGTACGCCGTCGTCGTGTGCGAGCAGGGCGCTGACGGCCGAGGTCTGCGTGGCGTTGAGTTCCGCGGCGAAGGCGACCTCGATCTCGCGGCCGGCGTTGCGGGCATCGGTCAGGGCGAGCCGGGATCCGGCCTGCTCGATCATGCGGCTGATCGTGTGGCGCAGCCCGCGCGGCAGGACGAGGCGGTCGTCGAGGGTGAGGTCGTAGCCGCGGACGAACCGGGGTGTGTCCCAGGTGGACTTCCGCAGCCGCTGCAGTTCGTAGAACTTCGGATTGGCCATCGACGCCGCGTGCTTGAACGTCGCCAGCGCGGCCGGCGTGAGCTGCGAAGCGTCCAGGCTCAAGCCGGCACTGAGCTCGGCTGCCACCACGACGGGCAACCGGGGTTGCACCCGTGTCGCCTCGGACCGGTGCACGGCCGTCACGGCGTTGCCGACCACCGCCCGGGTGGCGCCCTTCGCGATCCGGGCCGCGTCACCGGGGCTGAGCCGGTCCAGGGTCGACAGGAACGCCCACTGATCATCGTACGGCTCGAGGGTGCCCGGATCGAGGAACGCGGTGAGGCCGTCGCGGCGGCGACCACCGTGCAGCGGCGCCGCGATCAAGTTCCCGAAGCCGCCGTCCGGTAGCACGTCCTGGTTTGGGAACAGCCGGTCGTACGACGTCAGGTCCATCGAGCCGCGCAGCACCATCGCCTCGTGGATCAGCACCGTGCCCACCGACCGGGCCACCGTGGCCGCGACCGCCTCGGCGAAGAAGATCCACGTGTGCGCGCCCCGCCCGGACTGCGACATCTCCAACGCGGCCGGAACGCCCGCGCCGCGAGCCGCCTTCACATACGCGAGCGCATCGAGCATCGCCGTAGGCCCGTCGAAGTCGGCCGCCAGGAATCGGCACGTGTTGTCGCGCCACAGCGGATACAGCCCGAGGAACAATTTGCCGACCAGATGGTCCGCCAGCACCTCATTCGTCAGCGACAAGTACGCCGCGGAACGGCGATCCATGCCTTTGCGCCACCCGCCGGCCACCGCAGGCATCCACCCGTGCGCGCCGGTTCTGCCGTTCTCCCACCGCAGCGCGTACACGTCCGTGCGAGCGTGAAACCGGTCGGCGAACATTGCAAGCTTGTCCCTGACCGGTGACGACATCGTCACCAGACCCGGCGCAGCCACCGGCGCCGCGAGCTGCTCCGGCGCCGGTGCAGTATCCAAACCACGTAACTGCAGCAGACGAGCCAGCCGGGCATTCTCGGCACCCAACCGCTCCAGCTCCCGGCGCAGCCGGCCGATCTCGCCATCCACCGAAACGTCGAGCGAGCCCACCGCCGAATCGTCCCACAAGGCCGAAAAACACCATCACGTGGCCGCGGCGACAGGACACATTGAAGCGGCAGCGGTCAACGCTATAAGATTCTCGTATGGACACCTGCGTTGTGCAGGTTGCCACAAAGCGTGGGCTGGGGTCCCCCCTTCGACACACATTATTCACACCATCGATCGCCGGGGATGCTACCTCGGCGATCAGTGTTTCTGAGCCTGGGCGATAGGTGAGCTGGAGCCCGAGCCACAATGCCGCGTAGCTTAATTTGATCTTGGTGGTGTTCCGGCGTGTTGGGGTGACATTGACGGCGATGCCGGTTTGGATCGCGGGTCATGACCTCGGATGTGGTGGACCGGCCGGTGGTGCGTCCTGACCAGGTCACATTGGGTGTGTTGATCTCGCAGGTGCCGCGGGATGCGGTAGATGACGCGGTCGCGGTGTGCGGGGTGCGGGAGCAACGGGCGGATGGCAAGCTCCCGGCGCATGTGACCGCGTATCTGACCCTCGCCCTGGCCCTGTTTCCCGACGATGCCTACGAAGAGGTCGCCGCCAAGGTGACCGGGTCCCTCGACGGGTTCGGGGTGTGGAACGCGGGCTGGGCGGTGCCGACCTCCAGCGCGGTCACGCAGGCCCGTAAACGGCTGGGCCGTGACGTGTTCGCGGAGTTGTTCGAGCGCACGTGCGGGCCGGTCGCGGGCCGGGCTGGCCCGGCCGCTGCAGCGTCGGCGCTGGGTGCGGCGCGGGGCTCGTTCCTGCGCTCGTGGCGGCTCCTGGCCATCGACGGGTTCGAGGTCGACGTGCCGGACACACCCGCGAACGGCGCCGAGTTCGGCTATGGCAGCAACGGTGAGCGGCAGTCGTCATTCCCGAAGGCGCGGGTCGTCGCCCTGGCCGAGTGCGGCACCCACGCGTTCGTCGCTGCAGCCATCGGCGGGCACAACGAGGCGGAGAAGACCCTCGCGGCCAGGTTGTATTCGCGGCTGCGCGGTGACGAACTGCTGACCGCCGACCGCGGTTTTCTACTCCTGGCAGGCCTGGGCGAACGCTCAGGCCACCGGCGCGCAATTGGCGTGGCGGGCACCGACGAATCTGGACCCGCCCGTCATCAAAGTCCTGCCCGACGGCACCTACCTCAGCGTGCTGATCAAACCCGAGATCCGGTTCATCCCACGCCGGGAACGACTCCTGGCCGCCGCCCGCGCCGCCACCGATCTGCACAACCTCGACACCATCCCACACGCCTTCAACCAAACCGGCGAACCGATCGCGCACCTGGTCCGGGTCATCGAATACGACATCCCCGACCGCACCGGCAACGGCCACCACGAACTGATCGCCCTGACCACCACCATCCTCGACCCCGCCGACGCCCGCGCCGACGAACTCGCCGCCGCCTACCACCAGCGCTGGGAACAAGAAACCAGCCACGACCAGCTCAAAACCCACCTCCGCGGCCCCGGCCGCATCCTGCGCTCCCGGCTCCCCGACCTCGTCCACCAGGAAATCTGGGCCTACCTCATCGTCCACCACGCGATCACCGCCCTGATCGCCCAAGCCTCCGCCGCCGCCGACCTCGACCCAGACCGAATCTCCTTCACCCAAACCCTGCGCCTGATCCGCCGCACCGCCACCGGAACCGCCGCCATTCCCCCTCAGGACTGGACCGACAGACTCCCCGACCACCTCAACACCATCGCCGGACTCCGCATCCCACCACGCCGTGAACAGACCTGCCCCCGCGCCATCAAACGCGTCCGGCACTGCCACTACCGCCTCAAACAACCCGGCGAACCAGCCAGGGGACTTACCCCCTGGTCTTGGACACTTGAGACCTGGGCCGTGATGGTCCGGGTGGATAGGAGTCCTGGAACACGATGGTGATGAAGCACTACCCACCGCAGTTCAAGGCGTCGGGATCAACCGCGAGACGTTGCGCAGCTGGATCCGGCTCGACGACCAGCGCCGCGGCGTTACCGCCCCGCAGCCGCCGGGTCGGCTGGCTCGGTGGAGGCGGAGAACGCCGAGCTGCGCCGGCGGGTCCGGGAACTGGAAGAGGAGCGCGACATCCTGCGCAAGGCCGCCCGGTATTTCGCCGGGGAGACGCGCTGGTGAACCGCTCCCCGGTTCGTCGCCGAGCACCAGCGCCGTTATGGCGTGAAGCGGTTGTGCCAGGTCCTGGACATAGCCCGGTCCAGCTTCTACCACTGGCAGGCCACCGAGCCGGCCCGGGCCGAACGCCTCACCGCCGACCAGCAGCTGGCCGAACGTATCCGGGCGGTGCACGCCGCCTCCGACGGCACCTACGGCGCGCCACGGATCACCGCGGAGCTGCGCGAGCGCGGCGAGCGGGTCAACCACAAACGCATCGCCCGGCTCATGCGCGGTGCCGGACTGCAGGGGCTACGGCTGCGCCGCCGGCACCGCACCACCGTCCCAGACCCGGCCGCGGCCAAAGCGCCGGACCTGATCGGCCGTCGGCTGGGGGTTCAGCCAGCCGGGGCTGAGTGGTGCGCTGACGCCGGAGATAGGTCCAAGATCATCTACGTAGGGACGGCGACGACCTCTTGCGCTGTTCGGGAGTCATCGGTGCGGTGTCGGGCTGGGGTCAGCGCGAGGTGGATGACCTGGTTGCCGTCGGGCGTCCAGTCGGTGCACTGCAGCGGTGCGGTGACCCAGGGGCACGGCAGCGTAACTTGGCTCACTTGCCGGGAGACTCGGCCTGTCGGCCCTGTCGCCGGGCGGCAGGTCTGTGTCGCGGCCCCCGGGCATCGTGTCGCGGGTGACACGGCGCCGGCGCTGGCTCCGACGCCCCCTACCAAGATCGCTGTCGCTGCTGTCGCGGGGTGTCACGGCCGCCGGCCCGAATGACCGAAGATCACCAATGTGGTGCTGGTGGTCTGTCGCGGGGTGTCAGCGTCGCTGTCGCGGTCTGACGCCGTCGTGTCGCGGGCTGTCGCATAGGTGAAGGTGTCGCGGCCGTCGGTTGCGGGCAGCGGCACGATGTCGTGCAGGTCGGCCGGCGTGCTGAACATGTCGCGCTACCTGCAGGTCGGCGACGGCTACGCCGCTGTGCTGATCGTGACCGGCTACCCCGCCGAAGTCGGGGCGGCCTGGTTGGATCCGCTGCTGGGCTGGCCCGGCCGCCTCGACGTCGTGGTCCACGTCGACCCGCTCACCCCGCAGGTGGCCGCAGCCCGGCTGCGCAAGCAGCGGGCCCGGCTGGAGTCCAACCGGCGCACCGACACCGAGAAAGGGCGGCTGCTCGATCCCGCCGCCGAGGCCGCCGCCGAACTGGCAGACCGGATCGCCCGCGGCCACTCCAAGCTGTTCCGCGTCGGGCTGTACCTGTGCGTGCACGCGACGACCGTGGAGGAGTTGCAGGAGTCGATCGCCCACGTGCGGGCCGTCGCCGCCTCGGTGCTACTGGACACCCAGCCGGCGACCTGGCGACAGCTGCAGGGCTGGATCTCCACCCTCCCGCTGGCCACCGACAACCTCGGCATGCGCCGGGTCATGGACACCGAGGCCATCGCCACCATGTTCCCGCTCGCGTCGCCTGACCTGCCCGCCCCGCTGCCCGGCGAGCCAGCCCCGGCCGGTGGCATGCTCTACGGCGTCAACCCCGATTCGGCCGGGATCGTGTGGTGGGACCGGTGGAACCAGCACAACGCCAACAGCGTCGTTCTCGCCCGCAGCGGGGCAGGCAAGTCCTACTTCGTCAAACTGGGGGTACTCAGGTCGCTGGCCGACGGCGTGCACGTCTCGGTCATCGACCCGGACAACGAGTACCACCGGCTGGCCGGTGCCGTCGGCGGCATCACCATCCACCTCGGCGCCGGCGGCGTCCGCCTCAACCCGCTCGACATCCCGCCCGGCGACCGCCGCGACGACGCACTGACCCGCCGGGCGCTGTTCCTGCACACGCTCATCGCAATGCTGCCGGGCGAGCAACCCCCTCCGGCTGAACGCGCGGCGCTCGACAAGGCGATCATCGCCGCGTACGCCACCGCCGGGATCTCCAACGATCCCGACACCTGGCAACGGCAGGCGCCGCTGCTGCGCGACGTGTCAACGGCGCTTGCGGCCGACGGCAGCGACGCCGCACCCACCCTCGCCGCCCGGCTGACCCCCTGGATCTCGGGCAGCTTCAAGGAGTTGTTCGACGGTCCGACCACGACCGTCCCGCACGGGCAGCTGGTCGTGTGGTCGACCCGGCAGCTCGCCGACGAGCTGCGGGCCCCCGGGAACGCCACGCTCACGCTGGTTCCCTCGCTGTTGCAGGACAAGCAGTTCCGCGCGGCGTTCACCGCCGACCTGGACGATCCGGAAGGGCTGCTCGGGTTCTGGCAGTGGTTCGAGAGCACCCCGCCGCCGGTGCGCTCACAGGTCATCGGCCCGGTCCTGGCCCGGCTGCGCAGCTTCCTCACCCGTCCGTTCGTCGGACAGACCATCGGCGCCCCCCGCTCCACCGTTGACATGCGCCGCGTGATCGACGGCGGCAGTCTGCTGGCCCGCCTGCCCAAAGGCCAGATCGGCGAAGAGACTTCGCGGCTGATGGGGTCGTTCATCCTGGCCTCGGCGTGGCAGGCGGCCACCGCCCGCACCCGCATCGCGGAGCAGGACCGCCGCGACGCGGTGGCCTACATCGACGAGTCGCACAACTTCCTGAACCTGCCCGGCAGCGTCGGCGACATGCTCGCCGAAGCCCGCGGCTACCGCTTCGGGCTCGTCCTGGCGCACCAGAACCTCACCCAGATGCCGCGGGACACGCAGCTGGCCCTGAGCTCCAACGCCCGCAACAAGGTCTATTTCAGCTGCGCACCGGAGGACGCGCACCAACTCGCCCGGCACACCATGCCCGAGCTGTCCGAGCACGACCTCAGCCATTTGGACGCGTTCCAGGCCGCCCGCCGGCTCGTCGTCGACGGCCGCGAGACACCCTCGTTCACGCTGCTGACCCAGCCTGCCAAGCCCGTCGTCGACGAGACGACCGCAGTCCGGCAGGCCGCACTGGCCAACGTCGCCGACCCGGACAACGGTCCCGCCGCCATCGCCCGCCTCGCCGGTGTCAAGGCGCCGGACGACGCCACCACCCAACCGGACCCAACACCAGCAGCCGACAGCGCCGCGTGACCCAACAGCCACGCGGCGCTGTGCCGTGCTGCCCAACACGCATCGGGAGAACCCCTGTGAGCACGCCCAACACCACCGATCAGCCCGACCCGCAGCACCGTCGGCGGCTCGCCGACCAGATCGCTAACCAGCTCTACACCGCGAGGCTGCTCGGCGGAGCGGTCCGCATCATCCAACGCCATCCCTCCTACCTCAACCTGCGCCCGCAGCTGCACGACATCCTCACCGTCGCGCCGCAGATCGCCGCGGGCGGCGACCCCGAGCTCGTGCGGGTCGCTCCGGACCCCCAGCGGCGCCCTCGCTGTCATCCGGCTGCACGGGCCGGCGTGGAGCCTGATCCTGTCGGCCGGCCAGCCAATGCCCGACTGGCTGCTGGCCGTCCACGACGCCTACCCGCTGCACCTGCTGCCGCCGCGACGCGCCCGGCCAGGCCATCTGCAGGCCCTCGACCTTCGCGCTGACGTCCTCGCCCAGGCCGAGCTGGCCCGCATGTGCCAGCGCATCCACGCCGCCCTGCCGCCCGGCCCGGGCTGACGCCGTCCGGCGCGGCACCGGCGCTCGAACTGACGTACCGGCCGTGCTGCCTCCCCCTGCCCCTTCTCACCCGGGGGACACCCATGCCTGCATCCGTTGATACACAACCCTTCTCGCGGCCGAAACGGCTGCTCACCCAGAACCGCGAACTCAAAGCCATCGGCGTGTGGAACTGGACCCTGCCCGCCTGGGCCGGCCGGTTGCCCGACGGCCGCACCTACAACACCTGCCCGGCCGCCGGCACCACGCCAACCTCACCTTCGTGCTCGACGACCTGGCCGGGTGGGAGGTCGCCATGACCGCCGAGCTCGGCGCCCGCCGCCACCGCGGGGCGTGGATCCGCATCCACGACTCCGGGAGCTTCTTCAGCGACGGCCACCTGCAGGCGTGGCAGCGCATCTGCCGTGCCCGGCCCGACCAGACCTTCTACGCCGACACCAAGAAAGTCTCGCGCTTCCGGCGGCTGGTCGAACCCGAGCCGCCCGCCAACTTCCTCTGGGTCTCACTCCTACGGCGGCACCGAGGACCACCTGCTCGACCCGGCGGTCGACCGGGTGGCCGACGTGTTCCCCACCGAGGAGGCGTTCGCCGCGGCCAGCTTCTCCTCCCAGGGGGCCTCCGACCTGCTGGCGGTGATCGGCCCGCGGCTGGTCGGCATCCCCGCCAACCGCATCCCACGATTCGTCCGTACCCTCAACCGGCGCCGCTTCAGCCAATGGCAGGCCGACGAGGACATCCGCCTGCGACGGCGTGCAGCCGGCACAGCAACGCGCCCTCGAATCGCCACGGGGGAAGCGGTTCGAGAGCGCTGAACCTCAACGTACGCCGACACGCAGCCCGGCCTCAAGACCGGGCTGATCGATCTTGTCCGGCCCGGCCTGGACCCGGTCACCGGGTCGACCCACGACCCGGCCGGGACCCCACCTCATCAGGCCGACCCCAGGCCGACCCAGGCCACCCAACACCGCAGCTAGGAGCCCACGTGCCCAGAACCGACCCAACCCGACACTTCCCTACAGGGGAAGTCTCCCGACCGGGGACGCAGCCCATCGTGCTGCTACCTACCCCGACTCCGTCACCACCTCACCCGGTTCCACCCTCATCGACATCTCCCACCGCCTTCGCCCCCGCGACTACACCATCGCCGCCCTCCTGCATGAACACACCATGCTCACCACCGACCAACTCGCCACCATCCTGTTCACCAACCCCATCACCTGCCGACACCGACTCGGCGTTCTTCGCTCGATCGGCTATCTCGACCGGTTCATCCGCCGCAACCAGCCCGGATCGCCCAACGTCGTCTGCTGGGTCGCAGGTGGCCTCTCCGCGCGCCTGACCGCCCTGTCGACCGGGGACACACCACCCGCCCCGAAAGCACCCCGGGAACGGCAGGACCGCATCTACGCGAACCCCGCCCTCGACCACCTCATCGACACCAACTGGTTCGGCACCGCCTGCTGGCTCACAGCCGCGCCGACACCACCACCGCACTGCTGCGCTGGTGGTCCGAACGCACCACCGCCAACATGTTCGGCCAGCGCATCCACCCCGACGGGCACGGCGTCTGGACCGACGGCACACGCCAGGTCGGCTACTTCCTCGAACTGGACCGGGGCACCGAACCCATCGGCAAACTCGCCGACAAGCTCAGCTCCCACCGGCGGCTACGCGCCGAAGGCGGCCCGAGCTACCCGATCCTGTTCGCCCTGCCCAACCGCACCCGCGAGCAGAACCTGCACCGGCGGCTGGCCGAACGCCCCGAACCAAGCCTCGTCGTCGCCACCACCTCACCCGAGTCCGGCATCGACCCCGCCGATGCGGTCTGGCGGCTGGTCGGCAACGGCCGGCACCGCCTCGCCCTGGCCGATCTGCCGGTCAGCCACGGCCAGCCCGGCCCGCTCAACCCCGGACCGCCGGCAGCCGACCAGCATCCCCTGCACCACATGGGGACTGTGAGCGCGATAGTTGGCGAAGTTGAGTCCGCTAGTCGGCGAGGTCGATGTTGGGCGAGTTCGTCGGCGAGCTAGCGGAGGGCTTGGCGTAGCGCGGTGTAGTGGTGGCCAGGCTCGTCGGTGCGGGCGGGCCACCAGGCGCGGTCGATGTCGAGGCCGGAGTCCTGGGAGCGCCGGGGATGGTTGCGGGGCTGCGACGGTTAGGGGCGAAGGGGTGCTCGCCGCGGGTGACGTGGATCCAGATGGAGGCGGCAGCGGTGGCCCGTCCCGCCACAGTCTCGCTCCGATCGGCCGGTTTCCGCGGCCCTCGGTTTTCGTAGGCTGGCAGGGTGACCAACCTTCCCACGACCGTCGAAGGCATCGAAGACCTTGCCCGCGAAGGCGGCATAGCCGTCGTTGGCGCGATCGCCGGCGGCGCGATCGACCTGGTCAAAAAACGGATCAAGCAGATGTTCGCGCGGGCTGGCGTCCAGCCTGAGGGGCTGGAGACTCAACTGGACAACGATGCCGAGCTGATCGAGACGGCCGCCGAGGACGAACGGGCCGACGTAGGGGACGAGCTCGTGCCGCCGTGGCGTCGGCGGTTCCTTCGGCTGCTGCGCGAGGACGAGTCCGCGGCCGACGCGCTGCGCGGCATGATCGAGGAGGTTCGTGCGGCGCTGCCCGAAGCGGGTCAGTACTGGGTGCAGACCAACATTGCCCGCGACGGCTCGGCTGTCTATGCGGCGCAAGGCGGAAATGTCACTCACTACGAATCGCCCGAACTGTAACTCGATGTCACCGGCCGACTCCGGCGAGAGGCATTACCGGCAAGACGTCATCGCCGTCAACGGGTTCGCCTACGGGGTCCAGCACGCCGACATTCACGTGTTCGGCAACGGACAGCCGCTCTACCTGCTGGCCAACTGGCAGCCGGAGCCCGCCGCCGACCCGGCGTGGCTGTCCCAGCTGCCCAGCCGGATGCTCAACGCGCGCCGCGCGGTCGTCCCCTTCACCGGCCGCGACACCGACCTTGCCGCACTGCGGCGGTGGCGTGACGGTGGCCCGCGGCTCGGCGTGCGGTGGCTGCACGGTCCGGGCGGCCAGGGCAAGACCCGCCTCGCCGCCGAGCTCGCCGCCGAATCCCTAGCCGAGGGCTGGCGAGTGGTTGCCGCGTTCCACGGGCCCGACGCCGACCGGCCCGAGCCGGGGAGCCAGGACATGAGCCTGGCCGGGCAGGCCGGGCTGCTGGTAATCGTGGACTACGCCGACCGGTGGCTGCTGAGCAACCTCACCTGGCTGTTCAAGAACGCACTGCTGCACCGGTTCGGCGTGCCCACCCGTATTTTGATGGTCGCCCGCGGCCTCGACGCCTGGCCCGCGATCATGGGGATTCTCGACACGCATCAGGCCGACACCACCGACCAGCACCTGCCGGACCTGCCGCCCGACGACGGCCGTGCTGCGATGTTCACCACGGCCCGGAGCAGGTTCGCGGCCGTCTACGGAGGAATCGATCCCGACGCGCTGCCCGCGCCCGCGCGCATCGACGATCCGGAGTCGGAGTTCGGGCTCACCCTCGCTCTGCACATGGCCGCGCTGGTCGCCGTCGATGCCGCCGCACATGGCGAACGCCCACCTCAGGGAGCACACGCGCTGACCCGGTACCTGCTGAATCGGGAACAGCTGCACTGGGCCCGGCTCCATCGGGACGGCTACCCGACTGCGCCCGCGGTGATGAAGCAGGCCGTCTTCACCGCCGCGCTCACCGGCGCCATGGCTCGTCCTGCCGGGGTCGCCGTGCTCGAACGGCTGAAGATCGGAACGGACCCCGAGCAGGTCGTCGCCGACCACGCCGTATGCTATCCGCCCGCCGATCACGTCGAGCGCACCGTGCTGGAACCGCTATGCCCGGACCGGCTCGTCGAGGACTTCCTCGCCCTCGCCGTGCCTGGGCACGATCTCGGCTACCCGGCACACGACTGGGCGCCGGTGATCGCCGCCTCCATGTTGACATCTGGCTCCCCGGCCAGGGCCATGACCTATCTCGCGGCGGCCGCTCACCGATGGGAACACCTCGGACGCGACCATCTCTACCCACTGCTGCGCCAGCGACCCGATCTGGCTGTGGCGGCCGGTGGCGCCGCTCTGAACACCCTGGCCGCCGGCCGCCACATCGACATCGACACTCTCGAAGCACTGGATGCTGCCCTGCCTTCGGGCCGGCACGTCGACCTCGACATCGCCGCTGCCACCGTCACCGCCCGGCTCATCAGCCACCGCCTGGCCCGAGCCTCGGACGCTGCCGAGCAGGCCGATCTCTACCTCGCCCTTGCCCGGCGGCTCAACAATGCTGGCCGCACGACGGAGGCTCTGGGCATCGGGGAGCGGGCGGTCGCCATCTACCGGCGGCTGGCTGCGGCGGACCCCGATTCCTACAGCAATGTTCTTGCCTGGGCGATGAACGATCTCGTCTCCAACCTGGCGGGAACGGGTCGCCGGAAGGAGGCGCTGGCGCTGGCCGAGGAGGCCATCGGCATCGTGCAGCGGCAGACCGCGATCGGCCCCTACCTCATCGGTTCACTGATGATCAACCTGGGCCACCATCTGGCCGACCTGGGCCGACTGGACCAGGCCCTCACGGCGGTCGAGGAGGCGGTCGAGATCTCCCGGACGCTCGTCGCCGAGAACCCGGATCGCCCGGATCTCTTCCTTCCCGAACTGGCTCTCGCGGTGAACAACCTCAGCATCCATCTGGCCGACCTAGGTCGCCGGACGGAGTCGCTGGCCGCGGCGGAGGAAGCAGTCGCCATCTATCGGCGGCTGGCCGCGGCCAAGCCGGACACCTACCTGCCCGACCTCGCTATGGCGTTGACCAGTATGAGCGGAAGCCTGTCCATAACCGGTCGCCATGAGCAGGCCCTCGACGCGGCCGAGGAGGCGACGCCGATCCACCGGCGGCTTGCCGCCGCCAACCCTGAAGTCTTCCTGTCGGGCCTCGCCGGGGCTCTGGCCAACCTCGGAGTCCGCCTCTCCGCGGTAGGCCGTCGCGAGCAGGCGCTAGTCCCAGCCGAGGAGGCTGTCGCCTTATACCGGCAGCTGGCCGCGTCCAATTCGGACGTCCATCTCCCCAACCTCGCCAAGTCCCTGGCCATGCTAGGCGGCAGCCGGTTCGAGTTGGGCCGCCGAGAACAGTCCCTGGCCCCGGCCGAGGAAGCAGTCGCCATCTTCCGACGTCTGGCGGCCGCCATACCGGACGCCTACGCTTCCGATCTCGCCAGGGCGCTGAATAGCCTCGGCTTCGTCCTCTCCGCGCTCGGCCGCCAAGATCAGGCCCTGGCGACGGCCGAGGAGGCCGTCGCCATCTACCGGCGGCTGGCCGCGCAAACCCCGGACGCTCACGAGCCCGGTCTCGCCCACTCATTGACGAACATCAGCAGGCATCTGTCCGAGTTGGGCCGCCGGGATCAGGCGCTGGCCCCGGTGGAGGAGGCCGTCGCCATCTACCGGCGGCTGGCCGGGGTGAACCCAGACGCGTTCGAGCCCGCTCTCGCTGGATCGTTGCAGGCCCTCGTCGTCCGACTATCCGAACTCGGCCGGCAGCAGCAGGCGCTGGCCCCCGCGGAAGAGGCGGCAGCTATCCGCCGGCGTTTGGCCGCACAGATCCCGGACGCCTACCTGCCCGACCTCGCGGCATCACTCAACAACCTCTCCCTGGTGCTGTCCCAGTTGGGGCGTTGGGAGCATGCCTTGGTCTCGGCGGAAGAAGCGGTGGGCATCCAACGGCGCCTTGCCGCGGAGATCCCGAACGCCCACCGCACCGATCTGGCCGCGTCATTAGACAGCCTCAGCGGCGTCCTGGCGCACCTCGGACAGCAGGAGCGTGCCTTGGCACTCGCCGAAGAAGCCACCGCCATATTCCGGCAGGCGGCCGCGGCGAACCCGGACGCCTATATGGAGCGGGTCGCGGGGTCGTTGAGCAACCTCGGCATTCGCCTGTCCTCGCTGGGTCGCATGGACGAGGCCCTGACCACCACCGGGGAGGCCGCCGCCGTCTATCGCCAGTTGGCCGCGGCGAACCCGGACGCCTACGAGCCCGGTCTGGCCCGGTCCCTGTGCAGCCTGGGCATATTTTTGGCGCGGCTCGGCCAGCCGAAGCGGGCGATAGGCCCGACGCAAGAAGCGGTTGACACCTTCCGGCGCCTTGCCGCGGCGAGCCCCGACGCCTACGAGCCCCTTCTCGCCGTTTCGCTGAACGGCCTCGGCATGATGCTGTCCGACCTTGGTCGGCGGAAGCCAGCCCTGACTGCGGCCGAGGAGGCCGTCGCCCTCCTCCGGCGACTCGCCGTGAGCGATCCGACCACCCACCTGCCCGGTCTCGCGAAGGCGCTGAGCTCTTACGCACTGGTCTGCGTGAAGGTGGATACCAACCTGCCCCAGGCTCTGGAAGCGGTCACCGAGGCGGTTGGCCTCCTCGGGCCGCTGGCAAAACAATTTCCGCAGGCATTCGGCGGCCTGTTGTTTTCGTCGTACCGAACCCTCGCCGACGTGCTCACCCGACTCGGCCGCACCGACGAGGCGGCCGATCTGCGTCGGCACATCGCACAAGCGGCGAACGCCGGATAACCGACCAAGGTTGTGGGATTCGGGCCTCAACCTTGCCAAACAAGCGAACTCACCTTCGCCCGAGCTCCGGCAGTATGCCGCTGACAAGGCTCTGGCCCGGATCGTGGACGTGATCTTTACATATCAACAGACCGGCGTGGTCACGCGCGGCGCCCCAGCCACGAACGCTCGGGTCACCGGCATATCACCTGCCGACACGCCAACCCAGGTCGCGATCGCCGACTGTGGCGACTCTACGAACTGGACCAAGCACAAGAAGGCCACTGGCGAGCTGATTCAGGACGATCCACGGGGACGGCGCAACATCACCGCCCTGGTCGGGGCTGGTTCAAACAGCGACTGAAGCGGCCCACTACGCTTTCCGCGACAACCCCGCCGCGCCCGGCAGCCGATGAGCGTCAGCAGGCGGTGGTCCGGCGTACCGTGACCGCGGTGCCGTCGTCGGAGGCGTCCGCCAAGCCGCGGGGAGCCCCGGATACCGATCAATCGACGGCGGTAAGGGGCTACATCCCATGCAGGTCACCCGACGGCCGCGCCGACCAGATGCCCGATGCCGAAGGTGACCGCCATCGCCAGCGCACCACCGACCAGCAGGCGTACCACCGCCCGGGTCAGGCTCGCGGAGCCCAAATAGGCGCTGACCGCCCCGGTCAACGCCAACGCCGCCAACACCACCGCAAACGCCACAGGGACCCGGACGCCGGCGGGCGGCAGCAAGATCGCCACCAGCGGCAGCACCGAGCCGAGCGTGAACGCCAGCGCCGAAGCCCCGGCCGCCTGCCACGGATCCGACAGCTCCCCCGGGTCGATGCCGAGTTCGGCCTCGGCGTGGGCGGCAAACGCGTCGTTCGCGGTCAGCTCGACCGCCACTTGCCGCGCGGTCGCCTCCGACAGACCCTTCCCGACGTAGATCCCGGTGAGCTCGTCGAGCTCGGCCTGCGGGTCGGCCACCAACTCCGCCCGCTCTTTACCCAGCAACGCCCGCTCGGTGTCACGTTGGCTGCTGACTGACACATACTCGCCCAGCGCCATCGACACCGCCCCGGCCACCAGACCAGCCACCCCAGCGGTGAGAATCGCCGCGGTCGCGGTCGTCGCGCCAGCCACACCGACCACCAACCCCGCCGTGGACACGATGCCGTCATTGGCGCCGAGCACGCCCGCACGCAACCAGTTCAGCCGCCCGGCCAGCCCGCCACGATGCGGTTCGCCGGGATGCCCGGTAAGGACAGGTCCTTCCACGCGTCTCAGCCTAGCCATCGCCGGGAGTCACGCCGGGTTGATGGTCCCGGCCAGGTACGGTTGAAGGTCATCCGACGCTCATCCGTGCGGAGGGTGGTGGCCAGTGCTGAAGTAGGCCGCGCGGCGGCGGTGGTGGCGGCGGGCCGTACGGCTGCGGCCGTGGGCGGGCGCGGCGGTGCGCCGTAGAACATCCGCTTGCCCGCCTCGGTGAGGGCGAGATAGCAGACGATCATGCCGACCAGGACGTTGAAGAGGCCGCCAGGCAGCGGCTGGAACCCGAGGGTGGACCCGAGTGGGCTGCCCAGCAGTAGGGCACCCACGGCGAGGGCGGTCAGGGCCAGCGCCTGGCTGGGCTGACTGCGCAGGAACGGGATACGCCGGGTACGGATCGCGAAAATGACCAGCGTCTGCGTCGCCAGGGACTCGACGAACCAACCGGCATGAACAGATCCGGGCCGGCGTGGAAGACCCACAGCAAGACGGCGAAGGTGGCGAAGTCGAACACCGAGCTGATCGGGCCGAAGTACAGCATGAACCGGCGAATGAACCGGATGTCCCAGTGCGACGGCCGGCGCAACTGCTCCTCGTCGACATTGCCCGTAGGGTTGGCCAGCTGGCTGGTGTCGTAGAGCAGGTTGTTGAGCAGGATCTGGGACGGCAGCATCGGCAGGAACGGCAAGAACAGCGACGCACCCGCCGCGCTGAACATGTTGCTGAAGTTGCTGGACGTGCCCATCAGCACGTACTTGATGGTGTTGGCGAACATCCGCCGGCCCTCGACCACGCCATCGGCCAGCACGTCGAGGTCCTTCTCCAGCAGGATCACGTCGGCGGCGTCCTTGGCCACGCCGGTGGCCGAGTCGACCGAGATGCCCACGTCGGCCGCGTGCAGGGCGAGGGCGTCGTTGACACCGTCACCGAGGAACGCCACCCCGCCGATCGCCGCCCGCTGCAGGCGGACCAGACGCGACTTGTGCTCCGGGGCTGACCCGGGCGAACACGGTCGTCGCCGGAATCGCGGCGGCAAACGCGGCATCATCGAGGCGGTCAATGCCCGTGCCGGTGAGCGCACCGGCCACCGGCAGGCCCAGGTCCTGGCACACCTTCACGGCCACGGTCGCGTTGTCCCCGGTAACGATCTTGACAGCGATGCCGCGCCCGGCGAGACAGTCGCTCGAACTCTTCCGGACTGGGCAAGTGAGCCTCGACCTCGGCCAGTGGCTTGTGTGCGTCGTCGCCGCAGCATCGGTGATCGTGCTCACCAAGGCGCGCAAGGCCGTCCTGCGCCGCGCTCGACGCTGACGACGCGACCGGTCCGCCACTCCCCGGCGATCTCGTACCGCTGCTCCACGCGGATGTGGGCGGCATCGACGCGGATGACGTTCCACGAGCGGGGCACCCCCCTCAGCCGTGTGCTCGTCGCGGTCCCGGCCACCACCTCGGCCAGCCGGTGTCCGGACGGCAGGTCGATCGCGCGCATGGCCGGTACGTGCGTGTGCCCGGCCAGGACGATGTCGACGCGCGCGGCGGCGGCCGCACGCATCAGCGCCGCGCGGCCGAGCATCCTGGCCAGGCCGGCGGCCGACGGCGGATGATGGAGCGCCAGCAGGCGGAGCGCGCCAGCCGGCGCCGACCCGAGGAAAGCCTCGACCAGTGCGGACTGCTCGCCGCTCACCCGCCCGCTCTTCCAGCGCCAGCGGGGCATCGTCTGCAGCCCGAGCGCCCTCACGCCGGGCAGGTCGAGCCGTGGGTCGAGCTCCGCATCGATCCACGTGCGGTAGCGGGCATACGGTGCGACGAGGCGGCCGAGCGCGAGTAGCGGGATGTCGTGGTTCCCGGTCACCACAAGACGTGGCGCCGGAAGCCGCTCGAGGACGGCGCGGGCTTGCGAGAACTGGCTGGTCCGCGCGCGCATCGTGCAGTCGCCGGTGACGACCAGCAGCGCGGGAGCGGTGGCCGAGACGTCGTCCACCAGCGCCTGCACAACTTGGGGCGGGTTTGCCCCAATGTGCAGATCCGACACGTGCGCGATGACCAGCGGCGGCCGCGTCGGGCCGGCGTTCACGGCCGGCCCCGGCCGGCGGGGAAGGCGAGCCGGCCGAGCCGGCGCCAGTCCAGCGGGGGGCGCGGCCGGCGGCCCGGCCGGTTGCGCGGCACCCGGACCCGCAGCGCGCCGGGCTGGATGCGGCATCGGACCGGCGTGGACAGCCGGGCCGGCTCGCCATCGACACCGGCCGGGATCCACGGCGTGTCCGCGTCAACGACGGCATCGTCGGTTGTGCAACGGGTAAGCCCCTTCGAGCGGCCGCCGCGCATGAGCCGGACCGCGTCGGTGGCGCTGTTCGCGCTGACGGCGAGCACGCCGAGCACACCGTCGGTGAGGCGTTCGCGCCGGCCCGTGCCGATGACGTCGTTGACCGCGTACGGGTTGTTGCTCACCAGAATCGCCTGCGGCCCGGACACGAGCGTCTGCCCGGCGCGCAGCCGCAGGGGCGGGTCGTGTCCGGCGGTCAGCAGGTCGGGCAGCAGCTCCAACGCGGTGCCCGCCTTGTCGTCGCGGTAGGCCGGGCTCTGCACGAGCGCGGCGTACACGCCGAACGAGGCGTTGTTGACGAACATCCGGTCATCGACGAGCCCGACGTCGGTGCGGATCTCGACGCCGTTGGTGAGCGCGTCCAGGCAGCTCGCCGGGTCGGCGCGGTCCAGCCCGAGGTCCATCGCGAAGTGGTTGCGCGTGCCGGCGGGGATCACCAGGAACGGCAGGTCGTTGTCCACGGCGACCGCGGCGACCGCGGCCTGGGTGCCGTCGCCTCCGGCCACACCGAGCAGGTCGGCGCCGGCGCGCACGGCCCGGCGGGCGAGCCCGGCGACGTCGGCGGTACCCGCCTCGTCCAGCAGCACGACCTCGGCGCCGAGCGCGCGGGCCTTGCGCGCCAGGTCGCATCGCTGCACCTTCCCGCCTCCCGATCGGGGGTTCATGATGAGGAACGGGTGTCGCGGTGGCGAGACCTCGGACCCACGGGCGTCCTCGGCCCGGCCGGTCCGCCGCAGCGCAGCCCCGCCCGCCGCCGCCGCCGCGATGCTCAGCGCACCGCAGGTCAGCACCAGCCACAGCAGCCCGGCCCGGACGTACAGCGTCACCACCGTCACCGGCGCGGCGATCGTGACGGCGGCCGCGGCGAGGCGCCGCAGGCCGCGGCGGGCGAGGAACCACCACAGACCGGCGACGCCGGTCGCCGCGCCGACGGCTCCGACCGCGAGCAGCCCGATCCCTCGCAGTCCCGCGACGCCGACGAGCAGCCCGACGACCGCCGCGGCCGCGGCAAACGCCGCTCGCGCCAACCACCTCGCGGCACGGTCGCCGGTCGTCGAACGACACTGGTCCATTCGCGTACCGCCTTCCCCAGCCAGTGTCTCTCGCCCTCGCGGCCGGTCCGGTAGGTCCCGCGGGGATGAGGCCCACGGGCAACCCCGGCCGCGGCTGGCACCACCGCCGGCTCGCCGCCGTTCACCCGCGGCGGGGGATGATCCGCGGCCAGCGTGATCCTGTACGCCCTCACCGCCCGCTGGGAAGAGGTGCGGCCCGTCACCGGCGCCGAGCGGCCCCAGCACTGACAGGGACGGTTCGACCACCTACCCCGTCGCCCAGCGTCACGCCCGGCTGTCCGCTCATCGCCGCTCCGTTAGGTACCCGTCGGTGCGGGTAGCGGTCCGATCAATGCCGCTCAGACTGTTTGAAGCACTCTTCGGCGGGCCGGCGCGGACCCGGGTAATCCTGTTGTTCTCTGGCGTGTTCGCCATGGGCTCCGCGGATCTCGGCATGCTTGGCGCGCTGGCCCGGGAGCTCGAGGACGCCTTCCGCATCAGCCACACGCAGCTCGGCCTGCTGGCGACCATGTCGTCCGGGGTCGGCGCGCTCGCCGCGATCCCGATGGGGGCGCTCGCCGACCACGTCACCCGGGTACGGCTGCTGATCTACACGATCATCCTATGGAGCGTGGCCCTCCTCGTCGGCGGGGCGGCCCAGTCATACCTGTGGCTGCTGCTCTCCCGGCTCGCGTTGGGCGGTGCGATCGCGGCGGGCGGGCCGCTGCTCGCCTCCCTGACTGGCGATCTCATTCCGGCCGACGAACGGGCGAAGGTGTACGGCTGGATCCTGAGCGGCGAGATGATCGGCGCGGGCATCGGGCTGATCGTCGGTGGCAACATCGGCGCGGCGGTGTCCTGGCGGTATGGATTCTGGCTGCTCGGCCTCCTCGGCCTCGGGCTGGCCGTCGCCTTGTACCGGTGGTTGCCCGAACCCGCCCGCGGCGGGGCGAGCCGGCTGCCTCCCGGCGCGCGCGAGATCCCGCTGGCTGCCCCCGTCCGGATGCGCGGCAATCCCCTGGCAGTACCACATGACACCGGGGGTGCCAACGTCCTGCGGCAGGCCTGGCGGTCGCTCGGCGGGGCAATCGCCTACATCCTGCGCATCCCGACGATCCGGATCCTCATCGCCGCGTCGTCGGCCGGATACTTCTTCTTCGCCGGCCTGCGCACCTTCAGCGTGGTCTTTGTGCAGAGCTGGTCCGGCGTCAACATGCGCGAGCTGACCGGTCTCGTCGTGGCGGTGGGTGCGGGCGCACTCGCCGGCACGGTGCTCGGCGGGCGGCTGGCCGACCGGCTGCTGCACAGCGGCCACCCGAACGCCAGGATCATGGTTCCGGCCGTGGCGTACACGGCGACGGCGCTGCTGTTCGCGCCCGGCCTGGCGAGCGCGTCGGCGGCGTTCGCCCTGCCGTTGCTCATCCTGGGCGCGGCGATGCTGGGCGCGGCGAACCCGCCGTTGGACGCGGCCCGGCTCGACATCGTCACGCCCTGGCTGTGGGGGCGCGCGGAGAGCGCACGGACGGTCCTGAGCCTCACCGCGCAGGCGCTCGGCCCCGTGTGCTTCGGCCTCGTCGCGGACACGCTGGCGGGCCGGGGCGCGACGAGCCGGACGACCAGCCTGCGCGACGCCTTCTTGATCATGCTCGTTCCGCTGCTGGCCAACGGGCTGATCATGCTCTCGGCGCGGCACACCTACCTGACGGACAAGGAGGCGGCACACCGAGCCGGCGCCACCGAGTGCGCCCCGGCCGTCGACTGACGGCGGCTTCCGCTCGCTTACTGCGCGGTCCCGTCCAACCTGGATGGAGGTCGTTCCGAAGGGCAGTCCAGAAGGATTGGACGCGCTCTACGGGGGTAGGCCCGGTGCCATCCTTCCCGGGTGGCGTCCCCCATCCGGCGTTGCGGACGCTGACCAGGGTTAAGCGCGGCGTGGCCTGTTGAACGGCGCCCGCTGAGCGGAGGGGGTGCCGAGCATGGCTGAACAAAGGGCACAACAGGAGACGGGGGCTGGCCGGGGGGACTCCTCCCCCAGGTGGGCCAGCGGCTTCACCGTCTTCGCAGGGATAATGATGATCATCGTCGGCGTGTTCCACATGGCCGCGGGCCTGGCCGCGATCGTCGAGAACAAGTTCTTCGTGGTCACGGCGGACTACTTGTACGCGTTCGACGTGACCGGCTGGGGATGGATTCACCTCATCGTGGGCCTCGTGGTACTCCTGGCCGGCTTCGCGGTGTTCTCCGGACGGCTGTGGGCCTTGGCCCTGGGCATCGTCCTAGCCGGACTGAGCGCCATCGCGAACTTCCTGTTCCTTCCCTACTACCCGCTGTGGTCGCTGCTGATCATCGCGCTGGACATATTCGTGATCTGGGCACTGGCCGTACACGGCTGGAAGGTCAAAGCGTGATGGCCGGCCCTGTCGCATCGGCGCCGACGATATTGATCCGCCCTGGTCGGGCACCGTAAGGGCCGTCGCCGCGTCGAGCGCTACCGCGTGACCGGTCCGCAGTGCGGGCAGACCGGTTCACGCGGTGTCCGACGGCGCAGGGCCGGGCGCGGCGTCATGGGTGTGGTAGTCACCCGCGAAGGACACCGGCGACCCGGCGACGGCGGTGAACTCCTTGCCGTAATGTTGCGCGATCACCGGGTCTCCACTTCTCACGGAGTACGTGACGCGGTGCTCTTCGATGTCGACATCGAGCACCGACCCGTGGACGAGGAGCGGGAAGCGCAGGCGTCGGGCCCGGGTGGGAAGCATTGGGGAGAACTCCGGGCCGTGCGGCGAGCGCCAGCGGTATCCGGCGAAACCGTACACGACCGCCATCCAGGTGCCACCGGCCGACGCGACGTGGACGCCGTCGCGGAGATTGCCGGCGGTGTCGGCCATGTCGACCGCGGCGGCGTCGACGAGATACTCCTCGGCGCTGCGGTACTTGCCCACGTCCGCCGCGGCGATCGCCTGGATGCACTCGGACAGTGAGGAGTCCCCCGTGGTGAGTGGATCATAGTAGTCGAAGATCCGTCGCCGCTGGTGCGCGGTGAAGCGGTCGGGTAGCAGCACCGTGGCGAGCACGACGTCGGTCTGCTTGATCACCTGGTGCCGGTAGATGACCAGTGGGTGGTAGTGCAGCAGCAGCGGATAGCGCTCCGGCGGCGTTGCGGCGAAGTCCCACGGCGCCTGGTCGAGGAAGCTGTCATCCTGAAGGTGAACGCCGGCGGCCTCGTCGTACGGCAGGTACATCCGCTCGGCCGCACGTCGCCAGGTGGCCAGTTCCTCGTCGCGCAGGCCGGTGCGTTCGACCAGTCTGCGGAAGTCAGGTGGGGACTGCACTCGTACGCGGTCCACGGCGTCGGCTGCCAGGGTCAGGTTCTCGGCCGCCATGAGGTTGGTGAACAGGTTGTTGTCGACGACCGTGGTGTACTCGTCGGGCCCGGTCACCTTGTGGATGACGAACCTGCCGCCGTGGCGCTGGGAGAAGAAGCCGAGGCCGGCCCACATGCGGGCCGTCTCGACCAGCAGTTCGGCGCCGTGTCTGAACAGCAGGTCGGCGTCGCCGGTGACCTTGACGTACTGGTCGAGGGCATAGGCGATGTCGGCGTCGATGTGGTACTGGGCCGTCCCCGCGGCGTAGTACGCCGACGCCTCTTCGCCGTTGATGGTGCGCCACGGGAACAACGCCCCTGCGCAGCCGACCTCGCCGGCACGGCGGCGGGCCGCGGGCAGCATGCGGATGCGATGCATGAGCAGACTGCGTGCCACGTTCGGTGACGTATGTGTCAGGAACGGCAGCACGTACGCCTCGGTGTCCCAGAAGTAGTGCCCTTCATAGCCGGTGCCGGTCAAACCCTTCGCAGGCACCCCGTGCCCCTCGCTGCGCAGCGACGCCTGCAGGATGCTGAACAGGCTGAATTGCAGCGCCTGCTGGGCGGCGGGTGCTCCCTCCCAGACCACCTCGCTGCGCTGCCAGAACTGTGTGACCACACGCTCGTGGTCGGCGAGCGCGGTCGCGTAGCCGATGTCGCGGGCTCGGTACAACGTCACCCCGGCGCGGTCGGCCAGGTCCGCCGCATCCTCGGCGCCGTAGTGGTAGGCCAGCCACTTGGTGAGCGTGACGGTCTGCCCGGGCCGTGCATCGGCCTCGAAGGCGACGTCGGCGCGGTGGCCGTCGAGCTTGGTACGGACGTGTGTGACGGTCTGCTCGTCGAACTCGTGGTCCATCCCGGCGGCGACCACCAGCCCGCTGCGCGCCGTCCGGTAGGTGCGGATCACCCGGACGTTCTCGACACGTTCGAGGCCGGGCTCCAGGGTCCCTTCGGTGAGTGCCCGGCTCTGCCGCGGGTCGAGTGCCGGTCCCTCTGCCGTCGCACGCGGGGTGAGCAGTTCCGACGAGATCACCAGACGGCCGGGAGCGTCCAGCGCCGTCACCTCGTAGCGAAGGCACGCCATGTGCCGATGGGCCAGGGACGCGAATCTCCTGGTGTCCACCCGGAACCGCCGGCCGTCCGGCAACTGGTAGACCACCGAGCGGTCCAGGACGCCCCGCCGCATGTTGAGGGCGCGGTCGAAGTGCCGGACCTCCGTCGTCTCACACGTCACCGGGTCGTCGTCGATGAACAGCCGGATCGTGGTGCCGTCCGGCACCCGCACGATGGTCTGGCCGGTGGTGGCGAAGCCGTGGGCTTGTTCCGGGTACACGATGGGCCAGGTCTCGTGAAACCCGTTGAGCAAAGTCCCCGGCCGGTACAACGGCTCCCCCTCCTCGAAGGAGGCCCGGATGCCCAGATATCCGTTGGACACCGCGAACAGCGTCTCGGTCTGCTCGACATATCCGGGGTTGTAGGCACGTTCGCGAAGACGCCAGGGATCCGCCGTGCGGTCACCGGTCTCCGCGATGATCCGTTTGGCCGCGGCCAGGAGCCGGTGGCCTCGCGGGCCGGCCCGGTGGACCTCCTCGGTGGACGCGGCCAGCAGTTCGCCGAGGTCGGCGACGACGAGGTCGGCTCCGCGGGCGGCCAGTTCCTCCGCGTGCCCGTCCCGGTCAACGCCCACGACCAGTCCGAACGCGCCGGCCCGGCCGGCCTGCACCCCCGTGACGGTGTCCTCGACGACCACCGCCCGGTCGGGCGGGACACTGAGCCGGCGGGCAGCTTCCAGGAACGCGTCGGGCGCCGGCTCGGCCGCCAGACGAAGGTCCTGTGCCGTCGCACCGTCCACCCGGGTGTCGAACAGATTGGCGATGCCCGCGTACTCCAGGATCGACGCGCAGTTGCGGCTGGTCGACACGACCGCGGTCCGCAGCCCCGCCTCGCGCAGCTCCCTGACCCAGGCGACCGATCCCGGGAATGCCTCGGCACCGGTCCGTTCGAGTTCATCGTCGACCAGCAACTGCTGTCGGTTGCCGAGCCCCCACACCGACTCCGCCCCGGGCCGGGAGTCGGGTGAGCCCTCCGGAAGTTCGATCCCGCGAGAGGCCAGGAAGTCCCGTACACCGTCCTGGCTGGGCTTGCTGTCGACGTACGTGGCGTAGTCGGTCCGCTCGTCGAACCGGGCGGTGTGGGTGCCGTGCTCGGCCTCCCACGCGCCCAGGAAGTCCTCGAACGTGCGCTTCCAGGCCGCTGCCTGCACCGGGCGGGTGGCGGTCAGGACTCCCTCGAGGTCGAGCAGCACCGCGTCGAAGTCGGTGAGGACGACTGAAGACGACATGACGATCTTCCCGCTGCTTTCCGCCCGGCGCGGACTGCCACCTGCACCGGTGATGACCACCTCAATGGTAGGCATGCCGCCGCCCTGGCACGTGCCGGAACGAAGGTGATCGAGCGCATGGCGAAAGCGCGGCGTCGATCGCCGACAAATGGGTAGTCCAGGCACATTCTGCTCATGGCCACGTTGTCGACCACGGGGGCCGAAACCACACTCTTTCACGCGCTGTCGGTCGACGACGCACTCGCCGTGGAGCATGTCGAACCGCTATCCGGCTTGTCGCCCGCCGAGGTATCGTCCCGGCGTGCCACGTACGGCCCGAACCGGCTCGTCGCGGAAGGACCGTTGCGTCACCGTGCCGCGACGACCGGGGCCCTGGCCTCGTAACGAGCGGAAGGGCGAAGCGCTGTCTGAGCGCCACGCTCGTCGGCGCTCAAGTTGCGGGTTTTAGTCGCTCCACACCCAGTCACGGATCTCGGGTTGGTCTTCGAAGTGCTCACGTGCGTACGCATTGGCCTCGGCGATCCGTGCGTCGCACTCGGCCAGCAGTGCGGGTGCGCGGTCGCGCAGCCGCGGCACGTGCCGGATCGCTTCGGCCGCCAGGTGGAACCGGCTCATCTCGTTCATCACGGCCATCTGGAACGGTGTGGTGGTCGTGCCCTGCTCGTTGAAGCCGCGCACGTGGATACGATCGACATCCGGATGCCCGTGCACGATCTCGTGAATCGCCCGCTGGTATCCGTGGAAGGCGAAGATAACGGGCTTGTCCGCAGTGAACAGGTCGACGAACTGGGCCTCGGTCATGCCGTGCGGGTGGTGCCTGGCCGGGAAGAGCCGCATCAGGTCCACCACGTTCACGACCCGCACGCCCAGATCCGGTACGAACTGACGGAGGTACCACGCCGCCGCGACCGTCTCCATGGTGGGGATGTCACCCGCCGAGCCGAGCACCACGTCCGGCTCCCGGCCGTCGTCGGTGCTGGCCCGATGCCAGATCGACGCGCCATCCGCGCAATGCGCGATCGCCGTTTCCATGTCCAGGAACTGCAGCTGTGGCTGTTTGTCGATCACGATCAGGTTCACGTAGTCGCGGCTGCGCAGGCAGTGATCGGCGACCGAGAGCAGGCAGTTGGCGTCGGGCGGCAGGTAGATGCGGGTCACGGTGCCCCGCTTGGACAGCATCACGTCGATCAAGCCGGGACCCTGGTGGCTGAAGCCGTTGTGGTCGTTGCGCCAACACGTCGAGGTGAGCAGGATGTTCAGCGAGGCGACCGGCGCCCGCCACGGGAGATTTCTCGCCTCCTGCAACCACTTGGTGTGCTGCACCGTCATCGACGCCGAGACCATCGCGAACGCTTCGTAGGTGGCGAAAAGCCCATGCCGGCCGGTCAGCGTGTAACCCTCCAGCCAGCCTTCGCACAGATGCTCGCTCAGCACCTCCATGACGCGACCGTCCGCCGACAGGTGATCGTCGACGTCCAGATTGGGGCCGACGAAGCAGCGGTTCTCCACCTCGAAGACGTTGCCGAGCCGGTTGGACTTCGTCTCGTCCGGGCAGAACAACCGGAAGTTCGCCGACTTGGCGTTGCGGACGAACACATCGCGCAACAGCTTGCCCAGCTGCCGGGTCGACTCCTGCCGTACCACGGCCGGCCGATCGACGTCGACCGCGTAGTCGCGGAAATCCGGGATGTCCAGATCGACCAGCACCGTGCCGCCGTTCGCACTCGGGTTGGCGCTCATCCGGCGATCACCCCGCGGCGCGAGGGCGGCGAGGTCGGGCATGAACCTGCCGTCGGCGTCGAACAGCGTCTCCGGCTCGTAGGAGCGCATCCAGGATTCCAACAGCGCCAGATGCTCCGCGTTCGTCCGGATGTCCGCCATCGGCACCTGGTGCGACCGGAAGGTACCCTCCGCGGGTTGCCCGTCCACCTCCTTCGGGCCCGTCCAGCCCTTGGGCGTGCGCAACACGATGGCCGGCCAGCGTGGTCGTCCGACCAGGCCGCCGGCCCGGGCGTCCTGCTGGATGCCGCGGATGCGTTCGTAGCACCAGTCGAGCGTCGCCGCGAACGCTTGGTGCACGTGCGGCGGATCGTCGCCTTCGACGAAATGGGCGTCGTAGCCGTTGCCCTGAAGGAACGCCGCGATGTCGTCGTCGCTGTCGCGGGCAATCACGGCGGGGCCGCTGATCTTGTACCCGTTGAGGTGCAGGATCGGCAGCACCGCACCGTCGCGGGCCGGATTGAGGAAGGCGGTACTCCGCCAGGCTCCGGCCAGCGGCCCCGACTCCGCCTCGCCGTCGCCGACCACCGCGGCGACGATCAGGTCCGGCGCGTCGAAGGCCGCGCCGAAGGCGTGGGACAACACGTAGCCCAGTTCACCTCCCTCGTGAATCGAGCCCGGGGTCTGCACGCTGACGTGGCTGGGGATGCCGCCCGGGGTCGAGAAGCGACGGCACAACAGCCGCAGGCCCGCCGCGTCCTGCGTCACCTCCGGGTAGACCTCCGAGTAGGTACCTTCGAGGTACGCATTGCCGACCAGTGCGGGTCCGCCGTGGCCCGGGCCGGCCAGGTAGATGACGTTGGTATCGCGCTCCCTGATCAGCCGGTTCAGGTGTACGTAGATCAAGCTGAGACCGGGCGACGTGCCCCAGTGGCCGAGCAGTCGAGGCTTGATGTGCTGCGGTCGCAACGGCTCGCGCAGCAGCGGATTCCCGCGTAAGTAGATCTGCGCGACGGTCAGGAAGTTGGCGGCCTGCCAGTACCGCTGCATCTGGTCGAGCAATGTCGCCGAGAGCGGCCCGACCGCTGCGGCTTCACGCTCCTCGGTGGTACGAACCGCGCTGGAAACCTGCACATCGAACTTGAGCATGACCGCCTACTTCCTCCGCGACCGGCGGCGGCGCGAGGAACGTCCGTACCCACATCACGTTAGCGCGCGAGCCCATCCAGCCAGCCCGGAGCCAAGCACGGCCCCGTGCATGATCGCACCCGGTCGGGACAGCGCGACAACGGAACGATTACTCGCGCACTACACAGATTTTCCGCCCCATCCCCCGCAGACGGTACCTGCGACGGAGGGCATACCTCCGCCGTTCACCCTGAGGATGAGCACGCATTTCGCAAGGGTCAGCAGCCGGAGCTCAGCCGCTCTGAGTGGGTCGGTGGCGTTGCTGCAGCGCGAAGGTGATCTCGCCGGTGCCGAGGATCAGCGCGGTAATGCCGGTGAGCAGCACTACGCCGCGAGGCGTGATGTCGGGCCAGGTGAGGAACAGCAGCCCGACGACGACTGAGGCCACGCCCAGCACAAGCAGCCACACCCGAGTGCTGCCTTTGGAGAACAGACCGAACAGGAACTCAGCGAAGCCGCTCAGCATCCACGCCAGGCCGAGGAGCACCGCCAGCGCAATGACGCCCGTCACGATGTTACGGATACACGCGACGCCACCGAGGATGAGGACGAGGCCGAGGGCACCGGACAGCAGTTGATCGGCCATGCCGTGGACACCGTGGTCACGCCGGAACGCGCGGACGATGCGGAGCACTCCGGTCGCGATCAACCAAATGCCGGCCAGGATGCCCAGCAGCCGCAAGGTAGCAGCTGGCCACACAAGCACCGCGACGCCGAACAGGACGGTGATCAGTCCGAGTGCGAGGATGTGCCAGACCGACACGGCCGCGCCGTGCGGATCCGTCGCACGGGCCGGACTTCCAGCCGCATGGTGCGGATCGCCGTGATGGCCCGGAACCGCGGTCATGGTCCACCCCCAGCTGCAGCCAGCATCTCGCAAACCACGGTTCTCCCCGCACCGTGAGGCGCCCTCATCCAGCGCGGGTGGCCGCCTGAGGCCGGGTGGACGGCCGATACAACGATCGTCACTCCTTCCGAGCGAGGCGGTTCGACGACGAAGTGATGACCGTTGCAGCTAGGCGGTCACGCCCGCACGGACAGCGGGTCCGCGCCTACGTCAGAGACAAACGGGCGGCGGAGGAACCGGCGAGGAGCTCACCAAACTCGCCGAACTACACCGGCACGGCGTCATCAGTGGCACCGAGTTCGAACGAGGCAGACCCAAAATCCTCAGCTGATCGGCACCGAAGGACGTGCCGTCAACCGGCGATCTGAGAGGACGCATCATGAGCGATCTGATTGCGATCGGATACCGCGACCTGGACACGGCAAACGCCGCCCGGGAGAAGATCATCGACCTGCAGCGGCAGGGACTCATCACCGTGCGCGACGCCGCTGTGGTGGACGTTGGTCCCGACGGCAAGATCCGGCTGCATCAGGGGGCAAGCGCGACCGCTGTCGGAGCTGCCGGTGGGGCCTTGTGGGGTGGCCTCATCGGGCTGCTGTTCTTCGCGCCCTTCCTCGGCATGGCAGTTGGAGCGGGCGCCGGCGCGCTGGCTGGAAAGGCCACCGACGTCGGGGTGGACGACAAGTTCATGAAAGACGTCGGCGCGGCGATGCAGCCCGGCACTGCGGCACTGTTCCTGCTCGTCGACCAGGTTACCGTGGACAAGGTCGTGGCGGAGATGGCGCCGTACCAGTTCGGCGGCAAACTGCTACGCAGTTCTCTGAGCATGGAGGCGGAGCAGCGCCTGCGCGACGCCATCCAGGCCTTGCATCTGACACCCGCGTAATGAACGAACGCATGTATCGGTAGCCGGGTGAACGGCGGACCGCCGACGACCGTGACGGGTGCGGTGCCCCTCACCGCCGTCGACGGTCCTCTCATCCGCTGGGTCTCGGTCGAGGAGCGGCGGCGCCCTGCATCCGACGTTGTGGGCGCCGATCGGGCTCCGCGCGGCGCGACCTGTTGAACGGCGCCGTGAGCGCCCCGCTCTGGTCGCTACTGATCATCGCGCTGGACGGGTTCGTGATCTGGGCGCTCGCCGCGCACGGACGGAAGGTCCCGGCGTGATAGCCGGCACCGCAGACAGATCACCGTCGACCACCACGTCCCCGTGGACGCGCGTCTTGGGTCACACACTTCCGACTGGTCAAAAATCCGGCTTTTAGACTGATTCTATGATCGGGGCTGGGGCGTGGGCAATGCTCGCGGCCGCGTCGTTGCTGATCGGAGCCGTTGTCGCACTGACGGCCAGGGTGCCGCCGCAGGTCGTGGGCGACGTCATGGGATTCGGCGCCGGGGCACTGGTGGCCGCGCTGGCCTATGAACTCATACCCACTGGCCGCGTCGCCGACTGGCTGATCTGGGTCAGCTTCGGCATCGGCGCCCTGGTCTTCTACGGCCTGGACAGCGTGCTGGAACGTCGATCGGCGACCGGGGCCGGAGCGGGCCTGTCGATCGCCCTCGGAGCACTGCTCGACGGTGTCCCGGAGTCCATCGTTCTCGGTGTCGGCGTGGCCGTCGGCGGGACCGTCAGTATCGGCTTCCTCATGGCCGTGTTCATATCGAACGTGCCCGAGAGTCTCTCGGCGACCGCGGACCTGCGCAGGACCCACTCCGCTGCCTGGATCTGTCGACTCTGGGCGGCCATCGTCGTCTGCTCCGGGCTGGCCGCCGCCCTCGGCTACGCCCTCGCGTCGCACCTTTCCAACGTGGACGGACGCTACGTGCAGGCGCTCGCCGCCGGCTCTGTGCTGACTATGCTCGCGGACTCGATGATGCCCGAGGCCTTCAGCCGGGGCGGTCGCCGGATCGCGCTGCTTACGGCGCTGGGATTCGCGATCGCCGCCTTCCTCACGACGCTGGACTGAACGCTCCCGGCGACGACGGCTGGCGGCAACTTCGCGTGCAATTCCGCGTGGCGCGGCCTCCGTGCCGTGGATCGAGGGTGACGGTGACGGCGGCAGGTGGCGTCGAGCAGAGGGCTTGCCCCGTTTCATCTTCTGAGAAGGATGACTTACGGCTACCGGCGGTCGACACTCAATCCGTCAGGATCTGCCGGGCCGGCACGCTTGGCCCCGATGTTTGCGGGGTTGCGCAGCCGGGAGGAAGGTGATGACCGTGTCGTTCGGCGACATATTGCTGTACACGGTGTGGTTCATGCTGGTGTTCGCGTGGATCTGGCTGATGATCAGCATTCTGAACGACCTCTTCCGTGATCCGGCCTTGAACGGCTGGGGCAAGGCCGCGTGGACGGTGTTCCTCATCGTCTTTCCGTGGCTCGGCGCCCTGGTCTACCTCGTCGCGCGGGGGCGGTCGATGAACGAACGCGCCGCGGTGCGTGCAGAGCGCCAGAATGCCCAGATCCGCGAATACGTCCGCGACGTTGCTGGAGCGCCGAGCACGGCCGACGAGCTCGCCAAGCTCGCCGATTTGCAACAGCGCGGCGTCCTGAGCCGACCGGAGTACGACCGCGCCAAGGCCTCGGTGCTGGCGTCGAACGGGGCTGACGCGCGCGCACGCGGCTGATGCCGCCCCTGAAGCCCGTCTGAGCGTTTGCTGTCACTCCTGGTCACGGTGATCGTCGCGGCGACGCTGCAGCTGGCACCTCCGTGCACAGGTCGTCTCGCCTGACAGAGAGGGGACCAACCGCCCAAGCGGTGCCTGCCCAAACTGCAACGCAGAAACGATTGTCGCCGGCTCTCTTGCCGAACGTCGTCCGTGAAGCCCTCGACCGGTCGAACCGTCACCGCCTCTTCCGCCCGACATCGCCGCACCAATGACGCACCGCGGAGCGCGTCGCCCCGGCGAGCTTCACGACCTGCGCCGCGCGGTAGAGCGATGTCTGGACGGTCTGGGCTGCGGTGATCGTTCACCGCCACTTGCCAGCGCCCATCTCCGCGCTGATCGCGAGGTGCGATGCGGGCCGGGCGATGGCGCTCGGCAATCCGGCGCAGCTCATCGGACTGGTCTTCTTCGGATCATGACTGGCCGCGACCTGGCCTTGCTCGATATCGGATCCCTGGCACACGACTTCGTCCGCGACCTCGCGGCGGCTACCTGACGGCCGCGATGCCAGCCAGGAAGATGTCGACACCGGCAAGAAACTGCTGACGGTCGTCGTGCTCGTTCAGCAGCGAGGCCGCCTCCTGCACGATCGGGTCGGGGTCGTGCCGCACCCACTGCGCCGCCAGGCTTTCCAGGTAAGACTTCCGGTCCTTGGCATTGGACGCTCGCCGACTTCCGGCAGCGTGCTGCGCTGCCGCGCCGAGAACGTAATTGACCAGTGCCGACCCGGCGTCTGATCGAGCCGGTCCGGTGACGCCGAGGCGCTGAAGCTGCAGCCCGACGCCCTTCCAGATGCGCAGAACGGCGGGTTGCAAAGCTTCGCGGGAGAGCTGGCCGCCAACCCATGGGTGTGCGTCGATCACGTCGAAGATCCCAAGAGCCAGGCCGCGGATCGCCCGCTTCGGGTCCTCGTCTCCCTCGGTTCCCGCCACCGCCCGCCCGATGATGCTGTCGGCGGCCGCGGCGAGCAGCTCGTCCTTGTCGGCGACGTGGTGATAGATCGCACCCCGGCCGGTCGACAGATGGGCCGTCAGCGCCCGGACCGTCAAGCCGGCCTCTCCGGCCGTGTCGAGCACTTCGACGGTCGCCTCGACGATGCGTTCTCGCGACAGCGCATCGCTGCGTCTTGGGTTTCGCTGCGCGGAACTGCTCATGGGCTCAATCTTGACACAGTTTGGACCGGCGGTCCAAACTCCGCGTTGGACCACCGGTCCAAACTTCTTTGAAGGGACTCTCATGACCACACCAGTCACGGTCGTCGGCGCCGGCCTCGGCGGCCTCACGCTCGCCCGCGTCCTGCACCGGCACGGCATCCCGGTCACCGTCTACGACGCGGACGCCTCCGCCGACGCCCGCACCCAGGGCGGCCAGCTCGACCTGCACGAGCACAACGGCCAACTCGCCCTGCAAATGGCCGGGCTCACGAGCAAGTACCGCGAGATCATCCACCGGGGCGGCGGCGCGCAGCGGGTCCTCGACCAACACGGCACCGTACTCGCCGACGTTCCCGACGACGGCTCGATGACCCGCCCCGAAGCGCTGCGCGGGGACATCCGGCGCATCCTGCTGGAGTCCCTGCCCGCCGACACCGTTCAGTGGGGCAAGAAGCTCGTCTCCACCACGCCCCTCGACAAGGGCCGGCACGAACTCACCTTCGCCGACCGCTCGACGGCCACCACCGACATCCTCGTCGGCGCCGAGGGCACCTGGTCCAAGGTGCGAGCGCTGCTGTCGGACGAAAAGCCGACGTACGCGGGCATGAGCTATATCGACACCTACCTGCACGACGTCGACGAACACCACCCCGCCGCCGCCAAAGCGGTCGGCAACGGCGCCATGTACGCCCTCATCCCCGGCAAGGGATTCCTCGCCCACCGGGAAGCGGGAAACACCATCCACACGTACGTCATCCTGAACCACCCGATCGAATGGTTCGCCGACATCGACTTTATCGACCCCGATGCCACGAAGCGGATCGTCGCCGAATTCGAGGGATGGGCACCCGAACTCACCGGCCTCATCACCGACGCCGACGCCCCACCGATCCTGCGCAGGATCTACCAGCTCCCCGACGAGCACCGGTGGACCCGCGTGCCGGGCGTGACGCTCCTTGGCGACGCCGCCCACGTCACCGTCCCGGGCGGCGAGGGTGCCAACATCGCCATGCTCGACGGAGCCGAACTCGGCGAAGCCATCGCCGCGAACCCTGGCGACATCGAGGGCGCTATCACGGCGTACGAGGACGTGATGTTCCGCCGCGCCCACGCCGAAGCCGTCGCGGCGCACGAGACCATCGACCTGATCTTCGGCGACGGCGCGCCGCACGGACTCGTCAGCCTGTTCAACGGCACCGACGAGCAATCCGACTAAGGTCCTTGGCCACGTCCCGTTGCCACCGTCATGACGAATCGGTTTCCTGGACGCCGGCCGTCGACACCCGACCGTAGAACGCGAATTGCAACCCGCCGACCACATCGGGCCGCCGACGACGCGGCCGCCCGGCCGACTCTGCTTGGCTCATCCAGTGGGTCAGCAGATCAGGTTCGTCATGTTCTGGAAGGACGGCCACCAGCGCTCCGATCGCCGGATAGGACGATCGCCACAACTCATTGATGCCTGACCATGAGGCAGTGTGACGGACAACCTCTGCGACGCGGGTGGGCAGCGACGATAGGCCGCGACCGCGATGTCCGCCATGACGGCCGCGCCTCCGCGCGAGCTAGCCGACGGGCATCATCGCGTCGCGGAGCCGGTTGCTGACGCGCTGCGAGGTATCAGGTTGCCGGGTCGGCGACGGTTCGGTACCAGGCGGTGGCGGCGGCCTGGACCGCGTCCCACGGGCTGCCAAGGGGCGGGGTGTTGGAGAGGTCGAGGTCGATGATGTCGGCGACGGAGGCGCCGTGGCTGATGGCGGTGGCGTAGATGTCGATGCGTTCGGCGATCTCGGCGCCACGGTGGCCGAGGACTTGCGCGCCGAGGAGCCGGCCGGTGGTGCGGTCGCCGGTGATGCGGATACGGACGGGGGTGGCGCCGGGGTAGTACGCCTTGTGGTCGTCGCCGTCGTGGCAACGGTGACGGAAGGCAGGCAGGGACCGCCGCCGGGGAGGACCTGGCCCGGCGGCGGAGCGCGTGGACGGGTCGTCAGCCGGTGGTGACGGGCAGCTCGGTGATGAGTTGCTCGACCCGGCGGCGGATCTCGTCGCGGATCGGACGGACGGCCTCGATGCCCTGGCCGGCGGGGTCGTCGAGTTGCCAGTCGAGGTAGCGCTTGCCGGGGAAGACGGGGCAGACGTCGCCGCAGCCCATGGTGATGAGCACGTCGGAGGACTCGGCGGTGTCCCAGTCGAGCTTGCGCGGCGTGTTGGCGGTGATGTCGATGCCGACCTCGCGCATCGCCTCCACGGCGACCGGGTTGATCTGGTCCGCGGGTTCGGAGCCTGCGGAACGGACTTCGACGGTGTCGCCGGCGAGGTGGCGCAGCCAGCCGGCGGCCATCTGGGAGCGGCCGGCGTTGTGCACGCACACGAACAGGACGGCGGGTCTGGTGCCCATCAGTGGTGCTCCTCGAGCTGGCTGGGTTCGGATCGGTGGACGATGACGTCACCGGCGGCGCTGCCGACGGACGGATAGAGCGCGAGCAGGAGCCCGACGCCGACGGCGAGGCCGGCGATCTGGGCGACGATGAACCCGGGCACCGAGGACGGCGCGATCCCGGCGAACGTGTCGGTGAACGCGCGGCCGATCGTCACGGCAGGGTTCGCGAACGACGTCGACGAGGTGAACCAGTACGCGGCGCCGATGTACGCGCCGACCGCCGCCGGGGCCACGGCCGCGCGGCCGGATCGGGCCAGGGCGAAGATGAGCAGCAGCAGGCCGGCGGTGGCGACGACCTCGCCGAGCCACAGGTCGGATCCGGTGCGGTGCTTGTCCGAGAAGTCGACCGCGGGCAGCTTGAACATCAGGTCCGCCAGCACGGCCCCGGCGATCGCTCCGGCGGTCTGGGCGACGACGTAGCCACCGAGGTCCCGGGCGGGCAGCCCGGTGCCGGTGCGGCGGCCGAGGAACCAGTCCGCGGCCGAGACGACGGGGTTGAAGTGGGCGCCGGAGACCGGGCCGAAGGTGAGGATGAGCGCGCCGAGGGCGAAGGCGGTGGCGACGGAGTTCTCGAGCAGCTGCAGTCCGATGTCGTCGCTGAGCCGGGTGGCCATGATGCCGGAGCCGACAACGGCGGTGACCAGCATGGCGGTGCCGGCGAACTCGGCGAGGAGTCGCCGCCACAGGGTGGGGTTCACGAGCGTGGAAGTCCTGTCTCGGGGGTCGGGTGGGTCAGTTGGCAGCTATGGCGAGCTGATCGAGGAGTAGCCGGACGCGGCGTTCGAGCTCGTCGCGGATCGGGCGGATGGCGGTGACGTCGAGGCCGGCGGGGTCGTCGACGTTCCAGTTCTCGTAGCGGGTGCCGGGGAAGACCGGGCAGGCGTCGCCGCAGCCCATGGTGACCACGACGGTGGCGGCGCGGACGATCTCGTCGGTCCACGGCTTCGGGTACTCGTCGGTGATGTCGATGCCGCGTTCGGCCATCACCGTGACCGCGGCCGGGTTGATCTCCCGGCCGGGTTCGGACCCGCCGGACCAGGCCACCGCGTGGTCGCCGGCGAGGTGGGTGAAGAACCCGAGCGCCATCTGGGAGCGGCCGGCGTTGTGCGTGCACAGGAACAGCACGACGGGCTTGCCGTCGTGGTGGTGGCCTTCGACGCGGGCGAGGGCGTGCAGCCGCTGCCGGGCGAAGCGTTCGGCGAGCAGCGGCAGGAAGTTCGGCACGCTGGACAGCGATGCGAACTGCTCGTAGCTGGTGTGCAGGAACCGTTCGATGGTCTCGGCGCCGTAGGTGCCGTCGAACTCCCGCGCCAGCCGCTGGGCCGCGGTGCGCAGCGCGAGCTGCTGGTCGACGGAGAGATCGGGGTGGTAGAAGCGCGCGAGTGCGTCGGTCATGGCGAGGCTCCAGAACCTACTCGGGCCGGCGGCGAGCGGGGGTGACCGCGGGCGCCAGGCGGGTGATCCGGTCGGCGAGGTCGGTGTAGGCGGCCTCGAACGCGGCGTCGGTGTCGACCCGGACCGGGTCCGGCACCGACCAGTGCAGCCGCGGATGCACGGGCGCGTCCGGGCCGGCGAGGTCCTCGTGGGCGTTGTCGCAGACCGCGATGACGAGGTCGCCGTCGTGGACGACGTCGGCGACGTATGCGGTGCCGGTCGGGTTGAGGGCGAGGCCGTGCCGGTGCGCGACCTTCACCGCCCGCGGATGCACCCGCTGCGCCGGGTGGGTACCGGCCGAGGCGACCGCACCGCCGACCCGGTCGCGCCACAGCGCGGCGGCCAGTTGCGATCGCGCTGAGTTGTGTGTACATACGAACACCACCCGCTGGGCGGCGCCGAGGGCGGGCGGGGCGAGGGAGGCGAGGACCTCGGGAACAAGGCGCAGGTACGTACGGCGGCGATCGCCCTCGGACCGGGTCCGGGTGACGAGGCCGGCGTCCTGCAGCACTTTGACGTGGTGCGCGACGAGGTTCGTCGGCAGGCCCAGCTGCTGGCCGACCTCGCCCGGGGAGGCGTCGCCCAGCACGAGCGTGTCGACGATGGCGAGGCGGGCGGGTTCGCCGAGCGCGGCGTGCACCCGGGCCCGCACCTGCAAGGATGAAAGCTCGGCGTTCATTGACTCAATATTGATTGAGTGATTGTCGGGTTGTCAAGGCAGCCTGGGCGCGGCAGGCCCCGGCGGATGGTGACGGAAAATCGCCGGTCGGCCACGCTCCGGTGATCATGTGATGGAGTCGCCGCACCGCCGACGGTGCGGCCCACCGGCTGCCCCCTGCCGATGCCCGGCCGCTGACCTTTCACGGTCAGGCGGCCGGCGGTCAGGCGGCCGGCGGTCAGGCGGCCGGCGGTCAGGCGGCCGGCTCCGCGACCGAAAGCAGCGCGGCCAGCTGGCGCAGCACTCCCACCCGGGCGCGGTAGTACACCCACGTGCCGCGCCGGTCCGCGTCGACCAGGCCGGCCTCGCGCAGGGTGCGCAGGTGGTGCGAGATGGTCGGCCCAGACAGGTCGAACGCCGGGGTGAGGTCGCAGACGCAGATCTCGCCGTCCTCGGCGGAGGCGATCATCGACATGAGCTGCAGCCGGACCGGATCGCCGAGCGCCTTGAACGCCGGGGCGAGAACCGTGGCGGTCTCCGCGGGCAGGCGCTGCTGCGCGAGCGGGGTGCAGCACGGCTCACCAGCGTTGAGGTCGGTGAGCGTGAGCACCGGCGGCTGTTTCGACATATCTCTAGGTTGACAGATCTCAAATCAGCGTGCAACTGTTGATTAGACGGACGTCGAGACAGTCTCGGCGCCGTGATCTGGAGGTCGTCATGTTCCGCACGCTGCGCCGTGCCCGACTCCGGGCCGGGGTCCGGTTCTGTGACGGCTGCGCTTCGGTTTCCACGCCGGACCAGCGGGTCGTTGCCCGGATCGAGCGCACCCGCACTCATCTCGCGGCGCTCGCCGGTCCCCGGTGACCAATCTTGCCCCGGCCCGGCTGCGGCCGAAGTTGATTGACCTCGACAAGCCACGCCCAACCACCTGAAAGGACCGACTATGAGCGAGACCACCAGCACCGCCGCGACCGGGTCGACCGGCGGGTTCACCGGCGACCCGGCCGCTGCGCTGACCGTCGCCGGGACGGGCGGCTGCTGCGGCAACCCGCCTGCCGCCACGCTCACCCTGCCCGAGCCGGCCGCTGCCGGCGCGCCGTGCTGCGGTACCTCGGCCGAGGCGACCGCGGAGGGCACCTGCTGCGGCAGTGCGGCGAAGGCCGACGCGGTCGCCGCCGGACAGGGCTGCTGCGGATGAGCACCCCGGTCCGACCGGCGGCCGCCGCGCTCGTCGCCGACCGGCTCCGGGTGGCACTGGAGCAGGTGTCAGGCGAGCGGATGGCCGCCACTGTCGCGACGCTCGCCGGGGTGGCGTTCACGGGGCGGCGGGTCGGCAGCGCCGGCGGGGCCGCCGCCCGCGCCTGGCTTGGCCAGCACCTCGCCGACGTAGGCGCCGAAGTGACCCTGGAGTCCTTCACGGTGCTGCACGTCCCCGAGGTCTACACCGCGCCGAGCGTGCACTGGTCCGATGGCACCGCCGAAATGCGGCTGGAGTACGGCCGCCAGATGGCCGTGCACCTGGCAGCCGGGGACGAGCCGCTGATCCGCCGCGGGGCACTCGGGGTCGCCGGGACCGGTGACCCGGTTGGTCGATGGCTGGCCGTGCCGGACGGGATGACGCTGTTCGACGCCTACGGCCACGCGCACGGCGCGCTCGGCCTGCTGCTGGGCCGCGGGGTCGACGCGGACGGTTGGCACTACACGATGCTCGCCGGGCCCAACCCGGGGCCGCTGCCGATCCTCACCCTCGACACCGCCACCCACGCCGCCGTCCTGCACGCCGCGAGCAGAGGCACCGGCACGTTCGCCGGGAACACGCCGATCCGGCGGCTCGACCTGCCCGCCGCGAACGTGCACGGTCGCTGGCGCCCCGCCACGGACGGGCCGGAAGTACTGCTGACCGCGCACTACGACGGCGTCGGCGACCACCCCGGCCTGCGCCAGCCCGCCGCGGCGGACAACGGGAGCGGCGTCGCCGTCGTCCTCGAAGCCGGGCGGGTCCTCGCCGCGCTCCTGCCGGACACGGTGGGGCTGGCGGTGGCATTGCTGGACGGCGAGGAGGCCGGCGCGCTCGGCTCCGCCCACCACGCCGCCCAGCTGCGCGCCGCCGGCGCGACTCCGCTCGTCATCAACGTCGACGGCGCCGGCCACCTCCACCAGGCGGCCGCCGTCGAGGCCGGCGGGGCGGCACACGGCCTGCTCGCCGCGCTCGACCAGGCCGGTCGGCACACCGGCCTGCCCTTGGTCGCCGGACCGGTCGCCTCGGACAACCGCCGCTACGCCGCCGCGGGTCTGCCCTCGGTCGGGATCGGCGCCGGGATGGCCGGCTACCACAGCCCGGCCGACACCCCGGACCGCGTCGAGACGGCCACCCTGACCGCGGTCGCCCGGCTCGTCGTCGCGACCGGGTTGCTCGTCACGGCCGACCCGGGTACCGTTTCATCGTAGATCGGCGATAAACGATGAAGTTGGTGGATGGTGACCGAGCTGCTCGACCGGGCGGTCGCGGAGACGTACGCGTCGTGGTTCCGGGCCCTCGCCGATCCGTCGCGGGTGCAGATCGTGGAGTACCTGGCGCGGCAGGGCCGGCCGATGAGCGTCGGCGAACTGGTCACGGCGGTGGGGCTGGCGCAGTCGACGGTGTCACAGCATCTGAAGGTCCTCACCGAGGTCCGGTTCGTCCTCGTCGAGCCCGTCGGCACGGCGCGGCACTACCGGATCAACGAGGCGTGCATCGGCTGCTTCCCGTCCGCCGCCGACGTCGTCATGGGCCGCCCGGCCCCGACCCCGACCGGAGACTGTGCGTGAACGTCGTGACGATCCGCCCGATGCTCGACGGCGACGCGGCCCGGGTGCTGGCGATCTACCAGGCCGGGATGGACGGCGGCAACGCCAGCTTCGAGCACGCGGCCCCGGACTGGGCGGCGTTCGATGCGGCGAAGCTGCCCGAGCACCGCCTCGTCGCCGTCGACGAGGCCGGGACGGTACTCGGCTGGGTGGCCGTATCACGGGTCTCGGCGCGCGCGGTGTACGCAGGCGTGGTCGAACACTCCGTCTACGTCGACCCAGCCGCACAGGGCAGCGGCGTCGGGCGGGCGCTGCTCGACGCGCTCATCGCCTCTACGGAGGCCGCCGGCATCTGGACCATCCAGTCCGGCGTCTTCCCGGAGAACACTGCCAGCCTCGCCCTGCACCACGCCGCCGGGTTCCGCACCGTCGGCGTCCGCGAACGCGTCGGCCGCCACGCCAGCCGGGGCAACCGATGGCGCGACGTGGTCTTCATCGAACGCCGCAGCACGCACATCAGCTAGCACCACCTCACCCCGCGACCATCCGCGATGCGGGCGCAGTCCGCTCTGCTGATTCGACATTTCTCAAAACAATCGAAGGGATCTTCTGATATGACCAGCCAGCTCGACGGCCTGCCGGTCGTCGTCATCGGTGCCGGGCCGGTCGGCCTCGCCGCGGCCGCGCACCTCGCCGAGCGCGGCATCGCGTTCACCGTCCTCGAGGCCGGCGACCGGCCCGCCGCCGCCGTCCGGGAGTGGGGCCACGTCCGGCTGTTCTCGCCGTGGCGGTACAACATCGACGCCGCCGCACGGCGGCTGCTGGTCGGCGCCGGGTGGGTCGAGCCCGACCCCGAGGTACTTCCGACCGGGGCACAGCTCGCCGACGACTACCTGCAGGCCCTCGCCGACGCGCCCGCCCTGAAGCCGCACATCCGCTACGGCGCCCGGGTCCGCGCCGTCACCCGCCTCGGCGTCGACCGGCTGCGCACCGCCGGCCGCGACGCCGCACCGTTCCTCGTGCGGCTCGACGGCGACGACGTCCCGGCCCGGGCGGTGATCGACGCGTCCGGCACCTGGACGACGCCGAACGTCCTCGGTGCCTCTGGTATCCCCGCCCGCGGCGAGGAGGCCGTCGCCGGGTTCATCGAGCAGGCGCTGCCCGATGTGCTCGGTGCCGATCGTGACCGGTTCGCCGGCCGGCGGACGCTCGTCGTCGGGGCCGGCCACTCGGCCGCGAACACGCTGTTGTTCTTGGCCGAACTCGCCGGCCAGGCACCCGAGACCTCGGTGGTGTGGGCAATCCGCTCTTCCAGCGCGGCCCGCACCTACGGCGGAGAGACCGCCGACGCGCTGCCCGCCCGCGGCGCGATCGGCACCCGGCTGCGCGAACACGTCGAGGCCGGCACCATCGAGCTCATCCCGGGCTTCTCCGTCCAGGCGCTCACCGTCACCGCCGACGGCTTGGTGACCGCCTCGGACGGCAGCCGGGAGATCACCGCGGACCGCATTGTGTCGGCGACCGGCTTCCGGCCCGACCACGGCATGACCGGTGAGCTGCGCCTGGACCTGGACCCGATCCTCGGCGCCGCGCGCGCCCTGGCGCCGCTGATCGACCCGAACGAGCACTCGTGCGGCACCGTCCCGCCGCACGGCGTCGACGAGCTCACCCACCCCGAGGCGGGCTACTACGCCGTTGGCGTCAAGTCCTACGGGCGGGCGCCGACGTTCCTGCTCGCCACCGGCTACGAACAGGCCCGCTCCGTCGTCGCCGCCCTCGCCGGCGACTGGGAAGCCGCCCGCGACGTCCACCTCGACCTGCCCGAGACCGGCGTCTGCAGCAGCGACGTCCCCCTCGACTCCGCCGCGATCACCGGCGGCGGCTGCTGCGGCCCCACGCCCGTTGCCACCCCGGCCGGGCGCGGCCTGGCCACCGGGGTCAGCGGCGGGCTGCTCGCCACACCGCTGACCCTGCTCCCGGTCGTCGGTCCGGGCGGGCAGCAGCAGTCCGGCGACGCCTGCTGCGGCTGACCACCCGGATGGACACCACGGCGCCGGCGGCCGCGACCCCGAAGGTTCGCGGCCGCCGGCCGGTCTTGCACGGGTGGCGGATCGTCGCCGCGTTCGCCGTCACCCAGACCGTCGGGTACGGCTGCCTCTACTACGCCTTCGCCGTCCTGCTGCACCCCATGGCCGCGGACCTGCACACCAGCCCGGCGGCGGTCACCGGCGCGCTCACCACCGCGATCCTCGCCTGGGCCGCCGCCGCGATCCCCATCGGACGGTGGCTGGACCGGCACGGCGGCCGCGGCCTCATGACCACCGGATCCCTCGCCGGCGCGCTGCTGCTCGTGGCGTGGTCCCGGATCGAGGCGGTCTGGCAGCTCTACGCCGTATTCGCCGCGCTCGGCGTGGCGATGGCCATGGCCCTCTACGACGCCGCGACCGCGGTCATCGTCTCCTGGTTCGACACGGATCGGCGGCCCCGCGCGATCCTGGCGATGATCGTCGTGGCCGGATTCGCTTCCACCATCTTCATGCCCCTCACCGGCCTCCTCGAGCACCGTTACGGGTGGCGCACGACGCTGCTCGGCCTCGCCGCGCTGTACGCGGTGGTCGCGGTGCCGCTGCACGCCATCGTCGTGCGAGCGCCGGCGACCAGGCACGGCGGCCCACCGCGCACGAGCGCCGCGGAGCGGGCCGCGGCGGTCCGGGCTGCCCACCGCGACGGCCGGTTCTGGTGCCTGGCCATCGCGTTCGTCGCGCACGGCGCGGCAATGAGCGTGATGACCGTCCACCTCGTCGGGTTCCTGATCAGCCGCGGTCACCCGGCCACCTTCGCCGCCACCGTCGCCGGGCTGCTCGGCGTGCTGTCTGTGACCGGGCGGCTGCTGCTCACCAGCGCCCGCCGCCGGTGGTCGCTGCCGACCATGGTCGCCGCGGCGTTCACCACGCAGGCCATCGCCGCAGGCGCCCTGCCGCTGCTGGCTGACAGCCGGGCCGGCGCGGTCGCCGGCGTCGTCGCCTTCGGGGTCGGGTTCGGCGTCGCGTCCCTGGCTTCGCCCGCGCTGCTCGCCGACCGGTACGGCACCGCCGCCTACGCCACCATCGCCGGCACCCTCAACACCCCCGTCACCCTCGCCAAGGCCGCCGCCCCGCTCGCCGGCGCCGCGCTCACGACCGTCACCGGGTACGCGGGCACGCTCTCGGCCGTCGGCGTCGCCTGCGCCCTCGCCGCGATCGGCATCCTCGCCCGCGCCACCACGCCCGCCCCCAGCACCACCAGACCCACGGTCAGCTCCATCAATACATTCAAATGCGTTGCCGATCCCGGGCCCGTTCCTGTTACCGTGCCCCCGTCGACCGCTGCGGCGCGGTGGACCAACGGGAGAGTCGTTGACTAGGAGTGTCGAGGTCGTCATCGATGGATTTGTCGCAATATCCTGACGTGGTGGTGGCGGGCGGGCTCGGGCCTGCGTTGCAGGGCCGGGCCCGCGGCCTGTCGCTCGACATCGGTCGGGTCGTCGTGCCGGACGGGCCGACCGCCTTCTGCAACGCGTGGCTGCCGGTCGACCGGGGCTGGGTGTCGTGCAGCCTCGGGGTCGGCCGGCGGGCGTTCGTCGTCACCGCCGCATGCGCCTCGCACGCCTGGGCGACCGGGGCGACCGGCGACCTCACCGACGTCGTCACCGCCGTCGCCGCGTGGCGTGGCGGTGTGACCCTGCGGGACCTCGTCACCCGGTTCGGGTTCCTGGAGGCCGAGCCGCTCGCCCAGGCGTACGAGGACGGCAACCCGGCGCAGGCGGCCTGGGCCAGCACCCTGGACCTGGCCACGTGGGGCCCGGTGACGCCGCCGATGCGGCTGCTGGAGGCCGTCCACGCCGATGAGGTGCTCGGCCGGCTCCGGCCGAGCACCTCATCGCACCGCCGGGCCGTGACCTGCTGGCTCGACGCGTACGACCCGTCGGCCGGGAAGGTTCGGATCGCGCAGGAGGGCGCCGCGTTCGAGGTCTGCGCCAGCTGGGACGACGAGCGGGTCCACTCGGCCGCGACCCTCGCCGAGGCCGTCGCCCTCGGCTCCGCGCTCGCCGCCGCGTCACCCCGGCTGCGCATCTGACGCGGAACTTTGACCGGTCGCCGTCGCGGTGCTGGTTGCCGGTCAGATCAGCGGGTTGCGTGTTCCGCGCGGGCCGGTGCTCCGACCTCGTGCAGGTATTGCAGGGCCTGCCGGTAGGAGGTGACGAGGCTGGTTTGTTCGTACGGGACGCCGATGTCTTCGCAGTACGCCTGGACGATGGGTTGCGCCCGGCGCAGGTTGGGTGACGGCATGCCGGGGAACAGGTGGTGCTCGATCTGGTAGTTGAGGCCGCCGAGCGCTGCGTCGGTCAGCCAGCCGCCGCGGACGTTGCGGGAGGTGAGCACCTGCTTGCGCAGGAAGTCCTCGTCGCCGGACGGGTGCGGCATGCCCTTGTGGTTCGGCGCGAACGTCATGCCCAGGTACACGCCGAACATTGCCTGATGCACGACGAGGAAGGCGACGGCCTGCAGCGGGGACAGGACGATCAGCAGCGCCGCCAGGTAGCACACGGCGTGCAGGACGAGCAGCGCGCTCTCCAGGCCGCGGCGCTTCGTCACGCCGTTGCGCAGTGCCTTGACGCTGGAAACCTTCAGGTCGATGGCGAGCAGCGTGAGGAGCGGGAAGAACAGGGCAGCCTGGTGCCGGGTGATGAAGCCGGCCAGTCCGCGCCGGCCGGCGGCCGATTCGGTCGCCCAGATGAGGACCTCGGGGGCGACGTCCGGGTCGAGGTCGTCGTGGTTGGGGTTGTTGTGGTGGCGGGTGTGCTTGTCCATCCACCAGCCGTAGCTCATGCCGATGCCGACGTTGCCGGCCAGCAGCCCGGCGAACTCGCTGGGCCGCCGGGTACGGAACACCTGGCGGTGCGCCAGGTCATGGGCTACGAGTGCGACCTGGGCGAAGGTGACGGCGAGGAAGACTGCGGTCACCAGTTGCCACCACGACGAGCCGATCAGCACGAACGCGGTCCACCCGCCGAGCAGCATGAGCGCGACGACGCTCAGCCGGGCAGCGTAGTAGGCGGGCCGGCGTTCCATCAGCCCTTCTGCGTTGATCCGGCGGGCCAGGACGGCGAAGTCACTACCCGCCGGCGCTCGCGGCGGTGTCGTCGTGATCGTCATGCCCTCAGTACACCGGCCGATGGGCGGCCCGTCAGGAGCGCCAGGTTCCCCGCCTTGGGGGTGCTAGCACCACCGCTCAGCCACGAACCCGGCTGGCACAATGTGCACCGTGGGCGTGACCGGAGCAGGCGGGCTGACGGCCCGATGGGCCGGCCGCGGTACTCGCGGCGTCCTGTCCGGCCTGGCGGCCGTGGGACTGGCTTTCACCAACCTGCCGCTGCTGGTCGTTTCCGTTGTGGCGCTGGCGCTCAGCCCAGTGCCGTTCCTGGGCCTGGCGCTTGTCCCGTGGACGATGAGTCTGGTCCGGATGCGCGCCGACCTGGAGCGTCGGCGGGCCTCGAGGACCGGCGTGCTCGTGACGCGCCCGTACCATCCAGAGCCGGAGCGGGCCGCGCCCGGTGGCTGGCAGCGCTTCCGGTGGACAGTGACGGACCCGGCCACATGGCGCGACATCGCATGGCTCGCGCCGGGCGCGGTCGTTGGTTGCGGGCTCGGGGTGATCGCCGTTCTCCTGCCGCTCTACGGGATCGCCGGTCTGACGTTGACACCGCTGTGGATCTGGCTCGGCACCGGGTGGTACGGCTACGGCGCGATCTGGTCCGTCGAGTCACCCGGCGCGGGCCTGCTCTGCGTGCCGCAAGGCGCGTTCTTCCTGGCCGCCGGCCTGTCGCTGGCGCCCTGGCTGCGTCGCGTCGATGCCCATTTCGCCCACCTGTTCCTCGCACCGACAAAGACGGCCGAACTCCGGCTACGCGTCACGCAGCTGACGGTGACGCGGGCGGACACGGTGGATGCTCAGGCGGCGGAGCTACGCCGCATCGAACGGGACCTGCACGACGGCGTCCAGGCCCGCCTGGTCTCGCTGAGCATGGTGATCGGCTTGGCCGACGAACTGCTCGACCGCAACCCGGCCGGCGCTCGCAAGCTGCTCGCAGAGGCCCGCGAATCCAGTGGTGCGGCACTGGTCGAGCTGCGGCATCTTGTCCGCGGCATCCATCCGCCCGTGTTGGCCGAGCGGGGGCTCAGCGGGGCCGTCCGCGCGCTGGCGATCGGCCTGCCCGTGGAGATCTCGGTCGAGGTCGACCTGCCGGGCCGGCCCGACACGCCGGTCGAGTCCGCGGCGTACTTCGCCATCGCCGAGACGCTGACCAACCTGGTCCGGCACAGCCACGCCCACCGCGGATCGGTGACCCTGCGCCACACGAGCGGGGTCCTGACCATCGTGGTCACTGACGACGGCAACGGAGGCGCCGACCCCACGGCCGGCTCCGGACTGCGCGGCATCGAGCGCCGCCTTGCCGCGTTCGACGGCACCATGGCGTTGTCGAGTCCGCCGTCAGGGCCCACCGTCATCACCATGGAGTTGCCGTGCGCGTTGTCATTGCCGAAGACCACGCCCTCCTCCGGGACGGGCTGACCCGGCTGCTGCAGGCGTTCGACTTCGACGTCGTCGCATCCATCGACAACGGGCCGGCCCTGCTGCCCGCCCTCATCAAACACGAGCCCGACGTCGCGGTCATCGACGTGCGACTGCCGCCGACCTTCACCGACGAGGGACTGCAGGCCGCGATCGCGGCCCGTACCCGCATTCCCGGGCTGCCGATGCTGATGCTCTCCCAACACGTGGAGCCGCTCTACGCGCGCGAGCTGCTCGCCACCCCGCACGGCGGTGTCGGCTATCTGCTCAAGGACCGGGTGTCCCACATCGGCGAGTTCGTCGACGCCGTGCACCGCGTGGCCGGTGGTGGCACGGCCATGGATCCGGAGGTGATCTCCCAGCTGCTCGCCCGTCGCGAGCCCTTGGCGGTGCTCACCGCCCGGGAGCGCGAGGTGCTCGGCGAAATGGCCGAAGGTCGTTCCAACTCCGCGATCGCGGCCAAGCTCGGCATCACCGAGAAGGCCGTCAGCAAACACATCAACAGCATCCTCAACAAACTCGATCTGCCACCCTCCGACGACGACAACCGCCGGGTCCGCGCCGTCCTCGCCTACCTCAACGCCTGAGGCGCGTACGGTCGGCGAGCCGGCAAGCGCGGAGCGGCGGGACGCGGCACCAGCACTGCCGGCGCATCGTGGGGGCCGAGACCCACGCGGGCAGCCGATGGGTCGCATTCCGTACGCAACGACGCCGATGGAACGCCTTGGCCTGTACGGTCACGCCGTGATGTATCGAGTCCGTGCCACGATCGGCTTCCTGCTCGGCGTCGTATGCCTGGGCATCGCGCTCTTCGCGCTCTTCCAGCTGGTCCGGGGCGGCTCCTGCGCGTCCGGGGGCAACTACGTCTCTGCCCGGCAGTGCCCACCGGGGACCGGCAAATGGGCGTTCATCCTGCCCCTCGCCATCATCGGCAGCCTCGCGAGCTTCATCCTGGGCCGGCTACGGTTCCAGCAGCCGGCGGCGCCCGTCCCGCCGCCGCACCCGCACCCCTTTGGCAACGTTGGTCCGGCGGCATCGCCGTTCGGCGCGCCGGTCACGTTCAACGACGGGCAATTGTTCAAGGCCGTGCCGGGCACCGCGCAGCCCGCCCCGACGACGGACCCGCTGGTCAGGTTGACCATGCTGCAGTCTCTGCGAGACTCCGGTGCACTGTCGCCAGCCGAGTACGAACAGGCGAAGGCGAAGATTCTGGCCGAGATGTAGGCGCGCCCGACCCGCACTGTTCCGTACACCTCAGCGGCCCGAACGGCTTCGTTGCATTGGGCGTTGGCAAGATCGTGGCTGGTTTGAGCAGCGAAGCGGTCGTGGTACCGGTGCCTGGCCCGCGACAGCCGCCTCGGCGGGGTCGCGCAGGACGCCGGCGGCGGTGAGCGGGCGGGTACCGCGGCCGCCCCGTGATCGGCCGCGGCACCCGTCCAAAATGGCGCTGATCGATCATTACGGACGAACCTTTCCGTGATCTTGCAAGTGAAACCCGTACCCTGCTCGTATGGGTGGCGAGGAGTTCGGTGCGCTGCTGCGGCGGCACCGCGTGGCGGCCGGCCTCAGTCAGCGGGAGCTGGCCGAGCGGGTAGGGCTCAGCGTGGCGGCGATCCGCGACCTCGAGCAGGGGCGCACCCGCCGGCCGCACCGCGGGTCGGCCGAGGCACTCGCGGAGGTGCTGGGGCTGGGCGTCGAGGAGCCCGGCGTCGACGGCGACGCGCCGGTGCGGATCGGGGTGCTCGGGCCGCTGGTCGTGCAGCGCGGCGGCGAGGCGGTGCCGGTCGGACGCGGGGCCCGGCGGGCGGTGTTCGGGCGGCTCGCGCTGTCGGCCAATGCGGCGGTACCGCTGGCGGACCTGCTCGAGCTGCTGCACGACGGCGGCCGGCCGGCGGACGCCGCGGGCGCGCTCTACACGCACGTGTCACGGCTGCGCTCGGCGCTGCGCCCGGGCGGGCGCGACGGGGACCCGGTCATCCACCGGACGCCGGGCGGGTACCGGCTCGAGGTCGCCGACGACCGGCTCGACCTCGGCGCGTTCCGGCGGGATGTCCTGGCGGCCGCCGCGGCTCCGCCCGAGCAGGCGCTCGATCTGCTGGAGCGGGCCGCCCGGCTGTGGCGGGGCGCGCCGCTGGAGGATGTGCCGCAGCTACGCGACCACCCGCTCGTCACCACCGTCGTGGAGGAGCGGGTACGGATGGCGCTGCGCCACGCCGAGTTCGCCCTCGCCGCCGGGCAGGCTCACCGCTGCCTGCCCGCCCTGCGCGACCTCGCCGCCGCGCACCCGCTCCACGAGCCGCTGCACGCGCAGCTCATCGCGGTGCTGGCGGCCGAGGGGCGCCAAGCCGACGCGCTCGCGGTCTACGGGCACATCCGGCAGCGGCTCGTCGGCGAGCTCGGCGTCGAGCCGGGCCCCGACCTGATGGCCGCGCACCGGCGGGTGCTGCGGCAGGAGCCCGCAGTGATACCGCAGGCACCCGCGCCGGTCGCCGCGCCCACCCGGCCGGCACCGGCCCAGCTGCCGGCCGACCTGCAGGCGTTCGCCGGGCGCGGGGCCGCCGTCGCGGCGCTCGACCGGCTCGGGTCGGCGGCCGTCATCGTCGTGTCGGGTACCGCCGGCGTGGGCAAGACGACGCTCGCCGTGCACTGGGGGCACCGGGTCCGGGCCCGGTTCCCGGACGGGCAGCTCTACGTCAACCTCCGCGGCTTCCACCCCACCGGCGACGCGGTCACCGCCGCCGGGGCGCTGCACGGCTTCCTGACCGCGCTGGGGCTGCCGCCGGGGCGGGTGCCGGGCGATCTCGAGGGGCGCGCCGCGCAGTACCGGACGCTGCTCTCCGGCCGGCGGATGCTCGTGCTGCTCGACAATGCCCGTGACGCCGACCAGGTCCGCCCGCTGCTGCCGGCCGCGCCCGGCTGCGTGGCCCTCGTCACCAGCCGCCACCACCTCACCGGGCTGGTCGCGACCGAGGGCGCGCAACCGGTACTGCTGGATCTGCTCCCCGCCGACGAGGCCCGCGCGCTGCTGACCCGCCGGTTGGGCGCGGAGCGGATCCGGGCGGAGGCCGAAGCGGTCGACGCGATCGTCGAGCGGTGCGCCCGGCTGCCGCTCGCCCTCGCCGTCGCCGCCGCCCGGGCGGCGACCAGGCCGGGCCTGCCGCTCGCGAGTCTCGCGGCCGAGCTGGCCGACCGCCTCGATGCGCTGCACGGCGACGAGCCCGGCACCGACGTGCGCGCCGTCCTCGACTGCTCCTACCGGCAGCTGACGCCGGCCGCCGCCCGGCTGCTGCGCCTCCTCGGCCAGCATCCCGGCCCCGACCTCGGGGCGGCTGGCGCGGCCCGGCTCGCGGGGCACAGCCAGGCCGAGGTCGCGCCGCTGCTGGCCGAGCTCACGGGCGCGCACCTGCTCGCCGAGCCGGAAACCGGCCGCTTCACGATGCACGACGTGCTGCACGCGTACGCCGCCGAGCGCGGCCGCGAGGAGGACCCCGACCCCGTGCGGATCGCGGCCCTCGGCCGCCTCATCGAGTACTACGTGGACACGGCCACGGCCGCCATCGCGACCGTCCTGCCCGGCGAGTCGGACGCCGCCCCGACCGGCTTGTTCGACCGGGTGGCCGCCGCCCGGGCCTGGCTGGACCGCGAACGCGCCAACGCCGTCGCGCTCGCCGGGCGCGGCCGGCCCGCCGAGACGATCGCCATCGCCCGGACCCTGCAGCGGTACCTCGACCTGGGCTACTACACCGAGGCGCAGGACCTGCACTCCCGGGCCCGCGAGGCCGCCCGGCAGCACGGCGACCCCACCGCCGAGGCCACCGCGCTGAACCATCTCGGCGTCACCTACCTGCGGCTCGGCCGCTTCGCCGACGCCGTCGAGCTGCACCACCAGGCGCTGGAACGGTTCCGGGCGGCCGGTGACGCCGCCGGCGAGGGGCGCAGCCAGGAGCTGATCGGCATCGCCGCATGGCGCCTCGGCGACTACGAGAGCGCCCGCGAGTACCACTACGCCGCCCTCGACACGTTCCGGGCGGCCGGCCACCGGCTCGGCGAGGCGATCCAGCTCGTCCACATCAGCACCGGCAACCGGCAGTTCGGCGACCTCGAGGCCGCGGCCGAGAGCCTCGACCAGGCCCTCATGCTGCTGCGCGAGCTCGGCGCCCGGCACGGCGAGGCCTACGCGCTGGACACGCTGGGCCTGCTCCGCCAGGAGACCGGCGCCGCCGATCGGGCCGTCGAGTGTCACGAGCAGGCCTACGCGATCTGTGCCGACATCGGCTACCCCGCCGGACAGGCGGACGCACTGCACAACCTGGCCCGCGCGCTGCTCGTCCTCGGCCGGTCCGGGGAGGCGATCGTGCACCACCATCGCGCCCTGAGCCTGTTCCGCGAGATCGGGGCGCGCGCCCGCGAGATCGACACGCTCAACGGGCTGGGCGCCGCACTGGCCGCCGCGGGCGAGCCGGACGCGGCGCGGGACCGGTACAGCGAGGCCCTCGCCCTCGCCGCGGAGACCGGCGAGCGGCTCCAGGAGGCCGTCGCCCACGAGGGCCTGGCAGGCCTCCACGCTGCGGCCGGCGACCGGGCCGGCGCCCGGCGCGCGTGGCGGCACGCCCTGACCGTCTACACCGATCTGGGCCTGCCCGACGCCGAGCGGGTCAGTGCGGCGCTGCGGGGAGCTTGAAGATCAGCTCCGTGACACCGACGTCGACATCCAGCGGCTCAAGACGCACCAGCGGGCGTTCATCGCCGCGGCGCTCGGCGGCCCGCAGATCTTCGCCGGCCGCGACATGGCCGCCGCGCACGCCGGGCTGGACATCACCGACGCCGACTTCGACGCGGTCGTGGCCCACCTGGCCGGCACGCTGACCGACCTCGGCGTGGCCGACGAGCAGGTGGCCCAGATCGGCGCGGCGCTGGCCCCGCTGCGTGGGCAGATCGTCACGAAGACAGATTCAGTCGTCGCTTCGTAGCCGCATGGGCACGGTGGCGACGATGACGCTCGCGAGCGGACTTGGGCGTGTTTGGCGAGATCGAGGACGATCGGCTGCTATCGAGTGGTACAGCCCTGCTCGCGCAGGAGCAGGTTCCTCAGACGTAAGGAGTCAGCGGGGGCCGGCGGTGGGCGCGGGCAGGCGGGCCTCCGGAATGCCCCGGGCGCGCAGTGCGGCCGTCACCGCCGCTGAGCCGCCCGGGAAGAGCCCGACCTGCACGCGATAGCCCCGCCGCCCGCCGCGCGTGCGCATCCGAGGCAGATCGCCCTTCGCGTCCTGCAACGCGATCATCGCCACCGGGTGCGGGACAACGTCGAGGTTGGCGAAGACCGACCAGCCACGGAGCGTCGCCGACTCCACGCCCGACCACGGAATCAGGACCGCCCGGGCGCGGGTCGTGCCGACCTCCACGCCGGCGGCGGACAGCCGGACCCAGTACGGGCTGCGAATCAGCATCCAGAGCGACGCGCCGAGGACGGCGAGCAATGGCGTCGTGAACTGCGGAAGGACGACAAACTGGACGATGCGGCCGACCGGCCCGCCGAGCAGCGCCGTCAGACCCACGTAGAACCCGGCGGCACACAGCCACGCGAGGACGGCCATGACAGCAGAGAACGCGACGGCCCGGCCCACGGAGCTACGGAACAACACAGCGTCAGGCGCCGGCGGCGGTGGGATCACGGCCCCATTATGACGGCGTCAGTCCACAACGCCGGAACTCCCGCCGGCGGCTGCGGGTCCGTAGCCGCCGGCGATGTGGGGTACCTGTGACCGGTCAGGCGACCGGACGCATCCGGCCCCAGTGCCACCACGGTACGGAGTAGCCGAGCTGGTCGGCCCAGCCGAAGAACTTCTCGCTCCGCGGGTAGTACATGCCGTACCAGAAGAGCGGCACCCATTCGGTGTCCCGCGCCCAGACGGCCTGCAACTGCTGGTAGTGCTCGCGGCGCTCAGCCTGGGCACCGGCCCGGCGGGCGGCCAGGTAGGCGGCGTCCACGTCGGGGTTGCGGTGCAGGCCCATGTTGTTCTGCCCGCCCGTCGAGTACTTGGTCGCGGTGATCTCCGGGTCCGGCGCCATCGAGCCGCCCACGATGATCAGGTCGAAGTCGTGCCGCGTGCGTACCTCACGGGCCCAGTCCACGGAGGGCAGACCGGCGAAGGTGACCTCGAATCCGACCTCGCCCAGCTGCCGGGCGACGATCTCGGCCAGCGGCTGGTGCCCGTGGAACATGTCCATGTAGTAGACGGTCAGCCGGCCACGGACCCCGTTCGCGTCGGCGGTGACGCCGGCCTCGTCGAGCAGGGCCCGCGCCCGCCCGACGTCGTGGCCGGGCGCCTTCGCGTCCGGGTTGAACGCCCAGGAGTTGCCGAGCAGGTAGTGGTCCCAGGCCTGGGAGACACCGGGGTCGCCGAGCTGGGCGATCTCGTCACGGTTGACGGCGTGCGCGACCGCGTCGCGGACCCGCTTGTCCTGCCACAGTTCCCGGCCGTGGTTGAAGTCCAGCAGCGCCATGCCGGGGCCTTCCCGGGTCATGATCTCCACGCCGGGCGCGCCCTGGACCAGGTGCAGGCGATCCTTCGTGAGCGTGTCCTGCGGAACGATGTGCGCCTCGCCCCGGGCGACCATCCGGACGCACTCGTCGCGGTCCGGGACGATCTTCAGGATCAGCCGGTCGATCTCGGGCTGCGGGCCCCAGTGGTTCTTGACGGCCTCCATGATGATGTGTTCGCCCGGAATCCACTCGGCCAGCCGGAACGGCCCGGAACCGACCGGGCTGAGGTTGTGCGGGTTGGTGGCCCAGTCGGTGCCCTCGTACAGGTGCCGGGGCAGGACGTGCGCGAAGATGAAGTTGCCCAGCAGGACCAGAAACCCGGAGTTCGGGGTGTGCAGAACATAGTCGACGGTGTGGTCGTTGACCGCGACGATCGTCTCGACGTCCTTGAGGAACATCGCACCCTGGTAGCCCATCTTCTTGGCGTGCAGATGGGTATAGACGATGTCGTGCGCGGTCAGCGGGGTACCGTCCTGCCAGCGCGCCGCCTGGTTGAGGTGGAACCGCCAGCGCCGCGACCCGTCCAGCTGCTCCCAATGGGTGGCCAGGTCGGGGAACGGATTGATGTCGTACCACTCGTTCAGGACCACGCGGTTGTAGATGTTGTTGCAGGCGAGATAGCCGGCGCTGCCGGTCACGTTGCGATAGACGTCATTGAATTCGATCGCGTCGTGCGGCGTGGCAACCACAAAGTCGATGGACATGAACGCCTTTCCTGTCGGGTTACGCCGCCCGTCGGCGCGCACCTTGTGCAACGGCGCGCACGGGCAGGCATTGCTAGAGGGAGTCGCCGTGCGGGCAGGGCGGCAGGCCCTCGGTGTCGTTCGGCCACTGGCGCCGGGGCTGCCGTGGCTTGGCTCGTTCGAGGCGTGGGTCGGGCACCGGCACGGCGGCCAGCAGTTCCCGGGTGTACGGGTGGCGGGCCTCGCTGATGACGTGGCGTGTCGGGCCCAGCTCCACCAGCTGGCCGCCGTACATGACGCCGACCCGGTGCGACAGGTCCGCGACGACGGCCAGGTCGTGCGCCACGAACAGGTACGAGACGCTGCGGTCGCGCTGCAGCTCCTTGAGCAGGCCGAGGATTTCCGCCTGCACCGAGACGTCCAGCGCGGACACCGGCTCGTCGAGGACGATCAGCTTCGGGTCCAGCGCCAGCGCCCGCGCGATGGCGATACGTTGCCGCTGGCCGCCGGAGAACTCGTGCGGGAACCGGCGCAGGCTGGCCGCCGGCAGCCGGACCTGGTCCAGCAGCGCCAAGGCCTTGGTACCGGTGCGAAGTCCGTGGATCCGGGCCGGCTCGTCGAGGATGTCCGCCACCGTCATCCGCGGATCCAGCGAGGTGTACGGGTCCTGGAACACGACCGAGATGTCCCGGCGCAGCGCGCGGGCCGCCCGGCCCTTCTGCGCGAAGACGTCCCTGCCCAGGAACTCGACCCGGCCGGCACTGGGCTTCTGCAGCCCGAGGGTGGTGCGCAGCAGGGTGGTCTTGCCGGAGCCGGACTCGCCGACGATGCCCAGTGTCTCGCCGGTACCCACGGACAGCGACACCGAGCACAGCGCATGCACGATGGCCCGGCCGTGGCGGCGGGCGGAGCGGGGCGCCCGGAAGTGCTTCACCAGTTCGGTGACCCGCAGCAGTTCGGTCATCGCGGTTCCACCGCCCCTCCCCCGATGCGTGGAGCCAACGACAGCAGCCTGCGCGTGTAGTCCGCCCGCGGTGCGTCGAAGATGGCGAACACGTCCTGCTCCTCGACGATCCGGCCCTGGTACATGACGGCCACCCGGTCCGCGATCCCGGCCACCAGGGCCAGGTCGTGGGTGATGAACAGCATCGCGGCGCCGGTGCGTTCCCGGGCCAGGGCCAGGGTCGCCATCACCTGGGACTGCACGGTGACGTCCAGGGCGGTGGTGGGCTCGTCCGCGATGATCAGCTCGGGGTCGTGCACCATCGCCAGGGCGATCGCGATGCGCTGGCGCATCCCGCCGGAGAGTTGGTGCGGGTACTGGTCGAGGCGCGCGGACGCGTCCTTGATGGCGACGCTCTCCATCAGTTCGATCGCGCGCCGGCGCGCGGCCGCCCGGGTGACGTTGCCCGACAGCCGCATCGAGTCCAGGAACTGGGCGCCGATGGTGAGCACCGGGTTGAGCGTGGTGGACGGATCCTGCAGGATCATCGCGATCCGCCGGCCCCGGTACGCCCGCCACTGGTTGAAGGTGAGGTCGGACAGTTCGTCACCGGCGAAGCGGACCGACCCGTCGCCGATCGCGGAGTTGGGCAGCAGTCCCAGCACCGAAAGCCCGGTGAGCGACTTGCCCGAGCCGGACTCGCCGACGAGGGCGAGGACCTCGCCCGGTTGGATCTCCAGGGTGACCGAGTCCACCGCCAGGTGCTCGCCGAAGCGGACCGACAGATCGGTCAGGGTCAGCAGCGCGCCCGACGGGGCCGGGGCGGCTGCGCGGCGCTGGGCCGGCGCCGTCCGGCGGCGGCGGCGGCGCGGTGTGGCCAGCGGGTTGGTGGGTGAGGATTTCGGGTTGAAGGCATCCCGCAACCCTTCGCCGACGTAGTTCACCGACAGCACGATCGTGATGATCAGCAGGCCCGGGAAGTAGAACAGCCACGGGCGGGTCAGCACGGCGGACTGCGCGTTGGCGACCAGCAGGCCCAGCGAGGTGTCCGGCGGCTGTACCCCGAAGCCCAGGAACGACAGGCTGCTCTCGGCCAGGATGGCCACCCCGAACATCAGGGTTCCGGCCACCACGATGTGGTCGGACACGCTGGGGACGAGGTGGCGGAACATGATGCGCGCCGGGCTGGCCCCCATCACCCGGGCCGCGTCGACGAAGGCCAGTTCGCGCAGGCTGAGCACCACCCCGCGGACCAGCCGGGCCACCGAGGTCCACATCAGCGAGCCCAGTACCAGGGCCAGTCCCAGCCAGGACACCCCCCGACCGGCGACGACCGAGCCCAGGAACGCGGCCAGCGCGAGGGTGGGCAGGGTCAGCACCAGGTCGACGAGGCGCATCACGGCGGCGTCCACGTATCGGCCGAAGTAGCCGGACACCACACCCAGCACGACGCCGATGAGGCAGGCAATGATGGTGACCGAGAAGGCGATCAGCAGGGACTGCTGCATGCCACGCAGCACCAGCGCCAGCAGATCCCGCCCCAGGGTGTCGGTACCCATCGGATGCTCCGCGGACGGCGACTGCGACAGGTCGGGCGTGATGTCGGAGTACCCGTAGGTCCACAGTGCGGGGACGATGATCGCGGCCAGGATGACCAGGACCAGCACCACGAGGGCGGTCATGCCCACCTTGTGCCGGACGAACCGGCCGAAGGTGACCGCCAGCTTCGACGTGCCCGCGCCGGCGGCCAGTTCACGATCGGGCATAGCGCACCCTCGGATCCACCAGGCCGTACAGGATGTCGGCGAGCAGGTTGAAGACGACCACCGCGGTCGCGGCGACGAGCAGCCAGGCCAGCACGGCGTTGGTATCGCGGTTGGCGATGGATTCCAGCAGGAACCCGCCCATCCCGCGCCACTGGAAGACCGTCTCGGTGATGACCGCCCCGGAGAACACCACCGGCAGGTCGAGCGCCACGATGGTGACGATCGGGATCAGCGCGGGACGCACCACGTACGAGGTGACGATGCGACGCTTGGACAGGCCCTTGAGCACCGCGAACCGGACGTGGTCACCGGCCAGCCCCTCGGCGATCGCGGCCCGCTGGTAGCGGCTCCACGTCGCGAAGTGCACCAGGGTCAGCACGATCGTGGGGAGCACCAGGTGCCCGGAGAGGTCAGCGAGCATCGGCCCGAACCCCTGCGGCCGGGGTACGGACGCCTCGCCGACGGTGTAGAAGACCTGGTACCCGGTCGAGTTGTTGAACCATATGCCCCACTGCTTGAGCAGCACCGCGAGCCAGAAGGACGGCAGGGCCAGCAGGACGAACGCGGCCGGGGTCAGGACCAGGTCCGGCCAGCGCCGCTGGTACAAGGCGGCCACGGTACCGGCGACCAGGGACAGGATGAGCGAGATGACGATGGCCAGGACCACCAGGCGCAGGGTGACTCCGACCCGGCCGGCCAGTTCCGCGCCGATGTCGCGGTTGGCGTTGGTGGACGGGCCGAAGTCGCCGTGCAGCACGCCGCCCAGCCAGGTCAGGTACCGCATCGGCAGGGACGCGTTCAGGCCCAGCCGGGCCTCCTCGGCGGCGATGACCGAGGGCGGGACCGGCGGCTGCCGGTCCCGCAGTTCGCCCAACGGATCTCCCGAGACCGAGATCACCGTAAAGATCACGACGGAGGCGAGGAGCAGCACCAGAACGGCGCTGGCCAGCCGCCGCAGGATCAGCCGGAGCATGACACCGCTCCCGCCTCCCTCGCGAAGGTCTGCATTGGGATGACCCTCTCCCTACACTGGACGGATCCGGCCCCAGTGCCACCACGGCACCGAGTAACCCAGCTGGTCAGCCCAGCCGAAGAAGTCCTTGCTCCGAGCGAAGTAGGTGCCGTACCAGAACAGCGGCACCCATTCGGTGTCCCGGGCCCAGATCTCCTGCAGCCGCTTGTAGTGCGCACCCCGCTCAGCGAGCGTGCCGGCGGTACGGGCGGCGAGGTAGGCGGCGTCCACGTCCGGGTTGTGGTGCCCGGCCAGGTTGCCCTGCCCGCCTGTGGAGTACTTCGGTGCGGTGATCTCCGGGTCCGGCGCCATCGAGCCGCCCACGATCATCAGGTCGAAGTCGTGCTCCCTGCCGATCCGGGCCGCCCAGTCCACAGAGGACAGTCCCTCGACGCTGACCTCGAAGCCGATCTCGCCGAGCTGACGCGCGATCATGGCGGCCAGCGGCTTGTGGCCGTAGAAGCTGTCCATGTAGTACAGCGACAGCCTGGCCCGTACCCCGTCGGGGCCCGCGGCGACGCCCGCCTCGTCGAGCAGGGCCCGCGCCTGGGCGGCGTCGTGGCCGGGCGCCTTCGCGTCCGGGTTGAACGCCCAGCCGACCGAGCCCAACAGGTAGTGGTCCCACGCCTGGGAGACGCCCGGGTCACCGAGCTGCGCGATCTCGTCACGGTTGACGGCGTGCGCGACCGCGTCGCGGACCCGTTTGTCGGCGAACAGGTCCCGGCGATGGTTGAAGTCCAGCAGCGCCATGCCGGGGCCCTCGTCCGTCATCAGTTCGACGTCGGCGGTCGCGCCGTCCAGCAGGTACAACCGGTCCTTGGTGAGCGTGTCCTGCGGGAAGAAGTGCGCCTCGCCCCGGGCCACCATCCGGACGCACTCGTCCCGGTCCGGGACGATCCTCAGGATCAGCCGGTCGATCTCCGGCTGGGCACCCCAGTGGTTCTTGACGGCCTCCATGACGATGTGCTCGCCCGGAATCCACTCCGCCAGCCGGAACGGGCCGGAACCTACCGGCTTGAGCGTGTGCGGGTTCGTCGCCCAGTCGGTGCCCTCGAACAGGTGCCTGGGCAGGATGTGGGTGAAGATGAAGTTGCCCAGCAGGACCAGGAAGCCGGCGTTCGGCGTGTGCAGGATGTAGTCGACCGTGTGGTCGTTGACCGCGACGATCGTTTCCACGTCTTTGAGGAACCGCCCGCCGGTGTAGCCCATCTCCATCGCGTGCAGGTGCGTGTACACCACATCGTGCGCGGTCAACGGGGTGCCGTCCTGCCAGCGGGCCGCCTGGTTGAGGTGGAACCGCCACCGGCGCGATCCGTCCAGCTGCTCCCAGTGGGTGGCCAGGTCCGGGTACGGCGTGATGTCGAACCACTCGTTCAACACGACCCGGTTGTAGATGTTGTTGCAGGCGATGTACCCGGCGCTGGCCGTGGTGTTGCGGTAGACGTCGTTGAACTCGACCGCATCGTGCGGCGTGGCCACCACGAAGTCGATGGTCATGCGTTCCCTCCCCGAGGTAGCAGTCACTTGCGCAGGCCCCACTGCTCGACGTTCATCGTGGTGCCGTACTTACTGGGGTTGATGAAGATGTTGGTGTACTTGTCCCGGTAGACGGCCATCTGCGGGCTGGCGAACAGGGGCATCACCACGCCGTCGGCCAGCAGCACCTTGTCGATCTGGTTCATCAGCGCGACCTGCTTGGCCGGGTCCAGTTCGGCGGCCGCCTCGGCGAACAGCTTGTCCGCCTCCGCGGACGAGTACCCGAAGGAGCGGGCGGCCCCGGTGCCGTACCACTGCTGCAACGACAACGCACCCAGGTCCAGGGCGGTACCGGTGGCCATCAGGTCGAAGCTGCCCTGGCGCAGCGCCGGCGAGTACCGGGCGCTGTCGGCCGGGTCGATGACGATGGTGATGCCGAGCTGCTTGAGCTGCGACTGGGCGATCTGGGCCAGTTCCATGCGCAGCACGTCGGTGGACAGGGTGAGCAGCTTCAGGTCCCGCAGCGGCTTGCCGTCCGGCAGGATCAGCTTGCCGTCGGTCACCTTGTAGCCGGCGTTCTGCAGGATCTCCAGGGCGGCCTTGGTGTCGCCCTTGCCGATGTTGAGCTCGTCGGTGTTGTCGTGGTACGCGGGGACGTCGCCGACCTTCTGCCCCGGCACGTACGCGCTGCTCTTCATCGTGACCAGGTCCGGCGCGTACTGGCCGACGGTGCGCTTGCGCATGTCGTCCAGGTTGACCGCGGTGGCGATGGCCCGGCGCAGCGCCGGATCGGCCATCACGTCACCGGTCGTCTTCATGCCCAGGTGGTAATAGGTCAGGGTGGAGCCGAGCAGGACCTTCATGCCGTTCATGGCCTTCACCTGGTTGACCGTGTCCAGGGTCGGGTTCTGGTAGACGAAGTCGACCTCGCCGTTCTGCAACGCGGTGATCTGCGCGCCCTGGCTGGAGATGTACCGGGTGGTGATGGTGTCCAGGTGCGCGGGCTCCCCGTACCACTTGGGGTTCTTGACCATCGTCATGGACACGCCGTCCTGGTAGTCCTTCAGGACGTACGGGCCACCGGACACCTTCGGGGGGTTCTTGGTGAAGCCGGTGTTGAAGGAGGTCGCGAGGTCGCCGTACGACTCGGCGACGTGCGCCGGCAGGATGTAGTTGAACAGCGTCTGCCAGGCGGCGAACGGCTCGGCGTAGGTCATCGTGACCGTCTTGCCGTCGCCGCTCGTCTCGATGCTCGTGATCTTCGAGTAGCCCTCGGTGAACGCGGCCTTGCAGGCCGCGCACTTCTTCGGGTCCTGCACCGCCTGGGTGTACTCGAAGTCCTTGCCGGTGATCGGGGTACCGTCCGACCAGACCGCTTTCTGCTGGAGCTTGTACTCGACCTTCATCGGGCTGGTGCTGACCACCTCGGCGGACTCCAGCAGCGCCTTGTTCGGCACCACGGTGGTGTCCGGGTTGGTCAGGAACGGGTGCGGATAGAAGGGCCACTGCTGCTGGCGCTGGCCGGTCGTGTCTCCGGCGGCGGACAGCGGGTTCCAGTCCACCATCGGGCTGCTGGCCGCGAGGGTCAGCTTCCCACCGTCGGCGACCGCGATCGACGAGGCGTCGGTACTCACATCGTTGCTGATCTTCGAGCAGCCGGAGACGACCACGGCGGCGAGCGCGGCCACGGCCACGAACTGGCGAGTGGATTTCACGTCAGGCACGTCCTCTGGTTCATGGGAGGGATGTGGCTCGGCTGGAGCGCCAGGGTGGCTGGTCGTCGCGGCCGGCCGGTAAAGGCCGAGGCCAACGTCTAGGAAATTAAGCTCGGGTTATGTCCGGGTCAATATTATTATGTCCATGGACATAATTGGGACCATGGTTGACCGGCCCAGGCACTACAGTCATGCACCGTCGGCCAGGTGCCGCGAAGCCGGAGGACGAAGAACGTGACTGCGACCGAGCCGCTGGACAGCCAGCAGTGCATGCGGCTCATCCAGTCGCGTCTGACGCTGCGGACCAGCAATGCGCTGTCCCGCGCGATCCTCGATCTGGTCGGTTCGGGTGATTTGCCGGCTCAGTCCCAGTTGCCGACAGTCCGGGACCTCGCGATGGAGCTCGGCATGAGCAAGTCCGCCATCGCGCAGGCGTGGAGCTCACTGTCCGCCCGGTCCGTCATCGAGACCCGCCGCCGCGGCGGCACCGTGGTGCTCGGGCCGCCGCAGCCGCCCCGGGCCCGCCGCTTCGACAGCATGGTCCGCACCTCGTCCACGATGCCCATCGATCTGGGGAACCTGCTGGCCGGGCAGCTGCCACCGCCGGACCTGGCACCCGCGCTCGCATACGCGATCAGCAACAGCGCGCTCCACAACGCGTTCGCCGCGCCGGCCACCCCGGAGCTCATCGCCGCCGTCCAGCCGCACTGGCCCTTCCCGGTCGACCGGTTCCTCGCCACCCATGGCATCATCGACGCCCTCGAACTGGCGCTGACCTCGATCGCCCGCCCCGGCGACCGGGTCATCATCGAGTCGCCCAGCCAGGCCCGAGTGCTGGACATCCTGGAGTCGATCGGCGCGTCCGCCATTCCCGTCGACTACGGTCACGACGGCCCGGACCTGGAGCAGCTGCGACTCGCGCTGATCAGCAAGCCGAGCGCGATGATCTACCAGCCGAACGGCAACGTCCCGTCCGGCCGCTCGGTCAACGATGCCTGGATCGAGGCCGCTGCCGCGCTCCTGCGCGACGAGGCATTCCCCATCATCGAGGTGTCACAGACCCCGCTGATGCGCTCGCCGCAGCGGTCCCTCACCGCCCACCTGCCCGACCGGGTGGTCCACATGCAGGGCTACAACTTCTTCTTCGGAGCCGACCTGCGCGTCGCCGTGAGCGGCGGCGCCGCCGAGTACATCGACCTGATGTGGATGCGGCTGACCTACTCGTCCCGCTGGGTCAGCCGCATCCTCCAGCTCGCGCTCGCGTACCAGCTGACCGACGCCGACGCCGTCCGGCGCACGGACCAGTTCATCGCGGAATGCCGGCGCCGGCACGCCGAGTTCAGCGCGGCCCTGATGGACGCCGGATTCGTGCTCACCCCCACCGAGGGACCGCACATCTGGCTACCGGTACCAGACGAGCACTCGGTCTGCACCCGGCTCAGCCGGTACGGCGTGGTGGTGCATCCCGGCAGCTTCTTCGAGGCCAGGTCCAGCCGGCAGCACCACGTACACATCAACGGCACGGCATTGCCCAACGGCATGCAGGCGATGGCCCAGATGATCGCCCGGGCCTGCCACCTCCCCCTGAAAGCCATCGAGGAACCTGATCGGGACCGGGTCTAGGGCAGCGCGTCCCGCATCCGCCGGGCCGGGTGGCCGGTCGGGCGCGAAGGCGGCGGTCTACTGTTACGCGATGCCGGAAAGCGAAGATCGAGTGGCGCAGCTGGAGGCGCAGGTCGCCGAGCTGGAGCGGCGCCTTGCGTGGTTCACGGCAAATGCCGGGGCTCCGCGGTTCACGCCCGGGTTCAACCAGGTGTACCGCGCGGATGGCTACGGGTACGTGAGCGTGTACTACGTCGGCGGGGCGACGAGCCGCGTGCGCATGTTCGTCGGGCCACAGCACCCGCCCACGCAGTGTGTCGGCGAGGCCAACTCCGGCGGGCGCGTCGACAGCCACATCGGCGGCGTCGTGCGACCCGGCGAGTACTGGGTGCTGGAGTGCACCAAGCCCAACGGCGAGGGCTACCGGGCCGTGTTCACGCCCCTGTTCTGAACCAGCAGGGCCGGTTGCGATCCTCGCCCGGGGCGCTCGGGAGCAATGCTCGGGTCGGCAGGGGCTGCCGCTGTGGCGGCGTCGAGCGGGTCGCCGATCGACGAGATCGTGCCGGAGGGTGCGCGGCGGATGCTGGCGGCGGCGTTGGAGAACTGCGGTGCGCCGGCCGACCACTGACACTAAGGTCGCGCCATGGAGATCCGTAATGTGCTGCCGGCCGAAGAGCTGGCTGCCGAGGAGGTCGTCTCGGCGGCATTCGGCGAGCCACGGGACGGGCGCGTTGTGCAGATGATGCGAGCTCTGCAGACCAGCGGAGCAGCTCGGGCGAGTTTGGTCGCTGTTGTCGACGATGAGCTGGTCGGGCACGTTGGTCTCGCACGCGGCTGGGTGGACGCTCGACGCGAGCTGGTCGAGGTGGTGGTGCTCTCCCCGCTGTCGGTACGTCCCGACCTCCAGCGCCACGGCGTCGGCACCGCGTTGGTCGCGGCGGCGCTGCAGACCGCCGGAGATCGTGGCGCGCCAGCCGTTTTCCTCGAGGGCAGCCCGAACTACTACGGACGCCGCGGGTTCAGCTCCGCCTCCGCCCTTGGGTTCGACCGGCCCTCGACGCGCATCCCGGACCCGGGGTTCCAGGTGGCGCTGCTTTCGTCGTACCAGCCGTGGATGGTCGGCCGGCTGATCTATCCCGAGGCGTTCTGGGCCACTGACACGGTCGGTCTGCGTGACCCCGAGCTGGAGCGGGTGGAAGCTCAGATCGCGTCGGGGCGTACGGGCGGACGAGCGCCGGCAGGCTGATGTCCACGATGGTGTTGTGCTCGCGGAAGATAGCCTCGATGTACCGCTGTCTCCCGCAGGACGGTCCGGCATCTCACCCGGGATCATGGTTCCGACGGCACCGGCGAGAGCATGCGGACGGCCTGGTCCGCGTACGTGTAGGCGATCTGCTCCGCGCTGTGCGGGCCGTCCGGGCGGAACCATGCCGCCACACCGATGCCCATGTCGAGGATCGAGTACGACGCCAGCCGCGGGTGCTCGACAGCGAAGACGCCCGCGCTACGCCCCTCCTCGATCACGCCGCGCAGGGTGCGCTCGTACGTCGCCCGCATGGCCAGGATCCGGTCGCGGGCCGGCGGGTCCAGGTTGCCGATCTCGCGGTTTCCGACGAAGGCCTGGTCACGGTGGCCGGCGTGGTAGCGGACGTGGGCCTCGACCATCCGGCGTAGCCGCAGGACCGGATCACCTCCGGCGCCGACGGCGGCGCGCTGCGCGTCCAGCAGCGCCTCCATGGTCTCGATCATGACGGCGACCAGAAGGTCCTGTTTGGACTTCACGTGCCGGTAGAGACTCGGCCCGCGGACGCCGACCGCGGCGCCGACGTCGGCCATGGTGGTGGCGCGGTAGCCGCGCTCGGCGAAGAGGCGCAGAGCGGCACGGCGGATCTCGGCCACCTCCAGGCCTGGCTCGCTAATCATCGTTAGCCTTCTTGTCACTGTTCCTTGACATCGATCGTACCAGCATACCTAAACTGCGCTAATGATGGTTAGCAAGCGGACGGCGCTGGTGACGGGGGCCTCGCGCGGGATCGGGCTCGCGGTGGCGCGCCGGCTCGCCGCCGAGGGCTTCGCGCTCACCCTGGCCGCCCGGCGGCCCGAGCCGCTGCACGAGGCGGCGGCGCAGCTGCGGGCCCTTGGCGCCGAGGTGACCGCGGTGCCGGCGGACGTGAGTGACGAGGCACAGGCCGAGGCCGTCGCCGGCGAGCACCTGAGCCGGTACGACGCGCTGGATGTCCTCGCGCTGTGCGCGGGGACCGGGTCCGTGGGCTCACTGGACGACTATCCCGTCCGGCGCTGGGACCGGCAGTTCGCGGTCAACGTGCGATCCGCGTTCCTGCTCGTGCAACGGCTCCTGCCGGCCCTGCGTACCGCCGCGGCCCGGTCGGAGCATGGCGCCAGGGTGGTGGCGATCGCGTCGATCACCGGTGTCACGGCGGAGCCGGGGCTGGCCGCCTACAGTGCCAGCAAGGCCGCCCTGATCTCGCTCTGCGAGTCGATCACGGTGAGCGAGGGCGCTCAGGGGGTGACCGCGACGGCGGTCTCGCCCGGGTACGTGGAAACCGACATGACGGCCTGGATGCACGACCGCCTCGACCCGGCCGCGATGATCCGGGCCGAGGACGTCGCCGAGCTGGTGGCCGGCGTGTGCCGCCTGTCGCGCACCGCGGTCGTTCCCAACATCGTGATGACCAGGCCCGGGCCGCAGCTGTGGCGGGCCTGAGACGGGAGGGGCCATGAGCTTCGACTTCTCGCTGAGCGAGCGGACCGCCGAGTGGCGGGACCGGATCGCCGCGTTCGTCCGCGACGAGGTGATCCCCCGCGAGCAGGACGCGTTCGCCGGCGGGGTCACCGACGCGCTGCGCGCCGAGTTGCAGCGGGCCGCGCGCAAGGCCGGCGTGTGGGCGCCGCAGGTGAGCATCGGGCTGGGCGGCGGCGGGTTCCGCTTCGACGAAGCCGCGGTGCTGCTCGAGGAGGCCGGCACCAGCCTGCTCGGCCCGCTGGCGCTGAACTGCTCGGCACCCGACGAGGGCAACATCCACCTGCTCGACGCGGTGGCCACCGGCGAGCAGCGGGACGCGTACCTGCGGCCGCTGGCCGCCGGCGACGTCCGGTCGTGCTTCGCGATGACCGAGCCGCCGCCGGGCGCGGGCTCGGATCCGGCCGCGCTGCGCACCACCGCCACCCGCGCGCCCGGCGGCTGGCGCATCACCGGTGACAAGCACCTGATCACCGGCGCGGACGGCGCGGCCTTCGCCATCGTCATGGCCCGGCACGACGATCGCGAAGGCGCGAGCATGTTCCTCGTCGACGCGGACAACCCGGGCATGACGGTGGGCGCCCACGCGCGGACCCTGGACGCCACCATGCCCGGCGGCCATTGCCGGGTGACGTTCGAGGACGCGTTCGTTGCGGACGAAGCGGTGCTCGGCGAGCCGGGACAGGGTTTCCGGTACGCCCAGGTCCGCCTCGCCCCGGCCCGGCTGACCCACTGCATGCGCTGGCTCGGCGCCGCCCGCCGGGCGCACGGGATCGCCCTGGACCGGGCACTCGGCCGGGAGCTGTTCGGCGCCCCGCTGGCGAGTCACGGGATGGCACAGCAGCTGATCGCCGATAACGAGATCGACCTCGCCGCGGCGCGGGCCCTGTTGTGGCACGCGTGCTGGCAGGTCGCCGAGGGCGCCCGCGGCACCGAGGAGTCGTCGCGGGCCAAGGTCTTCATCAGCGAGGCGACGTGCCGGGTGGTCGACCGCGCGGTGCAGCTGGCCGGCGGGATGGGCACGTCGGACGAGCTCGTCATCGGGCGCATCTACGCCGACATCCGCGCGTTCCGCATCTACGACGGCGCCTCCGAGGTGCACCGGATGTCCATCGCCCGCCGGGTCGTGCGGCGCGCCGGGAACCGGGTGGCCGCCGATGCCTGAGCTTCCAGGACTGCCGTCCGACAGGATCGGGCCGTGGCTGCGCGACCACCTGCCGGAGCGCTTCACCGGCGGCTGGGACGCCGAGCTCATCTCCGGCGGGCTGTCGAACATCACGTACCGGATCGTGCCCACCGGCGGCGAGGCGGTGATCCTGCGCCGGCCACCGCTGGGCGAGGTGCTGCCGAGCGCGCACGACATGCGCCGCGAGCACCGCGTCCTCACCGCGCTGGGCGGCACGGCCGTGCCGGTGCCGCGGACGCTGGCGCTGTGCACCGACGAGGAGGTCCTCGGCTGCCCGTTCTACGTCATGACCGAGGCGCGGGGGCGGGTGCTGCGCACCGCCGCGGACACCGCGGAGCTGTCCCCTGCGCTGCGGTCCGAGCTGGCCGACCGGCTGATCACCACGCTCGCCGACCTGCACGCGATCGAACCGGCGGCGGTGGGGCTGGCCGACTACGGGCGGCCGGACGGGTACGCGGCACGCCAGCTGCGGCGCTGGGGCGGGCAATGGGAGAAGTCGCGGACCCGGGACCTGCCGGACATGGACCGCCTGCTGGCCCGGCTCGCCGAGCGGCTGCCGGCGCAGGCCGGTTCGGCGCTGGTGCACGGTGACTACCGGCTCGACAACACGGTCGTCGACCTGACCGGATCGGCGCGGATCACCGCCGTGCTGGACTGGGAACTGTGCACCCTGGGCGATCCGCTCGCCGACCTCGGTGTGGCGCTGTCCTACTGGCATGACCCAGGCGACGACGAACGCGGCCGGATCCCGGTGGCCGCGGGCGTGACGGCGCACGAGGGCTTCCCGCGGACCCACGAGCTGGCCGAGCGGTACGCCCGCCGGACCGGGCGCGATCTGACGACGCTGCCGTTCCACATGGCGCTCGCCGCGATGAAGCTCGCGGTGATCCTGGAGGGCGTGCACGCACGGTACCTCGGCGGGAAGACGGTCACCGCCGGCTACGACAACGTCGGCGACGCGGTACCGGTGCTCGTGGCCCGCGGCCTGCGCCGGCTGGACGAGTCAGGCGTCTGAGCCGTGCTGGTCATGAAGGCCGCACGACCCGGCCGTCGACAACGGTGCAGACCACGCGTTCCCGGGCGGCCCAGCCGTCGAACGGACTGTTCCGGGACCGGCTGCGGTGTCCATCGATCCTGATCGGGGCCCGCGTCCCGGTCTCGACCAGGCACAGGTTCGCCGGCTCGCCCACCCGCACCGGCCGGCCCGCGTGGTGTCCGATGCCGCCGATGCGGGCCGGCACGAGCGAGAGGACCTCGACGAGCCGCTCCCAGTCGACCTCGTCGGACTGCGGCGAGCGCAGTACCTCCGCGACGACGGCGAGTGCCGTCTCCAGCCCGGTCAGCCCGAAGGCGGAGCCGGCCCAGCCCCGGGCCTTCGTCGCGGCCGGGTGCGGCGCGTGGTCGGTGGCCACGATGTCGATGGTCCCGTCGATGAGCGCGTCGCGCAGCGCCGTGGTGTCGTCGGCCGACCGCAGCGGCGGATTGACCTTCAGCGCGGCGCCCGCGCGCAGCGCCACCTCGTCGTCGAGGACCAGGTGGTGCGGGGTGACCTCACAGGTGACCGAGATTCCTGACCGCTTCGCCTGCCGGATCAGCTCGACCGATCTCGCGGTGGACACATGACAGATGTGGAGATGGCCGCCCGTGTCGGCGGCGATCGCGAGGTCCCGGTCGATGATGCGTTCCTCGCCGGCCGGGGGCCACGGTGCCGCGCCGGCCCGGCTCGCCACCCGCGCGTTGATGACGCCGGGCCCCACCGTCGCCGGGTCCTGCGCGTGCTGCGCGAGGACCACGCCGAGATCCCTGGAGGCTTCCAGCATCGCGCGGACGAATACCGGGTCGGTCACGCAACGGCCGTCATCGGAGAAGATCCGGACCCCGGCGGCGGCGAGCGCCGGCACGTCGACGAGGCGGCGGCCGTCGAGGTCGATCGTCACCGCGGAGACCGGGTGGATGCGGGTGGTCCGATGCGGCGCGCGGCGCAGCAGATCGGCGACCCGTGCCACCCGGTCGGTGGGTGGCGAGGTGTTGGCCATGGCGAACACGTCCGAGTAGCCGCCCGCCGCCGCGGCCGCCGTTCCCGAAACCAGATCCTCGGCCTCGGTGTGGCCGGGGTCCCGCAGGTGCGTGTGCAGGTCGACGAGGGCGGGCAGGAGCATCCGTACGGTTTCCGGCGGCTCGGTGCCCGCGGGCTCGATCGAGCGGATCTCGCCCGCGGCGATGGTGACGTTGACGAGTGGCCCGTCCGGGGCGATCCGGACGGCGTCAAACCGCGGCATGGGTACTCCGGACCGCGAAGACCGGCCCGTCATGGCAGACCAGCGGACCCTCCCGGAACGAGTCGCCGGTGTACGGGATCGCACAGCCGTGGCAGTAGCCGAGGCCGCAGGCCATGTGCGCCTCCAGCGAAACCTGCAGCGGCACCTGCCACCGTGCCGACAGGTCCATGGCGAGTTCGGTCAGGCGTTGGGAGCCGCACACCACGATCAGCCCCGGCGGCCGGCCGGCGAACTCCCCGGTGAGCGTCCGGTCGACCGCCTCGACCGAGCTCGAACCGTCACTGTCCGTCACGGGTATGGCCTTCGCGCCCAGCTGGTCGCAGTCGGACCGCCCGATGACCCGGTCGCCGGTCCGGGCGCTCAACACCGCCGTGCTGGCGATGGCGGCGCCGGCGGCGTCCTCGACGAGGGTCATGAAGGAGCAGATCCCGATCCCCCGGCCGATCAGCAGCAGTGACGTGGCGGTGCCGGGGATGTCGAAGCCGCGGCCGAGCGGACCGGTGACCAGCAGCGTGCCGCCCTCCCGGGCCCGGCTCAGAGCATCAGTGCCCGGACCCTGGACGTTGTAGATGACCTCGATGTCGCCGGCATCCCGGTGGCGGCGGTGAATGGCCATCGGCCGGGGCAGTTGGATGACCCGCCCCGCCACCTCCGGGACGCTGAGCATCACGAACTGCCCGGCCTGGGCGCTCGCGGTGATGTGGGGCGCGTGCAGCACCAGCCGGAAGATGGCCGGGGACAGTCTTGCGTGGCTGACGATGATCGCCGGCTCGCACGTCGGCTCTGGCCTGTGGCGGGCGGGCAGCACGTCCAGCAGGGTCGCCGGAGGCATGGCGGTCATCGCCGGGCGTCCAGCCGGTACATGGTCTCCAGGAGCACGGCGGTGCCGTCGGCAATCTGCTCGGCGGTGCTGAACTCGTCCGGGGAATGCGAGAGTCCGCCACGGCTCGGCACAAACACGATCCCGGCCGCCGTGAGCCGGCTGACCTGCTGGGTGTCGTGGCTGGCGCCACTGGGGATCACGGCGGTGGCGAGTCCCAGGGTCGCCGCCGCGTCGCCGGCCGCCGACCGCACCTCGCTCGAGAGGCCCACCGGTGGGGTGTCGGCCAGTTCCTCGATCTCGATGTCGACGCCGCGCCGGGCGGCGACCGCCCGGCAGTGCCGGCTGACCGCGTCCGTCGCCGTGCGCTGGCGGCCGTGGTCGGTCTCGCGGACGTCGACGGTGAAGACCACCCGGCCGGGGATGATGGTGATGGCGCCCGGCTCGACAGTCAGGGAGCCGACGGTGATCCGGGTATTGACCTCGGCCGCGGCCAGGGCCAGCCGTTCACAGCCGAGCACGCATTCCGCGGCGGTGGCGAGTGCGTCATGGCGGCCGTCCATCGGCGTGCCGCCGGTGTGGGAGGCCACGCCGGTCAGCGACACGCGGAGGCGGGTCGAGCCGGAGACGGTGTCGACCAGCCCGATCGGCACGCCGCGGTCCTGCAGCACGGTGCCCTGCTCGATGTGCAGCTCCACGAAGGCGCTCCAGTCCCGCGGGTCCCACCGGGCCGCCTCGACATCGTGCGGCGCGAGCCCGCACTCGGCCATGGCGGCCGCCATCGTGGTGCCGGTGCTGTCCGTCAGCTGGCGGAGATCTGGCGCGCCGGTGAGGCCGGCGACCATCCGGCTGCCGTTACAGGCCTGGCCGAACCGGGCGCCTTCCTCGGCGGCGAAGGCGACGAACCGCCACGGGTGGTGGCGGGGGCGGTCGTGGGCGCCGGCGGCGGCGGCCACCGCCAGGGCGCCGACAACGCCGACCACGCCGTCGTACGCGCCGCCGTGCGGGACGCTGTCGAGGTGCGAGCCGGTGCCGATCGCGCCCGGCCGGGGCCCGGCATTGGGCGGCAGCTCGCCGATGGTGTTGCCGGCGGCGTCGGTGTGGGACGGAATCCCGAGATCGGCCAGCTGCGCGGCGAAGAGCTCGTGTGCCTGGCGTTCGAGGCGGGTGTAGGCGAGTCGGGAGACACCCGGACCGGGCTCGGACAGGGCGGCGTACTGCCGCAGCGCGTTCTCCAGCCAGGTGGCCTGCAGGGTGCGGAAGGTGGCATGGGTGGGCATGGAATGCTCCTGCGGTGGTGGGCCGGCTACAGACCGGTGTGCAGCTGCGGCGGGTCCAGGGTGATCGCGCAGTCGAACCGGTGCCCCCGGTCCCGCATCATCGTCGCCACCGGCAGCAGGGGCCGGGAGTTGGCGAGCTGGGTGGCGACGAGCGCCACGGTCGACTCCGGCGGCAGTTCGGCGGAGGTGAAGAGGAGCCCGCGTTCCTGTACGACGGTGACGCGCCGGGCGCGCATCGCGGACGCGACCACGTGCGCCAGGACCGCCTCCTCCTCCCCCTCCATGCTGAGCACGACGGTCACGCCGCGGGTGCTGAGGATGGCGGCGATCGCGGCGCCGAGTTGGTTGGACAGCTGGGGGTCCAAGCCCAGGTCGAGCCACCGCTCGGCGCCGTCGGACCGGGTCAGGGGGGCAGTGAGGGCGGAAAGGCCGGCGAGTTCGGGCATCGGGTGACCTCGTTCCTGAAGGGGTACTGCTGGCTAGGCGGGCGTGACGTCGCGGTGGAGCAGGGCAGCGATCGTGGGGACACCCGCCGCCTGGCAGCGGGAGTGCAGTCCGCGAACGATGTCGACCATCGCGAAGGGACGGCTGAAGTTCGCGGTGCCGACCTGCACGGCCGACGCTCCGACGGAGAAGTACTCCAGGGCGTGGTCGGCGCTGCTGATCCCGCCGCAGGCGATGACCGGCAGGTTGACGGCCTTGGCCGCGAGCCAGACCAGCCGCAGGACGATGGGGCGGATGTGTGGGCCGGTCAGGCCGCCGACGTAGTTGCCGAGCGCCGGTTTGAGGCTGCCCGGTTCGAGCGGCAATGACGGGACGGAGTTGGCGATGCACACCGCGTCGGCGCCGGCCTCCTGGGCCGCCAGGGCGCACTCGGCGATGGACGCCACCATCACGGGCAACTTCGCGATGAGCGGCTTGCCGGTGATCGCCCGCACCCTGGACACCGTGTCGAACAGGGTGGCCGGGTCGGATCCGATGTCGCGGCCGTCGGTGTCGAGGTTGGGGCACGAGACGTTGATCTCGTATCCGGCGCCGGCGTCACCGAGTTGGGCCGCGATCTGCTCGTACTCCGCCGGCGAGTGCCCGCCGATGCTGACCATCGTTGGAGCGGGGAGCGCCTGGTAGGCGGGGTACTGGTGGGCCAGGAAACCGCGCGGGCCGCGGCTGGGAATCCCGACGCTGTTGACGACGCCGGCCGGGATCTCGGTGAGCCGGTGAGCCGGGTTGCCGGCACGTTGCTGGAGGAAGACCGTCTTGGTGACGGCCGCGGCGATCTCCCGCATAGGGAGCATCCGGCCCAGTTCGGGGCCGAAGCATCCCGATGCGGGCATCACCGGGCTGGCCAAGGTGAGGTCCCGGATGCGCACGGACAGGTCGACGGGCTCCGGGGGTACTGGCTGCACTCCAACTCCCTCGGTCGGTAGCCTGTTGCTCGTTTCCGTCTCACGGAAACATGACTTCCAAATCAGGCTTGGGAGTATTGGCCGATTCCCTCGGCATGTCAAGCACGGCGACGACCAGAGGAGGAACCATGCGTGTCGGCTTCTACGGCGGCTCAGCGAACGGGAACGAGGACCTGCACGACGGCGTGGTGTCGCTGATCGCCGGGTTGGCCGACCTCGGCTGCGACTTCGTCTACGGCGGCGGCTCGGCCGGCATCATGGGGCTCGCCGCCGCAACGGCACTCACTCGCGGCGCGTCGGTCACCGGCATCCTGCCCCCGCGGCGCGAGGGAGACGAGGCTCCCCATCCGGGGCTGACCCGGGTGGAGATCGCGGCGAGCCGCCCCGACCGCCGGGCCCGGATCCTCGAACTGGCGGACGTCGTCGTCGCCCTGCCCGGCGGCCCCGGCACCCTCGAGGAACTCGCCGAGGCCGTGAACCTGCGGCGCCTCGGGTTCAGCACCGTACGGTGCGCGGTGCTCAACGCGCGAAACTTCTTCGACCCGTTCCTCCGGCAGCTCGACCAGATGATCGAGCAGGGGTTCCTCCGGACACCGCGGCACGAACTCGTCGCGGAGGTCACCGCCGCTCGCGACGTCGTGGCGCTCGCCTGACCGGCGCCCCCGACCGCCGGGTAGCCGTACCGCGTGATGGAAACATCGATTCCAGAACCCGTTGACGCCCTGTTTCAACGCGCGTAGATTGCGAAACCTCACCCGGGCCGGAAGGAGAGCCAAATGATCGATTCGGCGCGGAGAGCACCATTCGCCCTGGTCGTCGGCTCGATTCACCACGACCGGTCGCTCCTGGTGTCCCACCTACCCCGACCGGGCGAGACCGTCATCGCGCAGCGCGCCCTGGACGGGCTCGGAGGCAAGGGGGCCAACCAAGCGGTCGCCATCGCCCGCATGGGAGTGCCCTGCGAACTGCTCGGCGTCGTCGGCGACGACGACAGCGCCGGCATCGTCCGGTCCGCACTGCTCGCGCACGGCGTCTCGGTCGCACAGGTCGGCGCCGTCGCGGGCCGGACGACCGGACGGGCCACCGTGGTGGTCGAGGAGCGGGGCGAAAACCTCATCATCGTCGAACCCGGGCCCGTCGACCGGATCGACCAGGACATGATCGACGCGAACCTCCGGGACCGCGAGACACCACCGGCGGTCGTCGTGATCCAGGGCGAGCTCCCCGCCCCGGTCCTCGACTGGACCGCGGAGTCGGCGGAGAAGGCGGGTGCCCGGTTCGTGCTGAACCTCGCACCGGTCCTGCCGGTCAACCCGGACACCCTGTGCCGGGCCGACCCACTCGTCGTGAACGAGCACGAAGCCACCCAGCTGATCGGCCTGCTCGGCGGCGACCCGGCACCGATCGGCGGCATCGAGGACGCCCTGCCGATAGCCCGACGGCTCGTTGCCGCCGGAGTCCGCTCGGTCGTCATCACGCTCGGCGCCGACGGCGTGGTCCTCGCCGACCGGCAGGGGGCACGCCACGAGGCCGCGTTTCCCGCGATCGTCACCGACACCACGGGCGCCGGCGACTGCTTCACCGGCACCCTCGCCGCCGGCCTGGCGCACGGGGAAACGCTGGCGGAGGCGACCCGGCGGGGGTTGGCGGCGGCCTCCGTCGCGGTGGGCCGGACCGGCGCCGCCTCGGCCTTCCCGACCCGCTCGCAGGTCGATGACGTGCTGCGGCGCGAAGCGGCGTCGCGATGACGGGCCCCCGCAGGGTGACCCGGCAGGACGTCGCCAGGGAGGCCCGGACCTCGGCCGCCGTCGTCAGCTACGTCATCAACAACGGGCCCCGCTCGGTCGCGCCGGCCACCCGCCAACGGGTCCTCGACGCCATCGAACGGACCGGCTACCGGCCCAACGCCATCGCGCAGGCGCTGGCCGGCGGGCGATCGGGAGTGCTCGGCCTGGTCGTTCCGGACGTTTCCAACTCCTTCTTCTCCGCCCTCGCCAAAGCGATCGAAGACGAGGTGTTCCAGGAGGGGCGGGTGCTCCTCGTGGGCAACTCGGCCGAGAGTGCGGTCCGGGAGGCCCGCCTGATCACGAGCTTCGTCGAGCGACAGGTCGACGGCCTGCTCTACGTGGGGGTGGGCCACCACGCCCCGGTGCAGGAGGCGATCCGAGCCGGCATACCCGTGGTCGCGCTCGACCGGCGGGACAGGTTCTCCGGCATCGCCTCGGTCGTGGTCGACAACTTCGACGGCGCCGCCATGGCCACCGACCATCTCATCGCGCACGGCCACCGCCGGATCGCCATCATCGCCGGACCGTCACACCTGTTCACCTCGGTCGAACGGATCGGCGGCTGGCGCAAGGCCCTGAAGGCACAGGGCCTGCCCAACGACGAGAGCCTGTTCGTCGAGGCGCCGTTCTCCAGAGCGGGCGGCTATGAAGCCGCCATCAAGTTGTTCGCGCGTGGCACGGCCGACGCGGTGCTGGTCACCGACGAGATGCAGGCCTTCGGCGTCCTGGCCGCCGCGGCCGACACCGGCGTCGAAGTGCCGCGGGACCTGGCCATCATCACGTTCGACGGGACCGAGCAGTCCATGTACAGCGTGCCGCCGCTGACCACCGTTGGTCAGCCGCTGGCCGAGATCGCACGACAGGCAGTCAGTCTGGCGCGCGCCCAGACCACGGAGAGGTCGAGGCACGTCATGTGCGATGTCGAGCTCATCCGTCGCCGCTCCTGCGGCTGCACGACCCAGATCAGAGAGAACCACCAGGTGCCGACTGAGTTGGCAGACAAGGGCGGCACCTGGAGGCCACCATCAACAGAGGACCTTACCATGACGAAAAGCGTCGGCCTGATCGCCAGCGCCTCGCTGGCGGCTGCCGCACTGGCGTTGAGCGCCTGCGGCGCCTCCCCCAGCGACGACCCCAACGCCGATGCCACCATCACCTTCGTCGCGCCGCACAAGGGCGTCTTCGACGAAGCGGTGGCGGCCTTCCACGAGGAACACCCGAACATCAAGGTCGAAATCCAGATCCTGCCCTTCACCGAGATCGCCGCGCAGACCCAGGCGCGACTCGGCTCGAAGGACACCTCCATCGACGTCATCGCGGTCGACCCGCCCCGCCTGCCGAGCCTGGCCACCAAGGGCTTCCTCAAGGACGTGTCCGCCGACCAGGCCGACATGAAGGACTCCCTGACCGCCGGCGGCATCTCCTCGGTCACCTGGGACGGCAAGCAGTACGGCTATCCACTGTGGACCAGCGACAACTTCCTCTTCTACAACAAGAGCCTGCTGGCCCAGGCCGGCATCGCCGAGCCCGGAGCGGACAACGCCAGCCGCTGGACCTGGGACCAGACGCTGACCGCCGCCGCGAAGGCCAAGTCCGCCGGGGCGCAGTACGGCTTCGCCTTCGAGCAGGTCGACGCGTACTACGCGCTCCAGCCCGTGATCATGTCGATGGGCGGTGGCGCCGGGCTGGAGGGCGACCGCAACCTCACCCCGGCGATCGACACCGAGCAGTGGCGCGCCTTCGGCACGTGGTACGCCGACCTGTACTCCTCCGGCCTCTCCCCGCGCGGCGTGGCGTCCGCGCAGATGCCCGACCTGTTCAAGAACGGATCGGTGGCGTTCTACGTCGCCGGCCCGGCCCGCATCACCGACCTGCAGAAGAGCGGCCTCGCCGACAAGTGGGGCATGGCCCCGTTGCCGTACGCCGCCGGTGGCAAGGTCGTCACCCCGACGGACTCGTGGGCGGTCGCCGTCAGCAACTTCAGCGAACACCAGGCCGCAGCCCAGGAACTCGCCCGCTACCTGTCCCTGTCCGCCGACGGCGCCACCTCGACGTCGACGAAGTTCAACCTCCCGCCGGTCAACCAGAAGGCGTACCCGAAGTACATCCACTACATCGACGGCGTCGCTTCCAAGCAGACCGGGCAGTACGGCACCCTGCTCACCACCGACACCGATGAGCACGCGATCCGCCGGCCTTCGTCGGTCGGGTACATCGACTTCGAGACGATCGTGAACAAGGCGTTCGCCGACATCCGCAACGGCGGTGACCCCGGGAAGATCCTCGCCGCCGCGCAGGACACCCTCAAGCGGCAGCTGTCGCAGTACAAGTAGCGCGCCGGCCCCGGGCCTGCGCGCGTGCGCGGCCCGGGGCCGGGACCCTCATCGGAAAGACATCATGGTGACCCAAGCAAACCCACGCCCCGGCCCGACCACGGGCCGTTCCGGACCCAGCGGATCCCCCTCCGCCTCTCGTGGTCGAGCGCGATCCCGGGCCCGCCTACGCGCCGTCGCCACCGCCGCGCTGTTCCTCTTGCCCGCCCTCGCCGGCCTGGTCTTCCTGCGGCTCGTTCCTTCCTTCGACGCGGTCGTCTCGTCGTTCACGAACCGGCTCGGCGAACTGTCGATGGCGAACTTCACCTATCTCTTCACCGACCCCCAGTTCCTCGGCTCGCTGAAGACGACCTTGCTGTTCGCGCTCGTCATCAACCCGCTCCAGATCGCGCTGGCGCTGTTCCTGGCCGTCGCGCTCACCCGGCGCGTGCCACTGGTCGGCATCTGGCGGACCCTCATCCTGCTGCCCATCGCCGTCCCCCAGACCGTGTCGGCCATCGTCTGGGGTGTGCTGTTCCGCCCTGACGGTCCGCTCAACGGCCTCCTCGGCGCGCTCGGCATCCCGTCCGTACCATGGCTGGTCAGCCCCGCCACCGCGCTCATGTCGATCATCATTCTGTGCAGCTGGGTCGGCGTCGGCTACTGGATGACCTTCCTGGTCGCCGGCATCCACGAGATCCCCCGAAGCCTCTACGAGGCGTCGGACCTCGACGGGGCCACCGGATGGAAGCAGTTCCTCCACATCACGCTGCCCGGCATCCGGCGGCCGTTGCTGTTCGTCCTCGTCGCCGACACGGTCGCGAACTTCCTGGTGTTCGCCCCGGTGCGCATCCTGACGCAGGGCGGCCCCGAGGGCTCCACCAACCTCATCATGAACTTCATCTTCGAACGCGCCTACACGCTCTCCGACACCGGCAGCTCGGCCGCGGCGACCGTCGTCCTGGTCGGCATCGTCATCGCGGTGGTTGCCGTGCAGTTCCGGATGCTCCCGGGGAAGGACTGAGCCATGGCCGACACCGTCCCCAGGTATCACGAACGACGAACCGGGCGCCGCACGCTCCTGATCGTCATTCCCGCGGCCGTCCTGGCGGTCGCGCCGCTGCTGTGGGCCGTCATCTCCTCCCTGCGGCCGGGCGACGAGATATTCCGCTATCTCTCGCCCGTCTCCATCCGGACGGTGGTGCCCACCACGGTCTCGCTGGACAACTACCGCGCGGTGCTCGAGAGCAGCTTCACCCTCGCACTGCTGAACTCCGTCATCGTCACCGCCGTCAGCGTGGCGCTCGGGCTGGCCGTGTCCTCACTGGCCGCGTTCGCCCTGGCCATGATCCCGTTCCCCGGCCGGACCGTGCTGTTCAGCGTCATGGTCGTCAGCTTCCTCGTGCCGTTCGAGGCGATCGCCATCCCGCTCGCCACCACGTTCCGGCACGCGGACCTGCAGAACACCCTCATCGGGCTGATCCTGCCGGCCGTGGGCAACGGGCTGGCCATCTTCCTGCTGCGCCAGTTCTTCCTCGGCATCCCGATCTCGCTCAGCGAGGCCGCCCGGATGGACGGGCTGGGATGGTTCGGCATCTACCGCCGGATCTACCTGCCGCTGTCCCGGCCGTCGATGATCGGGGCCGGCCTGATCCTGTTCGTCTTCCAATGGCAGTCCTTCCTGTGGCCGCTGCTCATCGCCCCGGCGCCGGACGTACGCGTCGCGCCCGTGGCCATCGCCGACTTCGCCCAGGAATCGGGCGTGGACTACGGCCAGATGTTCGCCGCCGCCACGCTGACCGCGCTCGTCCCGCTGGTGGTCCTGCTCTTCGCGCAGCGCCAGTTCACATCGTCCCTCGCATCCACTGGTGAGAAAGAGTGATGGAAACCGCCTCGCTGCCGAACCGGCGCCGAATCATCATCGACTGCGACCCCGGCAACGGAATCCCGGGCGCCGACATCGACGACGGCCTCGCCCTGGCGCTCGCCGTCGCCTCCGAGGCCATCGACCTCGACATGGTCACCGTCGTGTCCGGCAACACCCACCGGGATCAGGGCTACGCCGTCGCCCGCACCTTCGTCGACCTCGTCGGACTCGACATTCCGGTGTACGCCGGGGCCGGCACCGCGCTGCTGGAGCCGAGCGAACCGTGGCGGAGCCGGCAGGACCGGACCTCGCACAGCGACGCGGTACGCGCGGCCTGGTCCGCCGTGCCCCCACCCGGCGCGTACGACGCACAGGCCGCGCTGGGGGCCGCGGCGGAGATCGTCCGGCACGTGCGCGCCCATCCGGGCGAGACGACCATCGTGGCGATCGGCCCGCTGACCAACATCGCGCAGGCGCTGCAGCTCGACCCCGGCCTGCCGGAGCTCGTCCGGGAGATCGTCATCATGGGGGGCGCCTTCGACGTGCCCGGGTTCCTGCAGGAACTCAACTTCGGCATCGACCCGGACGCCGCCCGGATCGTGCTGACCTCCGGGTGCCCGATCACGCTCCTGCCGCTGGATGCGACCTCGCAGACCCTGCTCCGGCACCAGGACCTGGACCTCGTGGACCCGGACCGCTCGCCGTTGACCCGGTACGTGGTGGAGACGACCCGCCCCTGGATCGATCTGGCCGCCGCGTGGCGCAACATCGACGGGTGCCTGCTGCACGACCCGCTCGCGGTCGCCCTGCTCATCGATCCGGGCATCGTCACCGTCGAGGAGATGATGGTCGACGTGGAGACGCAGGGCACGCTCACCCGGGGACGCCCCATCGGCTGGACGAAGGAAAGCCTGCGGCTGCACGTCGGGCTGGACATCTCCCGGGCCAAGCCGGTCCGGGTGGTGAAGACCGTCGACAACGATCGGCTGCTACGGACGATGTTCTCCGCATACGGCAGCTGGACGAGGTGAGCTGTCCCCCGAACACATCGGGCGTTGTGACCGGCGCTGCTGCTGCCGGTCACAACGCCCGACGTGGCTACGCACCGAGCGAGTCAGGGCGTACCGGCCCTGCCTGCCCCTGCAGAGCACGTCGCAGCTGCCCGGCGGCCCGGGCGCTGTCGATGAAGAGACCGCCGGTCACCAGGCCCTGGTGGTCGAGGTAGAGGCAGTGGCGCTGACGGTCCGCCGTGGCCCAGTTCGCCGACACGACCTGGCGCAGCGCGGCGGAGACCTGCCCGACGGTCTGGAACTTCCTGCCGTACTGGTCCGACCAGGCATAGGACACAGCCGGTCCGGGGTCGAAGGACGTCCCCTCGACGATCGCCCGGGCAACGATCTTCGCCTGCTCGACCGCGTGCGACCAGTGCTCCGAGCGCCGGAAGCCCGAACCTCCGGCGCAGGGCCAGGCCGACACGTCACCGAGCGCGAAGATCGCGGCATCGACCGTCTGGCCGTGCCGCGACACCCGGACACCGTCGGGCCCGGCGAGCTGCGTGCCCGCCAGCCACTCCACATTCGGGACCGCGCCGATACCGACGACGACCAGGTCGCCGTGGAGCACCCGCCCGTCGGTGAGCTCGATCGAGGCGACCTCGCCGGCGGCCTGCCCGATCGACTCGACGTCCACGCCGAGCGCCAGGTCCACACCGGCACCGCGGTGCAGCGCCATCAGGTAGTCGGAGACGCGCGGACCGAACTGCGGCATCAGGACGGGCTCACGGGACACGAGGGTCACGACGACGCCTCTGGCCACGGCGGAGGAGGCGACCTCGCAGCCGATGAAGCCCGCGCCGATGATGACCAGACGCCGGCCCGGCGCCAGCTTCGCGGCGACCAGCCGGGCATCGTCGAGCGTGCGCAGCGTATGGACGTGGGGTGCGCCGGCCGGCTTCGGGATCGCGCGCGGTCGCGACCCGGTGGCGATGACGAGATGCTCGTAGGCCATCCGGCTGCCGTCGGCGAGCGTGACGAGCCGCCGCCCGCGGTCCAGGCCCGTGGCGGCCACACCGAGGCGGACGTCGACGCGCAGCTCGGCGAGCTGTTGCGCGGTGACGAGGTAGGTCTGCCGCTCGGGCCACTCGCCCAGCAGCACCTGCTTCGACAGGGGCGGGCGGTCGTACGGCAGATGCCGCTCCGCCCCGATCAGCGTCAGCGTTCCGTCGTAGCCCTTGGCGCGGAGTTGTTGCGCGGTGCGCAGCCCGGCCAGGGAGCCACCGACGATGACCGTCGTGCTCGTCACTGCTCGACCCGTTCGAGGCGGATCGCCAGAGCCGGGCAGGATTCGGCGGCCTCCGTCAGATCCGGCAGGTCGGAGTCGGGGAAGCGATCGCTGACCGCCACCGCCTTGTTGTTGTCGTCGAGGTCGATGTGGTCCGGCGCCACCATCACGCAGTTGGCGAAGCCCTGGCAAAGGCCGAGGTCGACATGTACTCGGATCACGGGGTCTCCTTCAGGTCGGTCAGGGCGCTTTTCGCTATCCGCTCCCGGAGTTCGGCCTTCTTGGCCTCCGCGAGCGAGTCGACGTCGAGAAGGGACCGGGCGCCTTCGATGTCCTTGCGGTCGAGGAGGATCTGGTTCGCGTCAGCGATCGAGTAGCCGTGCCCCTCACGGGCGACGAGTTGCATCGTGTCGCCGGTGGACACGACGCCCTCCTGGAGCACCCGGTACAGGATTCCCGTGCGGTGGCTCCGGGCGACCTCGATGGTGAACTTGGGCCTGCGGTACCGCGCCGCCACCTTGTGGCAGGGAGAACGCGGCTGGGCCGCCTGGATGACGGCCCCGCCGACGGCGAAGACGTCTCCCACGTGCACCTCGAACTCGGTCAGGCCGGTGGTGGTGAAGTTCTCGCCGAGGGCCGCGTACTCCGGGAAGTCCAGTCCGAGGCTCTGTCTCCAGAACTCGTAGTTGACCGTCGAGTAGCTCAGCACGACACGGTCCGGACCGCCGTGGGTCGCGTAGACCTGCTCGTCCCCGGAGAGTCCGCTCCGGGAGACCCAGACCTCGCCGACGGGGGTCTTCAGATAGCCGGTGCGGATCTCCTCGTCGCCGCTGAGCAGGATCGACGCGGCGCCGACACAGAGCCATTCGATCCGCCCGGTCAGCGAAAGACCGTCAGCCACCATGGCACTCCTTCCATCTCGCGGAAGGAATGTTTCCACATCTGAAGACGACTACGCCAGTGGCGTACCGCCGCTTCTGCCCTGTTCGCGGCCTTTATCCCCGCAAATCCTGGCTGTGTCGTACCGCACTGGGCAGCACAACAGCCGCCGGCGGCAACCGGCGTGCATGCGTGGAAGCGAGGCGCGTTCCGGGAGGATCAGACCCCGGGACTCCAGCCCAGGAGTGTCGACATCCGGGCGGCCGCGTCCGTCACACTCCGAATGGTGGCGTCCCGGCTGTCCGCGGTGGCGAACCGGCTCGCCGAACCGGCGAGGGTCACGCTGGCCGTAACCCGGCCGGTCGACGTGAAGATCGGGGCGGCCACCGCCCAGACGCCTTCATCCAGTTCGTTGGCGGCAATGTCGTAGCCCCGCTCCCGGATGTCCGGAAAGCGCGCGACGACGGACTCGACGGTGTGCGGGCTCGACGGCGTGAACTCGTCGAGTCCGTGCGACCCGAGCAGTTCGGCAGCGACCTCGGGCGACAGGTACGCGAGGAGGATCCGCGCCGCCGCGGCGGCGTTCATCGGCATGACCTGCCCCAGACGGACGAAGAGCCGCAGCGGGTAGACGCCCTCCACCAGGGAGACACAGATCGCCTCGCTGCCGTGGAGCTCGGTCAGGAAGACCGTCTCCCCCGTCGCCTGCGACAGCTCGCGCACGACGGTGGTGAGCGACTGCATCCCGCCGGTTTCGCTCACGTTCTTCTCGGTCAGATCGCGCACGGCCGGCCCGAGGAAATAGCGGAGGTCGATCGGCGACCGGCTGACGAACCGCTGCTCGCGCAGTACCCCCAGGATGCGGTGCATGCTCCCCAGAGGGACCCCGAGCTCCAGGTGGAGTTCCTGGAGCGTCATTCCGTCAGGCCTGTTGGACAGCGCCTGCAGGACGTTGAGGGCACGGACGACGGGTTGCATCCCTCCACTGTATGAACCGAGTCACCCGTCAGTCGCCAGGGGGCGCCCGGGCCCGGCGGCGGTCGACCGGCCGATTCTTTCGTACCGTCGATCGCCGTACCCTCGCCGGCATGGTTTCGCCGTCCCACGATGACATCGGTCTTGGCACCTGGCGGCGCGAACCGGGCACGGTGGTCCGCAGGGCCGTGCCGGTACCGGAGGGCGGCCCGGCGCCGTCCGTGATCGTCGCCGAGTCCGAAGCGACCGGGGCCTCGACGGAGTGGTCACCGCATTCGCATCCCATGCACGAACTGGTGTGGGTGCGCGGCGGGACGTTGACCTCCCGTGTCGGCAACCGGATCTTCACCGTGCCCGCGGGGTTCGGCCTGTGGATGCCCGCCGGAGTGGTCCACGGGGGTCGGCTGACGGCCAAGGCCGACCTCTTTGATGCCTTCTTCGCTCCCGACCTCACGCCGATCGCGTTCGCGGGACCGACGTCGATCGCGATGACCACGTTGCTGGAGTCGCTGTTGTTGCGCCTGGCGCGCAAGGATCTCGATGCCGGGGCGAGAGCCCGGACCGAGGCGGTCGTGTTCGACGTGCTCGAGCCGGAGGAGCGGCAGTTCGCGCTGGAGTTGCCCGGGGACCCGAGGATCGACGCGATCGCCGAGGCCCTGCTCGAGGATCCCGCCGACGATCGTGGCCTGCAGGAGTGGGCGGCCCTCCTGGGCGTGAGCGACCGGACGATCACCCGGGCATTCCGCGGCGCGACGGGGCTGTCGTTCGCGCAGTGGCGACAGGCGCTGCGGGTCCATGAGGCGCTGACGCGGTTGTCAGAGGGCGCCGATGTGCGGGGGGTGTCCGAACGGCTCGGCTACGCCCAGCCGAGCACGTTCATCGCCGCCTTCCGGCGCGTGATGAAGGTGACTCCCGGCGCGCTCGCGCATGGTGCCACGCCCGATGTCCGGAATCCCGTATCACCTGTCCCGGATCCCGGATTGCCGACAGCTTGATCATCGCCTAGGGTTACTTAGGCAAGGCAACCCTTACTTAGCCCGGTCGCTCAACCAGCCTGGAACCACGACGGCCCCGCGCGCCCCGACCTTCCGTAAGGTGCCGCGCGCCCGTTGCCCCCTGTGATCCGGAGCCGACCGATGCCCACGCCACTTGTGCCGCTCACCGATCAGCGTGCGGCCGCCGGGCCGGAGCAGGCGACCACCCTGCGTGGCGAGCGGCTGCTGCTGCGCTACGGAAAGACGGCGGTCGTCCACGGCGTCTCGGTGACATTGGCACCCGGCCGCGTGACGGCACTGGTCGGGCCGAACGGCAGCGGGAAGTCGACGCTGCTGCGCGCCCTGGCCCGGCTGCATCGCGTGGATGACGGCCGGGTGGTGCTCGGCGGCCACGACGGGCAGCCGGAGCGCGCGGTGTCACTGCTGAGCGCCCGGCAGTTCGCGCGGGAGGTCACGCTGTTCTCGCAGTCGCGGCCGGCCCCGCACGGGCTGACGGTGCGCGAGGTCGTCGCATTCGGGCGCCACCCACACCGGCGCGGCTTCGCGGGGCCCTCCGCGGCGGACCGGCACGCGATCAACCGGGCTATGGAGCTCACCGGCGTGCGGGGCATGGCGGACCGCGCGGTCGGCGAACTCTCCGGCGGCGAGATGCAGCGCGTGTGGCTCGCCGCCTGCCTGGCCCAGGAGACCGGCGTCGTACTCCTGGACGAGCCGACCAACCATCTGGACCTGCGGTACCAGATCGAGACGCTCGACCTGGTCCGCGACCTCGCCGACGAGCACGGCGTCGCCGTCGGCATCGTGCTGCACGACCTCGACCACGCCGCACGCGTCGCGGACACGCTGCTGCTCATGCACGCCGGCCACGTCCACGCCGCGGGCGACCCGCTCGAGGTGCTGACCGCCGAGCACATCGGCGAGGTCTACGACCTCCGCGTCGAGGTCGGCGTCGACCCGCGCACCGGGCGCCTCCGCATCGACCCCGTCGGGCGGCATCCCGCCCGCAACCGCAACGTCGCTTCGGCCACATCCACGATCCGCTCAGGAGAGAACCTCGCATGATCCTTGTCACCCGCCTCGCGGCCACCGCCGCGACGCTCACCGCCGTCGCCGTGACGGTCACGGCCTGCGGTACCACGAACATCGACTCCGCCGGCGCCGGGCCCAGCGCGACCGCGCCCGCGTCGCAGAGCTGTGCCGACGACACCACGAAGACCGCGACCGGCCCGGTGTCGCTGACGGATGGCGTCGGCCGCAAGGTGGAGCTCGCCAAGCCGGCGCAGCGGGTCGCCGTCCTGGAATGGCAGCAGACCGAGGACCTGCTCACGTTGTGCCTCAACCCGGTCGCGGTCGCCGACCCGAAGGGCTACGGCACCTACGTGAAGGCGGAGAAGCTTCCCGCCGGGGTCGTCGACGTCGGCCAGCGCGGTGAGCCCGACCTCGACGCGCTGTACGCGACGAACCCCGACCTCATCATCGTGGAGGCGTTCAAGGCCGACGACGAGGTGCTCACCAAGCTGCAGCAGCGCGGCGTCCCCGTGCTCGCCACGCTCGGGGCCGACGTCTCCGGCCAGGTGCAGAACATGAAGAAGGTCTTCTCGATGATCGCGACGGCGGTCGGCCGGACCGAGCGTGCCGAGTCGGTGCTGCGGCAGTTCGACCAGCACCTCACCGAGGGCCGGCAGAAGCTCACGGCCGCCAACGTGAAGGCGACGGACTTCCTGTTCTTCGACGGCTGGATCGAGGGCGGCAACGTCGTCATCCGCCCGTACGGCAAGGGCGCCCTGTTCACCGAGCTCGGCGAACAGCTCGGCCTGAAGCCGGCCTGGACGGACGAGATCGACAAGGCCTACGGCAACGGGGGCGTCGACCCCTCCTACGGTCTCGCGCAGACCGACATCGAGGGACTGACCGCCGTCGGCGGGGCGACGCTGTTCTACTCCAACGACGACACTGCGGACAGCTACGTCGGCGAGCTGCGCAAGAGCCCGATCTGGACCGCGCTGCCGGCCGTGAAGGAGGGCCGCGCGTACGCCTTCCCCGCGGGCGTCTGGGGGGCCGGCGGACCGCTGTCGAACGAGCAGGCGATCGACGCCTACGTGAACATCCTGACCAAGCAGTGAGCGACACGCCCGCGCCGCGGCCACTGGCCCGCGTCGGGCTCGGTCGCGGCGCGAGCGGGGCGGCAGTGCTGGCCGTCCTGCTCGTCCTGGTCGTCGTGGCCGGGCTGTGGCATGTCACGCAGGGCACCTCCGGGGTCGGGTTCGGGGACCTGCTGCGCTACCTCCTCGGGGCGCGCGAGGACGTCGGAGGCGTGCCGATCCGGGACGTGCTGACCGGCTCCCGCCTGCCGCGCATGCTCGCCGGGATCGCGGTCGGCGTCGCGCTCGGCGCCGCCGGGTCGCTGCTGCAGTCGGTCACCCGCAACGCGCTGGCCGCGCCGGACACCCTCGCGGTCACCGCCGGCTCCTACTTCGCGCTGTGCGTGGTCGCCGCATGGGGTCTCGCGGTGCCACTGTGGGCCTCGGGCGCCGTCGCGTTCGGCGGCGGCCTGCTCGCGGCGGGACTCGTGCTCGCCCTCGCCGGCAGCGCCGCGGGCATCGGCTCGACCCGGCTGATCCTGGCCGGCTCGGCGGTCGCGCTCGCTCTCGACGCGGCGACCGCGATGCTGCTGATCCTGTTCAAGGAGAGCACCACCGGGCTGTACGCCTGGGGCAGCGGTTCGCTCGCGCAGCTGAACCTCGACGCGGCCGGCCGCGCCGCCCCGGTCATCATCGTCGTGCTCGGCGCCGCCCTGCTGTTGTCCCGGCGACTCGACGTGCTCGGCCTGGGCGACGACGCGGCCGCCTCGCTCGGCGTGCCCATCCGTTCGACCCGGCTCGTCGCGGTGCTCTGCGCCGTCCTGCTGACGAGTATCTCGGTGACACTCGCCGGCCCGATCGCCTTCATCGGCCTCGCCGCGCCCGTCGCTGTGCGCCTTGCCGCGAACCGCGTCGGCGTGCTGCGGCGGCACGGCTTCCTCATCCCGGCCTGCGGGCTCGTCGGCGCACTCCTCGTGCTCCTCGCCGATGCCGTCCTCCGGGCGGCGCTCGGCGCCCAGGCGGCCGCCTCGATTCCCACCGGCATCCCGACCTCGCTGCTCGGCGCCGCCGTCATCGTGGTCCTCGCGCTCCGGCTGCGCGACACGGGCGCGGCGCGCGAGGCACCACAGGCCCGCGTCGCGACCCGCTCACGCCGCCGCTTCCTCCTCGTCGTGGCCGTCGCGGCGGTGCTGCTCGTCGCGGCCGTCGTGGTCGGCCTGCTTGCCGGGAGCCTGTGGCTACGCACCGGCGACCTCGCGCTCTGGCTGCAGGGCACCGCGCCGGACCTGATCCGCCGGGCCCTCGACGACCGGGCCGCGCGGGTCGCGGCGGCCGTCGCCGCCGGCGCGGCGCTCGCCCTTGCCGGAACCGTCGTGCAAGGCACCGTGCGCAACCCGCTGGCCGAGCCGGGCCTGCTCGGCATCACGGCCGGCGCCGGCCTCGGCGCGGTCATCGTCGTGACGTCGGGCCTGGCCGGCGGACGTCCGGCGCTCATCGCCGCCGCCGTCGGGACCGGGCTCGGCACCTTCGCGCTCATCGCCCTGCTGGCCTGGCGCGGAGGCCTGCTCCCCGACCGTTTCCTGCTCATCGGCATCGGCTGCGGATACGCGCTGAGCGACGTCAGCACCTTCCTGCTGCTACGCGCCGACCCGTGGGACACGCCGCGCATCCTCACCTGGCTCTCGGGCACGACCTACGGCCGGACCTTCGCCGACGTGCTGCCGGTCGCCGTCGTACTGCTGGTCGCCACCCCGGCAGTGCTCGGGATGCGCCGCCGGCTCGACCTCCTGGCGATCGACGAGGACACCCCACGCATCTTCGGCGTCCGCCGGGAACGCACCCGACTGACGCTGCTCGCGATCGCGGCGGTCGCCGGGGCCGTGAGCGTCATCCCGATCGGCGTCGTCGGCTTCGTCGGACTCGTCGCCCCGCACATCGCCCGTGCCCTCGTCGGCGTCCGCCACGGGCGCATCATCCCGGTCGCCATGCTCCTCGGCGGCCTGCTCGTCTGCGTCGCCGACATCCTCGGCCGCACCCTCATCGCCCCCGCACAGATCCCCGCCGGACTCATGATGGCCCTGGTCGGCGCCCCCTACTTCGTCTGGCTCCTGCGCCGCTCCCGCGGCTGACCGGCCGCGGCCTGCCGCAGGAAGTCCCGGATGAGCGCGCTGACGAGATCGGGGCGCTCGGCGACGAGCAGATGGGTGGTCCCCGGCACGATGCACAGCTGCGCGCCGGGGATGGACGCGGCGATGAGGAGGCTGTGGTCGGGCCGGATCGTGTCGCGGTCGGCCGACATCACCAGCACCGGCGCCGCGATCCGGGCCAGGTCGGCCGGGTCGATGCGCGGCTCGCTCGTCCAGAGACGCATCAGCTTGGCCAGCACGACGTCCGCATGCCCCGGGCCGTCCGGCGACAGGCGCTCGTAGTGCATCCGCTCGACGTCCGGCTCCGGCTCCGGCGGCTCCGGCAACGCGTCAAGCACCGGACCGGCGCCGGCCTCGGCCGTGAACGCCGACGGATCGAGGTTGGCGCTGATGGCGACCAGCGAGCGCACCCGCGCCGGCTGGTCGAGCGCGAGCAGCAGTCCGATGATCGCGCCGTCGCTGAAGCCGACGACGTGCGCCGACTCCAGGCCGGCGGCATCGAGATAGGCCAGGGTATCGGCGACGCCCCGCGCGTACGTGTACTCCCCGGCGATGTCGGCCGACCGGCCATGCCCCGGACGCTCGAAGGCGAACACGCGATAGTCGGGCACGAGCGCATCGGACTGCGCCCGCATGAACTCGAGCGAGCAGAAGCCGCCGTGCAGCAGGAGGACCGGGTCGCCTTCGCCGGCGACTTCCGAATACAGGTCGACGCCGCCGATCCGGAAGTAGGGCATCCATCTCCCGTCACCATTCCAGCGAGCCCGGTCGCCTCGACCTTGCCGTCGCGTCCGCGAGCACAGCCTAACGCCGGCGCACGGACGCCGGTGCCAGGTGTTGTACCTTCCCGGGCGGGCGGCGCCGTTGTGGCGCCGGGACCCTGGGAGTGAAGTCATCCTCTGAGCTACTGGATGGTGATCGTTCGCTTCTGCACGCCCCAGCTGTCGGCCTCGGCGCCGGGGAGCCACACGTCCACGATCTGGCCCTGGATCCAGGTGCCGATGTCGGCCGCGTAGCAGTACCCGTACCCGTCCACCTTGAAGCGGGTTCCCCACGGGATGTACCGGGTGTCGACCGCGCAGATGCCCAGCGCCGTGTTGATGCCGCTCGCCGTCTGGCCGAGGTCGTTGTACGACGTGATCTCGTACTCGAACTGGGTTCCGGCGGGAATGGCGTACGGCTGGACGGCACCGCTGTCGGCGAGGATGTACGGCTGCGACAGCGCACCGGTGGAGGCGTCGCTCCCGTCGGAGCGCAGTGCCGCGATCGTGTAGTGCGCGTTGCGGCACGGCGCGGTGTCGGTCACGGACAGCGTGGCCTGGCCCCAGTCGTCGACCCAGCCGACCGACTGGCTGTTGCGCCACACCCGGTACGCCGCGGCGCCCGTCACCCGGCTGAACGTGATCGTCACGCTCGAGCCGCTGAGCGCACCGGTCACCGTGGACGGTGCGGGAAGCCGGCCGCTCAGGCTGATCAGCGGCCCCTGGCTCGTCGAGTTGTGGCTCGGCCCGATGACCCGGGCCGGCGGGGTGACGGTTGACCAGAACGAGCAGGCCGCGAGGCTCGCACCGGGGCCCGTGCCACCGGTCGGCGACGGCGTCGGGCTCTTCGTCGGCGACGGGCTCTTCGTCGGCGTCGGGCTGCCGGTCGGCGTCGGGCTGGCCGGAGCGGAGGTCGGCGGCGGCGTCGTGGGAGTGGGCGGCGCCGTCGTGCCGCCGCCGCCCGAGCCGGCCGTCAGGACGAAGTCGTCGGCGTAGTACGTCGGCTGCCCGTACCACCCGTGCACGAACACCGTCACGCTCGTGGTCGTGGATGAAGTCGTGAACGACGTCGTGAGCTGCTGGAACGCCCCACCGGTGGACGGGGTCCAGATGCTCGCGCCGGAGGCCCCGACGTACACGTAGCTGCCGTTCACCCACGCCGTCAGCGTGTACGTCGTGTTCGGCGAGACCGGTACGGACTGGGTGCACTGGGCCGTGTCACTGGCGCTGGGCGTCGCCTTCAGCGCGTACGTCCCCGAATGGACGGTGCCCGTCGCGGCGCTCGTCGTGCCGCCGCACGACCACCCGGACAGCCCGGACTCGAACCCCGGATCACCGATCGGGTTCGTGGCGGCGCTGGCCGGCAGCACCACCGCGGAAATCGCCGCCACGGCGGCCGTCACGCACGCGGCGCCGATCGCCAGACCTCTCCACCTACGCATGCATTGATGAAAGTGGCTTCCTCCCCCGAATGTCAAGGTTTGTTAACTGTTTCTGAAGGCTATTGGCCGCAGAGGGCTGCGGCTACCGGCCGGGCCGCGCCGGCGTCGTGGCGCGGATGCCGTCGAGGAGCACCCGCAGGTACCGATCGACCCGCCCGCCCGGCTCGTCGCCGATGCGCAGCGCGAAGACGATGCCGCAGACCAGGTGGTGCAGGTCCTCGTCGGTGAGACCGGGTCGCAGCTCCCCGCCGCGCCTGGCGCGCCCGAGCACGGTCCGGGCCAGCCGCCCGAACTCGTCGCGGTGAGCGGTGGTGCCCGGACCGGCGTCCAGGTCCGGCCCGGTGGAGATGACCTCGGCGAAGGTCGGCTCGGCCAGCTGCCGGGTGAGCAGCGCCCGCAGCAGCAGCTCGACGCCGGCCCAGGCGTCGTCGTGCCGGCTGGCGGCACGCGCGTCGTCGAGCAGGGCGGTGAAGGTGCCGTCGGCGAGGGCCTCGACGAGCGCCCGGCGGGTCGGGAAGTGCCGGTAGACGGTGCCGACGCCCATCCCGGCCCGGCGAGCGACGTCGTTGAGCTGCAGCGACAGATCGCCCGCGGCCACCATCAGCCGGGCCGTGGCCAGCAACTTGTCGCGGTTGCGGGCGGCGTCGGCACGAAGCGTCGCGGTCACGGCACCAGTCTACCTAACCGGATTGACAATCCGGTTCCAGCCCTCTTCAATCGGATAGGTCATCCGCTTAAGGCTGAGGAGTACCCATGCCCGACACCACCACATGGAGCACAGTCGATCTCGGCGACCAGACCGGCCGTACCTTCGTCGTCACCGGCGCCAGCAGCGGTCTCGGCGTGGCGATCACCCGCCACCTCGCCGCCCACGGCGGCCGGGTGATCATGGCGGTCCGCGACACCGGCAAGGGCGGCCGCGTGCGCGACCGGCTGCGGGCCGAGCACCCGGAGGCCGACCTCGAGGTCCGCCACGTCGACCTGCTGGACCTGGACACCGTGCGCCGGTTCGCCGACCGCCTGCGCGCCGACGGCGTCACCCCCGACGTGCTCATCAACAACGGCGGCATCGGAACCGCGCCCCGGCGCCTCAGCCCGCAGGGCGTGGAGAGCCAGCTCGCGACCAACCACCTCGGCCACTTCGCGCTCACCGGCCTGCTCCTCGACCGGCTGGCCGCCGGGCGCGACCCGGCCGTGGTGACCGTCGCGTCCGGCCTGTACCGCATGGGCCGCCTCGACCTGGACGACCTCGCCGCCGAACGCCGCTACTCGCCGGGCGGCGCCTACGCCACCTCCAAGCTCGCCAACGTCCTGTTCGGCCTGGAACTCGACCGCCGCCTGCGCGCCGCCGGTTCACCGGTGCGCAGCCTGCTCGCCCATCCCGGCATGGCGAAGACCGATCTGGACCGCACCGCGCCGCCCGCGGCCCGCGTGGTCGGGACGCTGCTCGGACTCGTCCTGCGCCGGCCGATCGACGACGCCGTGACGCCGATCCTCTACGCCGCCACCGAGACCGCCGCACCCACGGGCCGCCACATCGGCCCGGGCCGGCCGCTGCGCCGGGCCCGTCCGACCTTCGAGACATTCTCCGGCGCCGCCACCGACCGCGACCAGGCGACGCGTCTGTGGTCGCGGTCGGCGGAGCTGACCGGGGTCGACATCACACCGGCCCTCCCCCGCCACTGACGTCGCTCGGGAGACAACGCGAGTCCGCGTGCGCCAGTCTCACGTGTGGGCCTGGTCGAGCGCGGCCACCGTCAGGCCCAGCTGCTCGGCGATCACGGCGAGGGAGCCGTCGATGAGCTGCAGATCCCGTAGCGCCAGCACGGGCGGCGCGGTCTCGGGCAGGTGCAGTCCCGCGCCGAGGGTGGCGAAGCGCGAGGCCGAGCGGACGTACGGGCCGGGCTCCTGCCCCCGCAGCCGGGTGATGAGCTCCTCGATCGAGGCTCGCAGCGTGCCGGCCGCGAGCCCCAGCGCCTCGGCTTGTGCGGCGTCGAGGGTCACGGAACCCGCCGCGTCGGTGAGCAGGTTGCGCGCGTAGTTGCGCGACGCGGAGAGGCTGTTGCTGAACAGGATGCGGGCGGACGGGGCCGGCAGCAGCGGCACGCCGAGCACCGACAGGGTCGCCATCAGCGCCTGATAGGCGGCATCGAGCCGGCGTACCGCGGCCCGCAGATCGGAGCCGGTACCGAGGAGCTGCTGCTGCGTGGCCGCGACGACGCCGTCCAGCGTGGTCAGGTACTCGCGGGTCGCCACCCGCACGACCCGCCCGGTGCGCAGCGGCATCACGACGAGCACGGTCAGCAGCGCCACCGCGGCGCCGAGGGCCGTCTCGCCGAGGCGCAGCAGGAGCAGGTCCTCGGAGTACTCGCCCAGCTCGACGTACAGCTGCGAAACGGCAATGGTGATGGCGATAACGAACCACGCGTAGCTGGAGCGCATCAGGTAGAGGCCGAGGAACAGCGCGGCCAGGATGACCGCGAGCGCGGCGTAGACATGCGGGCCGATCGCGTGCGCGAGCAGGGCGCCGATGAGGACGCCCGCGACCGTGCCGATCACGCGGAGCGAGCCCTTGCGCAGCTGCTCGCCCGCGTTGTGTGCGCCCATGAACGTGACGAACGCGGCGACCACGGCCCAGTACCAGCGCCGGTGGTCGACCGTGTAGCCCAGGACGAGCGCGGCGGTCGCGGCCACGGCCATCTGCCCGGCGATCCTGACGTTGGGTGGCAGCCCGGACCGGCCGATGCGCCGGGCGATCTGCGGCTCCTCGGAGGCGGTTTGGCTGACCCCGGCCGAGCCCGGCAGGAAGCCGCCCGCGAGCTCCGCGGCCGCCACGAACTCGACCTCGGGCTCGTCGCGGCCAAGGCCGCCACGCAGGCCGTACAACGCCTCGGCGACGGCGCGCAGGCAGCCACCGAAGCGGTGTGCCACGATGCGCGCCGGCCCGTCGGGAAGCTCCTGCAGCACCAGGCGGCCGGCGGCGTCCGCGCGGTCGGCGTCGAGCTCGCCGACGGCCGCGAGCCCCTCCCGCACCAGCTCGCGCAGCTTCGGCGGCAGGTCCGCGTCGGCGAGGGTGACGGCGAAGCGGGCCAGGTTCGTGACGGCCAGCTCGAGGTCGAACAGCCGCTGGTGCACGATGCCCGGGCTCGCCCCGGCCGGCAGCGCGCCCGGGCGCTCGAGGTACGCGTCGGCCATCAGCGCGGCCTCGTTGAACGCCAGCGTGCGCCGGCGCAGGAGCCGGACGAGTCGTGCGCGGCGGCGAGGCGCCGGGGCCTCGGTGAGCGCGAGCGCGACGGCGGCCACCGCGCGCGATCGGGCGCCGAAGGAGCGGCGGAGCCGGGCCAGGGTGCGGTCGTTGCGGATGCGGAACGCGGTGAGCTGCAGGGCGACGGTGACGGCGACGGCGAGGACGACCTCGACGGTCACCCAGCCGAGGGACCCGAGCGTGATCACGCCGTACAGGAAGAGCCCGAAGAAGGTGCCGTTGAAGGCGAAGACGCCACCGAAGAAGCCGCGCGGGCCGAACCGGCGCAGGTACGCGCCGGCGGTCAACACGACGATGACGGCGCCGAAGCCCCAGAACTGATGCGGGGCCAGCGCCAGGCCGAGCGCGATGCCGCCGAGCGCCGGGATCGGGATGAGCGCGAGGTTCAGCGCCTGCTGCCGCGGGGTGTCGAACATCGGGGCGGCGAACACCCCGCAGAGGGCGACGACCGCGCCGAGCATCAGCGCGACGACGGGCACCGGGTCGTGCCGGGCCTGGACGAGGAGCCATTCGGCGGCCATGGCGGCCGTCATGGTGACGACGACCTGGGCCGCGAGGCGCACGCGGATTCCGCCCGGATCGTACGCCCGCAGGCGATCGATCAGCGGGTTCACCTTACGAACCTACACCATTCGGAGGGATGCCTCCAGTAAGCGCGCGGCGGGGCATCGATACCTTTGACTTTCCGACCGCCAACGTTCACCGCGCGCGCATTGAGCCCGACGCCGACTGCGTGACATAGATGAAGTCCGACGTGCCGGGCGGCGCGCTCGCGGGTTGGAGGCCTTCATGACAGCACTGCGCCTGACGCGCGGGCGGCGGCCGTCCGCGGCGGTGGTCACGCTCGGCATCGCCTGCGCCGCGGCACTGGCCGTGCCGGCCACGAGCCTGGCCGCCGCGCCGGGCGACAGCCTGCCCTTCGCGTCGGCGGTCTTCCGGGCCACCCACAACAGCTACTCGGGGAACGTCGACGGCAGCAAGGGTTCGATCACCGGCCAGCTCGACAGCGGCGTGCGCTTCATCGAGTTCGACGTCCACGACAACGGGTACGCGACCAACCACGACTACTCGATCGGGCACAACTCCCCCGGCGACGCGGTCGACCACACCGGCAACCCGGCCTCCAACCTCCTGCGCGACTGGCTGCAGACCGTCTCGGCGTGGTCCGCGGCGCACCCGGCGCACGCGCCGCTGGTGGTGATGCTCGACCTCAAGGACGACCTGACCGACAACACGTCGTTCGCGGCCGGCAACCTGACCGCGCTCAACCAGGAACTGCGCGATGCGTTCGGGTCGCGGCTGCTGATGGCCAAGGACGTGCCGGGCGCGCTGGGCACGGTCGGCTCGCTGCGCGGGCGCGTCCTGACCCTGCTCTCCGGCGACGCCGGCACCCGCACCGAGTACCGGCGCGACGTCGGGTACCACCCCGCGGTCGCCATCAACGCGCAGGGCCAGGTCGTGGAGGTGCACGACTCGGGGGCCGGCGCGCTGTGGTACTGGACCGGCACCTACGGCGCCGACGGCCGGATCACGTGGCTGCGCCACGGCCGGTACGACTCCGGGACCACCCCGGCCGTCGCGCTCAACGACAACGGCCAGCTGGTCGAGGTGCACAAGTCGCAGACCGCGGACACGCTCTGGTACCACGTCGGGACAATCGGCGCGGACGGCGAGATCACCTGGTCACCCAGCCACCAGTACGACTCCGGGGTCCTGCCGACGATCCGGTTCACCAACGGCGGCACCACCCTGCGGGAGGTCCACCGCAGCCAGTCGAACAACCAGAACTGGAACTGGACCGGCACCCTCAACGCCGGCGCGATGACGGTTTCGTGGAGCGCGAACGGCAAGACCTCGGACGCCCTGTTCGACACGGCGACCTCCACAGCCGGGAGCGCACGGGTCTCGGTGCGGACCGGCACCGACGGCGCCGCACCCGCCCAGACGCTGCTGTACTCGACCGGCCCGGTCGGCTCGGACCGGATCCGCTACGTCCAGACCGCGTTCGACGAGTACCAGTCCGGGGACGCCGCCATCCTGCAGGAAGGCGCGCTGTTCTACGCCTCGACCGCGACCAACAGCGCCTTCATCACCGCGGCCCGGCAGGGCGGCCACATCGTTCGCGGCTGGGACTTCGACAGCGCGACCTACGCGACGAACCCGCTGGCCAACTACCCGGCGACGAACCACCCGTCGGACAGCTGGTACACCAGCCTGCTCACCCAGTCCGGCGCGGTCTCGTAGCCCGGTCGCGCCCACCCAACGGCGCCGAGGAACTCCCGCGGACAACAGCAGACACCCAACCCGACGTTGACGGCGCCGCGATCACAGCCGCGCCGACTTGCGCCGCCAGGATCGGCGACCTCGAACCCCGCGCCGGCGGCAACGCCTGCGGCGGGGAAGCGCGCCTACCAGGGCCACCCGCGCTGCGACAGGACCGTTGACACGTGAGTCGCGCCACGCCTAGGGTCGTGAAGTGTGGGACGCATGTCCCTACTTACATACCTCGCGAGTCACACACCCCACGAACGAGGCCATGATGCGTCCGAAGACCTGGTTATTCGCGTCAGCGCTGGCGCTGACTGTGGCGGTCGTCGCTGGTTGTTCGCCCAGTAGCACGACAGACGGCGACCCGTCCGCCCTGACCCCGATCGAGCATGAGTTGCCGGCCAGCGTGCTGGCGCAGGCGAAGACGGAAGGCTCCGTTCTGCTGTACAGCGCGCTGGACGAGACGATCCTGCAGCGCGTCAAGAAGGACTTCGGTGCCCGCTACGGGATCGGGCTCACCTGGGTGCGCGGTCCGAGCGCGACGATCACCCAGCGGTTCCTGAGCGAACTGCAGGCGGGCACCCCGACGGCGGACGTCGTGGACGTGGCCGCGGATGCGTTCTTCCAGTCCGAGATGTCCAAGAACACCTTCGTCTCGCTGGACGCGGCATCCTTCCCCGCAATGGCGGGCTATCCCGAGGATGCCTTCGTCTTCAACTCCTTCAGGGTCCAGATCAATCCGTACGAGATCGCGTACAACACGGATCGCGTGCAGGACACGAACGCACCCCGGACCTACGAGGACCTCACCAAGCCGCAGTTCAAGGGCCTGCTCGGACAGCCGACGTGGACGGCGTCGATCTCGTACCCCAGGGTCCTGGACTTCTTCGCCCGGCAGTACGGCGATCGGTACCTCACCGACTTCGTCGCCCAGCAGCCGAAGCAGTACGACAGCGTGGTACCCGCGATGCAGGCCCTGGCCGCTGGGGAGATCGGCGTCTACCCGCTGGCGACACCGAGTTATCTTCAGCCCCTGCTGGACCAAGGCGCACCGCTCAAGGCCGTCATGCCCGCGGTGACGACGGGGTACTCGGAGAACGTCGCGATCCCGGCGAAGGCTCCCCATCCAACGGCGGCCCGCGTGTTCATGAACTACGCGATGAGCGCCGAAGGGCAGAAGATCATCCAGGGGGCGACCGGTGTCTCGATGCTCCCGGGTGCCAGCGAGCTGAAGCTGCCCAGCGCATATGTCGCCCCGCCCGTGTCGGTTGATGCCGCCCGGACGAAGGCACTTTACCAACTCGTCGGGGCTGCCTCGTGAGCTCGCCGGCCGAGGCGCAGGGTGCTCAGGCGGCCGGCCGGGACGCCCCGAACGACACGGAACCTGAGCGACTGATCGACGTGAGCGACCTGCGCAAGGCGTTCCGGCGCCGGCACGGCGGCGAGCAGGTCGTGGCCGTTGCCGGCGTCGACCTGCACGTCACGGCAGGAGAGTTCTTCGTCCTGCTGGGGCCGAGCGGCTGCGGGAAGACGACCCTGCTGCGGTGTCTCGGCGGGCTCGAAGACCCGGACCAGGGCCTCGTCACGCTGGCCGGGCGCACCGTGTACTCGTCGGCCGGCGGGATCAACCTGCCGCCCGAGAAGCGGCGGGCGTCGATGCTGTTCCAGTCGTACGCCCTGTGGCCGCACATGAGCGTCTTCGACAACGTGGCATACCCACTCAGATCGCTGAAGGTCGCGAAGGCCGAGCTCAGGCAGCGGGTCACAGCCGCACTGGAGACCGTGCAGTGCGACAGCCTGGCGCAACAGTATCCGAGCGAGATCAGCGGCGGGCAGCAGCAGCGGGTGGCGCTGGCTCGCGCGTTGGTGGCGAACCACAAGGTGGTGCTCTTCGACGAGCCGCTGTCGAACGTGGACGCCAAGGTCCGGGCCCAGCTGCGCCAGGAGCTTCGCGAGATCCAGCGCCGCGTGGGGTTCGCTGCCGTGTACGTGACGCACGACCAGGACGAGGCGCTGGAACTGGCTGACCGCATCGCCGTGCTGCGGGAAGGCCGCATCGAGCAGCTCGGCACGGGCCGGGAGGTGTACCAGCGGCCGCGCTCGCCGTACGTCGCGCGCTTTCTGGGCAGTGTCAACGAGCTGGAGGCGACGGTGGCCGCGGTCGACGGCGACGGGATCGTGGCCAAGGGTGCGAATGGCTGGCGCATCCAGGGGACGTGGCGGTCCTCGACCCCGCCTACCGTCGGGCGGCGGGCCACCGTGATGTTCCGGCCCGAATGGTGCGACATCGTCGTTGGTCGCGAGACGTCGTCCGTCCCGGCCGGCAACGCTTGGGACGTCGAGGTTTGCGACAACATCTTCCTGGGCGAGCACACGCAGTGGGTCGTCACCGACGGTGCCGAGCGCTTCGTGGCCATCGAGACCGCCGCCACGAGGGACTTGCCCGTCGGCGCCGACGCCGTACTGATGGTCGACCCGGAGCGGGTCATGATGTTCTGCGCCGAGGAGCCGTCGTGACGCAGGCCGCGCAACTTGACCGGCGCCCCGCAGCGGAAACGGGCAAGCGTCGCGGTCGTCGCTCGCGACTGGCGGTGGCGTCCGCCATTCTTGGATCGGCAGTCGTGCTCAGTCTCGCCTTCCCGCTGTGGCGGCTTGCCGGCGTCCTCGTGACCGGCGACAAGGCGGCCGCGAGTCCGGTCAGGGAGGCACTGCAGCTTCCCGGGCTGACGGACGTGCTGCGGAACACCGCCGTCCTGGTCGCGCTCGGCGGGCTCGGCGCGATGCTCGTCGGCTCGACGCTGGCCTGGCTGAACGAACGCACCGACGCCCACCTGGGCTGGTTCTCGACCATCCTGCCGGTCCTTGGCCTGCTCGTCCCCCCGGTCGCTGCCGCGATCGGATGGGTGATGCTGCTGTCGCCCCGGGCCGGCCTGCTGAACGCGGCGATCCGCGGTGCCTTCGGCTCGACGGACGGAGAGGGTCCGCTCAACATCTTCAGCTGGCCCGGCCTGGTGTTCCTGTACGTGCTTGAGCTCACGCCGTTCGTCTACGTCGTCATGAGCGCCGCGCTCAGGAACATCGACTCGGCCCTGGAGGAGGCCTCCAGGATGTCCGGCGCCGGCCCCTTCCAGACCTTGTGGCGAGTGACGCTGCCGGCCATCCGTCCGGCCCTGGCAGCCAGCGGGCTGCTGGTGACCACCATGGGGCTGGCCATGTTCTCCGTGCCGTCGATCATCGGGGGCGGTGCGCGGGTCCCGGTGTTGTCGACGGAGATCCTGCACCTGCTGCGCAACCAGTACCCGCCCCGAACGAGCCTGGCCGTCGTCCTGAGCTGCATCATGCTCTTCGTCATCGTTGTTGCCTGGGGTCTGCAGTCATGGATCGCCAGGACCTCCCGCACGGCGGCCATCGGTGGAAAGGGCGTCGGCGCGAACCGGGTGGTGCTCGGCCGATGGCGCCTGCCCGCGCGGGTGATGATCGCGGCCTTCATCCTCCTGACGACGGCGCTGCCGGTACTGGCCCTGGCCATGGTCTCGCTGCAGCGGTTCTGGTCGGCCCACTACCGGTTCGACCGTCTCACGTCGTACAACTTCCAGGCGGTTCTGGTCGGCAACGCGACCACGCAGAGCGCCATCCTGAACAGTCTCGTGCTCGGTCTGCTCACGGCCACCGTCGCGATGGCGATCGCCTGGGTACTCGCGTTCAGCAACAGCCAGCGGGCATCGGTGTTCAGCCGGGCGATCGACAGCGTCGTCAAGCTCCCAGCCGGGATCTCGCACCTCGTCCTGGGCGTGTCGCTCCTGCTGGCGTACGGCGGCGCTCCGTTCCACCTCGGAGGCTCGCTGGCGATCCTGCTCCTGGCCTATGTGCTCGCCTACCTCCCCCAAGGCTCTATCGCCTCCGGATCCGCCGTCTCGCAGGTTCATCCCTCGCTCCTGGAGGCCTCCCGGGTCTCCGGTGCCGGCGAGTGGCGATCGCTCCGCACGGTCGCCGTACCGCTGATGCTGCCCTCCATCGCGGCCGGGTGGGCCATGATGTTCGTCTTCGCGTTCGGTGACCTCACGCTGTCCGTGCTCCTGTCGAGCCCGCGCAGCCCAACCGCCGGCTACATGCTGCTCAATCTGTACGACGCCGGCACGTTCCCGCTCATCGCGGCGTTGGGACTCACGCTCACGGCGGTGTGCGCGCTGGTAGTGACGGCGGTGCTGCGGCTTTCCCGTACCCGCTACGCGCGGGGTCGCGGTTGAGCACCGCGGCACGGCCCACACGAGACCGGGATTCGACGAAGGAGAGTGCCTTGCCGCCGAACGACGAGGAGTACGACGCGTTCCGGGACTCGCTGAGGTCATTCGTGCGTCAGCGGGTCACGCGCGATGTCATCGACCGCTGCGAGTCCGAGCGCACCCCGCCGCGCGAGCTGCTCCGCGAGGTTGCTCGTCAGGGCTGGCTGGCCGTCGGCATACCGGAGGAGTACGGCGGCGCCCAGGACTACGTCGCTACCGCGATCCTCCTCGAGGAGCTTTCCCGCGGGTACCTGGCGCTCGGCGACCTCGCCTACCGTGTGCTGGTCCATGGGGCGCGCAACATCATCGCCCACGGGTCCGAGCAGATGAAGCGTGATCTCCTTCCGAAGATCCTCGACGGTGATCTCCTCTTCGTGAACGGCATCACTGAGCCGGAGGCCGGGGCCGACGCCGCGAGCATCCGGACCCACGCGGTGCTCGACGGCGACTCCCTGGTGATCAACGGTCACAAGATCTGGAACACCGGCATGGGTCTGAGCGACTACGTCATCTGCTACGCCCGAACCGACCAAAGCCGGCCACGGCATCGCGGGATCAGTGCCATCCTGGTGCCCACCAACGCCTCTGGCCTGCACATGCGGCCGCTCGACGGGGTGGGCTACCGGGCGATGCCGTCCTACGAGGTGTGGTACGAGGACGTCACGGTTCCCGCGTCCAACGTGCTCGGCGAATGGAACGCCGGCTGGGGCGTCATGATGAGCCATCTCGAGTTCGAGCGGCTGGGAATGTGCGCCATAGCCACGGGATGCTGTCAGAACATCCTGGACGAAGTCGTCGGGTACGCCCGGACCCGGCGGCAGTTCGGTGCGCCCATCGGCAGTTTCCAAGCGGTTTCCCACATGGTCGCCGACATCCAGATCGCGTCCTACACCAACCGCGTCCTCACGCTCGACTACGCCCGTCGCCTCAACGCGGGGGTCACGACCCGGCGCGACACCGCCTCGTTGAAGGTCCACTGCACCGAGAGCTATCAGAAGGCCGCCGACCTCGGCGTGCAGATCTTCGGCGCCTACGGATATGCGGTGGAGTCCACCGTCAACCGGCACTGGCGGGACTCCCGCCTCTTCACGATCGGTGGCGGATCGACGCAGATACAGAAGAACATCATCGCCAAGTCGTTCGACCTTGCCGGATAGAGGCGGGACGCTCGTCCCGAGCGTGCTTCGCACCGGACCCGGCCGGGCTGGGTCCGGTGCGCCCCGGGGGGTGACGCGTCAGGCCGCGGTCCAGCCTCCGTCAACGACGAGGTCGATGCCGGTGATGAAGCTCGCCCGGTCCGAGGCGAGGAAGACGGCGGCGGAGGCGATCTCCTCCGGCTGGGCCATCCGCCCGATCGGCTGCCGCGTCGCCATCCGGCGGCGGGTGGCCTCGGGATCGGCCGACGACGCGATCACGTCGGCGACCATCGGCGAGTCGGTGCTGCCGGGGTGGACGCAGTTGCAGCGCACACCCTGGGCCGCATACTGCACCGCGACCTGCCGGGACAGCGCGGACACCGCGCCCTTGCTGGCGCTGTAGGCGGCCCGGTCGGGCGTACCCATGATCGCGGCGGTGGAGCCGGTGTTCACGATCGCGCCCCGCCCGGCCTTGACCATGTGCGGCAGGACGGCCTTGATGCCGTTGTAGACGCCCCGCCCGTTGACCGCCATCAGCCGGTCGAACTCCTCCACGGTGGAACGCGTGACGTCCGTGAAGGCGTTGACGGCGGCGTTGTTGAACATCGCGTCGATGCGTCCGGTCCGGGCCACGGTCCAGTCGACCAGCCGCTCGACCTCGTCGAACGAGGCCACGTCGACGCGTCGGCCGATCGCTGCGGCGGGTGCTCCGCCGGGGTCGCGGTCGGCCACGATCACCACGGCGCCGCCGTCGAGCAGCAGCCGTGCGATGGCGGCGCCGATACCCGATGCGCCGCCGGTGACGATCGCGGTCTGGCCGGCGAAGTCGAACGTGGTGGCCATCCTCAGCCCTTCACCTTCGCGACCGCGGCGGTCGCGGGCGGCAGGACGGCGAAGAGGTCGCCGACGATCCCGAGGTCCACGTACTCGAAGATGGGCGCCTCGGCATCGGTGTTGACCGCGACGATCGTCTTCGAGGTCTGCATACCGGCCCGGTGCTGGATGGCGCCGGAGATGCCGCAGGCGACGTACAGCCGCGGGGAGACCGTCTTGCCGGTCTGGCCGATCTGGTTGCTGTGCGGGTACCAGCCGGCGTCCACGGCGGCCCGCGACGCGCCCACCGCGGCCCCCAGGACGTCGGCGAGGGCCTCCACGGCGGCGAAGTCGCCGTTGGTGCCCCGTCCGCCGGCGACCACGATCTCGGCCTCGGTGACGTCGGGGCGCGCGCTGGTCGCCTTGGGCTGCGAGCCGGTGATCCGCACGGCCGTCGCGGCCTCGCTCAGCTGCACCTCGACCGGCTCGACGGTGCCCTGGCCGGGCACCGGATCGATCTGCACGGAGTTCGGCTTCACCGTGACCACCGCCGTAGGTGCCTCGATCGTGGAGGTGACGATGAAGGTCCCGGCGAAGACCGACTGCGTGGTGTCGATGCCGTCGGTGCCGGCGGCGACGTCGACGGCGTCGGTGACGAGCCCGGAGCCGGTGCGGACCGCGAGCCGGGCCGCGATCTCCTTGGTGGCCGGGCCGCTGGCGAACAGCACGGCCACGGGTGCGATCCGCTCGACGAGCGAGGCGAGCAGCTCGGCCTGCGCGGCCACCAGACAGGTCTGCAGCCGCGGGTCGGCGCAGGCGTAGATCTTCTCCGCGCCGTGGCCGGCCAGGTCCTCGCGGACGGCGTCCACCCCGGGTCCGATGTAGACGGCCGACGGCGATCCGAGGCGCCGGGCGATCGTCAGCAGCTCGGCGGTGACCTTGCGCAGCCGGCCGTCGACGTGATCGACCAGAACCAGCACTTCCGACATGGTGGTTTGTCTCCTTCGTCCGGTGCGGGTCAGATGAAGTGTCCGTCGGTCAGGAACCGGGCGAGCGTCGCACCGGCCTGGCCCTCGTCGGCAACGATCGTGGCGCGCCCTCGCGGCGGGCGCCGGACGACGGACCGGACCCGGGCCCGGGTCGCGCCCAGGCCCACGGAGGACCGGTCGATGCCGAGGTCGGCCAGGGTCCAGACGTCGACCGGCTTTCGCTTGGCGGCCATGATGTCCTTGAACGAGGGGTACCTCGGTTCGTTGATCTGGTCGGTGACGGACACGACGGCGGGCAGGTTCGCCTCGATCGTGTCGGAGGCGGTGTCGCTGTCCCGGCGGGCGATCAGCCGGGTCCCTTCGATCGTCAGCCGCGACACGAAGGTGACCTGGGGGACGCCGAGCCGTTCGGCCACCATGGCCGGCACGACTCCCATGACGCCGTCGGTGGACGACATGCCCATGAGCACCAGGTCGGGCAGTGCGTCGCCGCCGGCCTTACGGACGGCGGCGGCGAGCACCAGCGAGGTGGCCAGCGCGTCGGATCCGTGGATGTCGTCGTCGCAGACGTGCACCGCCCGGTGGGCGCCCATCTGCAGTGCCCGGCGCACGGCCTCGACGGCGGGTCCGGGCCCGACGGTGACGACGACGACGCCACCGTCGGGCCCGGCACGGCGCAGGCCCTCCTCGACCGCGTACTCGTCGGTCTCGGAGAGACGGCCCTCGACCCCCAGCCGGTCCGTGGTGCTGTCGGTGTCGTTGAAGCCGCGCGCCGACTGGGCGTCCGGCACGTACTTGACACACACGACGACGTTCATCTCGTCTCCGCCTTCCGTGCTGTCCACAGGTCGTCGATGATCCAGGCGTCGTCCTGGTAGAGCACGACGGGATTGCACTCGACCTCGGCGACGATCGACCGGACGCCGGCAAGCATCTCGGAGAACCGGGCGACCACGCAGGCGAGCCGCTCACTGTTCCAGCGCCCGCCCTTGAGCGCCCGGCGCAGGCCGCCGTTGGCGAGGATCAGCCGGTGCGCATCGTCACGGGTCAGCGGGGCCAGGGCGCTGGACAGGTCGGCGATGGCCTCGACCAGCCCGCCGCCGAGGCCGACGCTGACGACCGGGCCGAACGTGTCGTCGACCCGGCCGCCGAGGAAGACCTCGAGGCCACCGGCCGGCAACAGCCGCTGGACCTCCACGCGGATGGGTCCGAGTGCCGCGAGGGTGCCGGCCAGGCGGTCGTAGTTGTGCTGGAGCCGGGCGAACGCATCGGACGCGGCCTGCGGCGATCCGACGCCGAGTTCGACCAGTCCGAGCTTGGCCTTGTGGGCGATTTCCTCGTGCGCCACCTTCATCGCGACGGGGAAACCCATGCCCTCGGCGGCCCGGACCGCCTCCTGGGCGGTGCTCACGTAGGCGTAGGGGACGTAGGGCAGGTCCCAGTCGCGCAGGATGCTTCGCCGCGACGGAACGTCGTCGGGCAGCGCCGCGGGCGGGGCGGCCGGCGGCGCGGTTCCGGCCTCCGCCGCCCGCGGCCGCTCGCCGGCCTGGGCCACGCTCACCAGCGCGCGGGCCAGGGGCTCGATGGCCTCGTACACCGCGATGCCGGCCCGTTCGAAGTAGCCGTAGCCGTCGCCCGGGGTCCGGCCGGACGCGGCGTACACGGAGATGCGCACGCCGCGCTCGGCGGCGAAGGCCCGGCACTCCTGCGACCAGTCCGGCCAGGTGGCGTCGGGCATGAGGCCGAGGGAGAAGACGACGTCACCCGCCCCGGTGCCGTCGTGCAGCACGTCCAGGACCTGCCGCAGCATGCCGGGGGTGTCCACGGCCAGCCCGGTGAGGTCGAACGGGTTCGTCGGGCTGGAGATCGGCACGACCTCCTTGAGCCGCTCGACCGTAGGGGCGGACAGCGGGACGAAGGTGCCACCGGCTCGGTCCACCGCGTCGGCCATCAGGCCGTTCAGGCCACCCGACATGGACAGCCCGACGACGCCGGTGGAGCCGCGCCGCCCGGTGGCGGCGAGCCGGGTGAGCGCGACAAGCTCCTCCAGGCCCTGCGCCACGGCGATGCCGTAGTCGCGCGCCGCGGCCAGGAAGGCGGTGTGCGAGCCGACGAGGGCACCGGTGTGTCCGAAGGCGACCTCTGCGGCGCCGTCGGAGGCGCCGGCCTTCAGCGCGACGATGGACTTGCCGGCGGCCCGCAGCGCCTCGCAGGCCCGGCGGAAGATCTCGCCGTCGCGGACCTGTTCCAGGTACAGCACGACCGTGTCGGTCTCGGCGTCGGCCGCCAGGTAGTGCATGTAGTCGGCGGCCTGCAGCACCGCCTCGTTACCGGCGCTCACGACGTAGCCGAAGCCGAGCCCGCTGCCGCGCAGCCGGGCCATGATCGCGCCGGTCACGGTGCCGCTGTGCGAGACGATACTGATGCCTCCGGTCGGTACCTTCTGGTCGGCCTCCAGGAGGGGGTGGAAGCCGAGCATCATCCCGGAGCGGAAGTTGAGCAGGCCGTTGGTGTTGGGACCGCAGACGGCGACGCCGTGGTCCCGCGCGGCCGCCACGAGGTCGTCCTGCCGGGCCTGGCCTTCGGGTCCGGCCTCGCCGAACCCGCCACCGCAGACCACGGCGCCGGCGACGCCGAAGCTGCCGAGTTCCCGTACGGTCCCGGCCGCCGCGTCCGCGCGGCGCAGGATCATGGCTGTGTCGACGACCTCGGGCAGCGCGTCCAGCGACGGGTAGCACTGCAGGCCGGATATCTCGTCGTAGCTCGGGTTGACCGGGTAGATCCGGCCGCCGAATCCATACTTCTGCATGTTCGCGATGGGCTTGCTGGCCAGCTTCGCGTGGTCCCGCGGGGGCACCGCGCCGATGACCGCCACCGACCGCGCGTTCAGCAAGGGCCGCAGCCTCAGTTCGTCAGGCACAGGTCCGCCTTCTGCTCGCAACGCACCGGACCTCAGCCCCGGGCCCAGACCGCCGGCCGTCCCTCGGCGTACGAGCGGGGCCCTTCCAGCGCGTCCGTGCTCTGGTACACGATCTCCTCGAAGAGCGCGTCGGAGACCTGCCACGCCGGGTAGGTGACCTGCCCGGTACTCGTGTCGAGCATGCGCTTCGTGGCGCGCAGCGTGAGGGGCGCACCCTTGCGGATCTCGGCGGCCCACTCGAGCGCGGTCGACAGAGCCTCGCCGCGCGGGACCACGACGTTGGCCAGCCCGATCTCGTAGGCCCGCTGGGCGTCGATCCGCTTGCCCATCATGGCCAGCTCGGCCCAGACGTTCTTCGGGATCTTCCACATCAGCGGCACGGACCACGGCGCGCCACGGCCCCAACGGGCCTCGGGCATGCCGAACTCGGCGTTCTCCGCGGCGATCAGGATGTCGCACATCTGGGCGAGGAGCAGGCCGCCGCCCAGCGCGTAGCCGTTGACGGCCGCGATGACCGGCTTGTCGCAGCGGATGTTGCGCCCGAGCTGGGGCATGTAGGCGCGCACGTCGGGCACCGCCATCCCGGTCTCGGTCATCTCCTTGAGGTCCGCGCCGGCGCAGAAGGACTTGTCCCCGGCGCCGGTGACGACGATGACCTCAACCTCCGGGTCCGCCTCGGCGTCGCGGAAGGTGCGCCAGAGCCCGTCGCGGATGCCCTGGCTGAGCGCGTTGAGCCGCTCCTCGTACTTGAGCGTGATGATGCCGACGTGCTCCTCGACGGCAAGGTCGACAGTTCCGTTGTCGGGCATTGCTGAGGTCCTCTCGGTTCGGTCTGCGGGGGTGAAGATCTGCGGTGTGGTCAGCGCAGGTCGGCGAAGGCCGCCTCGACGCGGTCGGCGGCGGCGATCGAGTCGGACATCATGTCCAGCACGACGTCCTTGACCGAGCGGATGGCGGTGAGGTCGCCCACGATCTGGCCGACCGGAGTGCCCATCATGTTCTCCTGGCCGCGCTTGAGCATCCCGGCCTGCGCGCCCTTGACCAGTACGCCCTGCAGCGGCGGCAGCAGCGGCGAGGGCGCACCCTCCTCCTCCCACGCGTCCACCCACGGCGTGCGCAGCTGCCGCGCCATCCGCCCGCTGAGGGAGCGGCTGCGGATGGTGTCGGAGGTCCTGGCGGCGACGAGCTTCTTCTTGAGTTCCTCGGGCAGGTCGCTCTCGACGGTGACGAGCCACGCGGAGCCCATCCACACGCCCGCGGCGCCCAGCGCGAGCGCGGCGGTGACCTGCTTGCCCGTGCCGATGCCGCCGGCGGCGAGCACGGGGACGCCCTTGGCGGCGTTGACCACCGCCGGAGTGAGGACCAGCGAGGCGATCTCGCCGGTGTGGCCGCCCGCCTCGGTCCCGGTCGCCACGATGATGTCGACGCCGGCGTCAAGGTGGCGCTGGACGTGCTTCGGGTCGCCCACCTGGCCGCAGACCTTGACGCCGCGGCGGTGCAACTCGTCGACGGCGTCCCTGGGCGGGGCCCCGATCGCCGATGACACGAGCGACACCGGGTGGCGCATCGTCACCTCGAGCATGGCCAGCGCGTGCTCGCGGGTCAGCGGGAAGGCGTTGACCACGCCCTGGGTGGGCTCCACGTGCTTGAGGTCGTCCTCGATCGGGATGTCGAAGCGATCGGCCAACCCGCGCACGTAGTGCCAGTAGCGGTCGGGGATCTTCTCCGCCAGCGAGTCCGGGTCGTTCGCGCCGTCGTCGTCGGCCTTCGGGGTGGGAAAGATGATGGTGACGCCGTAAGGCCGGCCGTCGAGCGCCTCGTCGATCTTCGTCAGCTCGATGTCGAACTGCTCGGGCGAGTAGCGGGCCGTCCCGAGCACGCCCAGGCCTCCGGCCTTCGACAGGGCGATGACGACGTCCCGGCAGTGCGAGAAGCCGCACACCGGAAAGTCCAATCCGAACATCCTTACCAGTTCTGTCTGCATCGAGCGCGACCCCACCTCAGAAGCGATCCGTCGTGGCATGGCGTGTCCCGCGTATTGCGGGACACGCGTCCCACTTTCGTGTGCCCGGCGACGCTTTGTCAACCCCCTTCCGGGCCGGCGGGCGCCGTCAGCGCGCCGGGAGGGTCAGAGGTCCGGATTTCGCCTCGGGGAAGTAGTTCTGCCCGATGCCGGTGGCACGACTGGGGACCATGACCGAGCGCGTCCACGAGACGACCTCGTCGCCGTTCTGGTTGAGTCCGCGCGTGAAGACGGTCACGATCCCCAGGCCCGGACGCGACGCGCTGGGCCGGACGTCGAGGCAGATACTCTCCGCGTAGATGGTGTCGCCGACGTACACCGGGTGGGTCAGTCTGATGTCCGTCCAGCCGAGGTTCGCAACCGCGTTCTGGCTGGTGTCGATGACCGACAGGCCCAGGACGAGGGCGACGGTCAGCCCGGAGTTGACGATGATCCTGCCCGCCGAAATGGGGTTCGACCGGGCCAGGTGGGCATTGAAGTGGTTCTGGTTGGTGTTGCAGGTCAGCTGGCTCAGCCAGGTGCAGTCGGCCTCGCTGATCGTGCGACCGAACGGGTGCTGATAGGTGTCGCCGATCCGGTAGTCCTCGAGGAACCGGCCCAGCTCGGCCTTGTGGTGCACCGCCATGCTCACGCCTCTCTCTGCGCGTATCCTTGAGTGGGACAACCGTCCCATCTGTGGGTTAGGATGCGCGCATGCGCGGCGATGCGCAACGCACGCGACGCGGGCCGTGGGGCTCTCGCGGTGCGAGGCGGAGGAGGTCTATCGCATGAACAACATTCCGGACGGCACCGTGCGGCGACTGGCCGACCGGGCGGAGATCGCCGACTGCCTCGGCCGCTACGCCCGAGGGATGGACCGTCTCGATCGCGATCTGGTGCTGTCGGCGTATCATCCCGACGCTGTCGACGACCACGGCAAGTTCGTCGGCAGCCCGGCCGAGTTCGTGCGATGGTCCTTCGCGATGCACCGGCAACACCATCACAGCCACCTGCACGCGATCCTGCACCACAGCTGCGAGCTCGACGGCGACACCGCCCACACCGAGGCGTACTTCATGTTCTTGTCGATGAACAGGACCGGCGCCCCGTGGTCGGCCAGCGCCGGGCGCTACATCGACCGGTTCGAACGCCGCGACGGCCGCTGGGCCATCGCGCACCGGCTCTGCGTGCGGGACTGGGCCGCCACCGACGGCCCGCACGAACCAGCCGATCCGACGACGCTGACATCGACCTCGGGATCGCTGTCCGACGCGCAACGCATGCTCATGCGCTCGGCGCCACCGGCGGCCCGCGACCGCAGCGACCCGTCGTACCGGCGGCCACTGGTCGCCGACCCGCAGCGGCTGCTGAGATCCCAGGCCCTGCTCGGGGACGCGGCAACCCGAGGGGAGGAAGGGTGAAGATGGGTCCCTCTGTGCTGTTCTGCCCTGGCGACCGGCCCGACCGGTACGGCAAGGCGCTGGAGCGCGCCGACACCGTCGTGCTCGACCTGGAGGACGCGGTTGCACCCGAGGCCAAGGCACACGCCCGCGGCGCCGTCGTCGCGGCGCTGCCCGGCCTGCCTGCCGACCGGGTGGTTGTACGGATCAACGGCACCGACACCCCGTGGCACGGCGCGGATTTCGCGGCGCTGCGCGAGGTGTGGCAGGGTCCGCTCATGCTGCCGAAGTGCGACGGCGCGGCGGCGGTCAGCGCGCTGATGCCGGCGCCGGTGTTCGCGCTGATCGAGAATGCCGCCGGCGTCCTGAACGCCGATCCCATCGCCGCGGCGGACAACTGCTGCGGGCTCATGTGGGGCAGCGAGGACCTGACCGCGTCGCTCGGCGGCACGAGCAGCCGGGAGCCGGGCGGGGCGTTCACCGGGGTGAGCCAGCACGCCCGCCACCACACGCTCCTGGCCGCCCGGCGGCACGGCCGGATCGCCATCGACACCGTCCACGTGGACTTCGACGACGAAGACGGGCTGCGGGCCGAGGCCGAGTCGGCGGCCCGCATGGGCTTCGACGCCAAAGCGTGCATCCACCCCCGCCAGGCCGACGTCGTGCGGGCCGCGTTCCGGCCGAGCCCGCAGCAGTTGGCGTGGGCCAGGGACATCCTCGAGGCCGCGCGGCGGCACGGTGGCGTCTTCCGCCAGGGTGGAACCATGATCGACGCGCCGCTCGTCGCCCACGCGCGGGCGATCCTGGCGCGCGGGTCGAGCTGACGCGCCGTGCCTGGGTCCTGCCACCGCATGCACTACACGGACCTCAGGGCCGTCCGATGACTAGTATGGGGCCCCTGGCAGAACCTGGGACAGCCCGCACACAGCCGCCGCTACCGATGACCAACCGGAGGATGACGATGTCCCCCACCACCACAGACAGCGCGCGATCGCGCGGGGTTGTGCGACGGATCGTGCAGGTGATGAACGCGTTCACGGAGCAGCCGCAATGGGGCGTCCGCGAGCTCGCCGCGCGCCTGGAGGTCCCCAAGTCGGGGCTGCACCGCACGCTGCAGGAGATGGCGGTCGAGCACCTGCTCAGCAGCGCCGAGGACGGCTCCTACGTGGCCAGCGCGGAACTGTTGCGATTGGCCTCGGGTCTCGTCCAGTCCGCCGACCTGACCCGGATCGCCCACCCGCACATGCTCGCGGCGCGTGACGCGACCCACGAGACCACGCTGCTGGTGGCTTACGACGACAACCGGCGGCAGATCATCGCACTGGACGCCGTCGCGTCCGACCACCCCATCCAGTTCGTCTGGGCGGCGCTGCGCGAGTGGACCGACCTGCACCTGTCGGCCAGCGGCAAGGCGATCCTCGCCTCGCTGCCCCCCACCGACCTGGTCAACTACTTCGCCACACCGCGCGTGGACGTCAAGGGCCGGCCGGTCACCCTGCGCTCGATGGAGCGGGAGCTGCGCCGCATCCGCGACACCGGGTGGGCCATCACCCACGGCGACCGCATTCCCGGCACCACTGGCGTCTGCTCGCCGATCCTCAACGGCCGCGACCGCGTCGTGGGCGGGATCGTCATCGCCTGGCCGAACCGTCAGACGTCGGTCGACGAGGAGTTCATCGGCCGCACCTGCATGGAGGCCGCGAGGGCGACCTCGGTCGGCCTGGGCTGGCTGCGCGGCTGACCGGGCCGGGGGAATCCGGGCGGCCGCGACCGTGCGGCCGCCCGCACGTGGGATCGTCCATCGTGCCGGGCGGCCGCCGGGTCTGTGTGTCAGGCGGACGCGAAGCGAGCGATCCCCGCGGCGCGGGCCGACGACACCCAGATCTCGTCGCCGACGGCCAGCCCGGTGGTGCCGAGCCCGAAGGTGTCGGTGCCGTAGACGACGGCCTCCGTCACATCGAAGGTGTCCGGATCGATGCGCAGGACCTTGCAGGGGAAGAAGCAGCTGTCCTTCGTGCCGAAGCAGGTGAAGATCTGCGTCGGGGTGGTGTCGAATGCGCCGGCGGCGAGGATCGCGCCATCCGGGGCCCAGGTGAGGTTGTCGACCAGGATGTCCAGCTGCACCCGGTCCACCTGGACCGCACCGCCGGGACCGCCGTCGCGGATGATGCGCACGACGTCCTTGTTCCGCCAGCCGCCGATGAAGACTCGCCGCCCGTCCTTGCTCGCGACGATGCCGTTCGCGCCCGGCATCCGGCTGCCCTGGACGTCGGTGAAGCCCGATCCCGGGTGCCACTCGACGGCCCCGATGGTCTCAGCCCCGTCGAACATCCTGGCCATGCCGGCCTGCAACCCCTCGGTGTCCGGGTCCGCCGTGTTGCTCACGATGAAGCCGCCGTCGGCCAGCGGCGCCACGTCGTTGGGCCAGGTGCCCCGCGGCAGGACCACCCCGCCGCGCCAGACGAGCGTGGGCGTCACGCCGCTGACGTCGAGGTCGAACACCTCCACCGACTCCCGGCCGCCGTGGTTGACGACGTAGAGGGAGTAGCGCCCGTCCTCGTGCCGCAGGACGTCCAGGCCGTGCGGTTCGAAGACGAGCGGGTCGAGCGCGTCGGGCGCCGCGCCGTAGGTCGCGGCGTCGTGCCGCGAGCCGACCCGGTGCGGATAGATCTCCTGGCACGCACCGTCACGGGTGTCCACCGCGTACAGCCGGCCGTACGGGACGCTGGCGCTCATCATGCCGCTCGTGATGACCCACGGCGTGTCCGGCACGGTGACGATCTTCTCGGCGTTCACCGGGCCGCGGATCACGCCCCTGAGGGCGCCCACCGGTTGCAGGGAGAGTTCGGTCATGCTGTATGTCCTCCTTGGCGCTTCGGGGTGTCTTCAGGTGCCGCCTGGCGGCGGGTCAGTCGATCACCAGGCCGCCGTCGACGTTCCACGACTGCCCGGTGATCACGGAGGCCTGATCGGAGAGTAGGAAGGCCGCGACCGCGGCGATGTGCTCCGGCCGGCACGGCCTGCCGAGCGGGATCTCCTCGATGTAGCCGGGGTTGTCGGCCAGCCATTGGGCGTTGAGCGGGGTGATGACGATGCCCGGGCAGATTGCGTTGACCCGGATGTTGTACCGGGCCAGCTGCATCGCGGACGACCGGGTCAGACCGAGGACGCCGCCCTTCGTCGTGGCGTACGCGGCCGAAGACGTGTGGCGGTAGCCCTTGGCCGCCATGGAGGAGATGTTGACGATGGCGCCGCCGCCGTGCTCGCGCATGTGCCGGGCGCCGGCCCGGGTGAAGAGAAACATGCTGCGGACGTTCACCTCGTGGATGCGGTCCCAGTGCTCGTCCTCGATCTCGAAGAAGTCGACGAACCTGGTGATGCCGGCGTTGTTCACGATGCCGTCCAGCCCACCGTGGGCATCGACCGCCCGGGCGACGACGGCCTCGACGTCGGCTCGCTGGGACACGTCCGCCCGGACGAACGTCCCGCCGATGAGCTTCGCGACCTCCTGGCCCTGTTCCTCCTTGAGGTCGGCGATCACGACGTGCGCACCGCGTTCGGCGACGGTCTTGGCGATGGCAGCGCCGATGCCCTGCGCACCACCGGTGACGATGAGGGACTTCCCGGCCAGATCGGTGTTCATACAGACCACTCCGGTGTCATAGGGGTGTGACCTTCAGCCGCGGGACGCGCGGCCGGCCGGGGCCGGCACTTGATGACACGGCGGTTCCGGACGGGGCGCATCGCCAGACGTGGTCGGTTGGTGCGGCGGACCACCGGATCGGGTGTCGGGGTGGCCCACGCGACAATGTGGGACTACCGTCCCAGATTATGTGGCCATACTTGTGGAGTCAACGGCTGCAGCCGGCGCGCCTACCTGCCGATGTGCACCGCTAGGCCGGTGAATCCCAGCCCGTGCGCCACGGCCTCCGGAAGATGGCGACGATCCTCGATCCGCAGCGCGGCGCAGGTGTACGCCAGCATCTCCCGCGGCAGCGCCGCCAACGGCTCGGCCAACGCGTGCGCACGGGCCATGACCTCGCCCGGTTCGTGGATCTCGTGCACCATGCCCAGCCGCAGCGCCTCCTCGGCGGCGATCGGGATGCCGGTCAGCAGGTGATAGCTCGCCCGGCTGGGGCCGACCAGGTTCCGCCACACCACCTGCACGCCGTCCCCGGGGACCACGCCCCGGGTGACGTGTGCGTGGTCGGCGAACAGGGCACCCGGCACCGCCAGGACGATGTTCGCGAGCAACGCCAGCTCGGTGTGGATCGTCGCCGGGCCATTCACGACACTGATGAGTGGCACGTCGATGTTCACCAGATCGGCGATCATCCGGCGGCCCTCGAGCCAGATGTCGTGCCACTCGCGCTCCGAACTCGGGGACGTGATCTGGTCGCAGAAGGCGTCGCCGGTCCCGGTCAGGATCACCACCCTGGTCGCCTCGTCGGCGGCCAGCCACGCCCACAGATCGGCCACCTCCTGGTGGGCGCGGCCGTTCCACACCAGCGGACCGTCGTCGGTGTGCAGCGTCAGCTCGGTGACGCCGCCCGAGCGGGCGACCTTGATGTGACGCCATTGCTCCGGCGTCGTGTACGTCATCGGATTCTCACCTCATCGTCCCGGGACGGCGGCCGCGGTCGTCACCGGGACCGTTTCAGCAGGCCACGGGCTATGACCATGGACGGAATGTCATTGGTACCCTCGCCGATGACCATCAGGGGTGCGTCGCGGTACAGCCGTTCCACCTCGTACTCGGTCGAGTAGCCGGCAGCGCCGTGGATACGCATCGACTCCAGTGCGGCCTCGATGGCGACCTCGGAGGCGAAGAGCTTGGCCATGCCCGCCTCCACGTCGCTGCGCGCACCTTGGTCGATCGCCGCGGCGCCCCACCAGGTGAGGAGGCGGGCCGCCTGGATGTTGGTCGCCATGCGGGCCAGCTTCAGCTGTATGGCCTGGAACTGCGCGATCGGCCGCTCGAACGCCTCGCGCTCCTGGGCGTAGGCGATCGCCTTGTCGAAGGCGGCCTGGGCGATGCCCAGGCTGCGCGCCGCGACGTTGATCCGGCCGATCTCCAGCGCGGAGAGCACCTGACCGAGGCCGTTGCCCTCCTCCCCCGACAGCAGGTTTGCGGCCGGCACGCGGACGTTGTCCAGGACCACCTCGCACGTGTCGATCCCGCGGTACCCGAGCTTGCCCAGGTCCCGGGACACGCTCAGCCCCGGCGTGCCGGCGTCGACGAGCAGGATGCTCAGTTCCTTGCTGCCGCGCCGCTGTTCGCCGGTACGCGCCAGGACGGGCAGCGGATCGGCGTACCGCGCGTTGGTGATCCACATCTTCGTGCCGTTGATGACGTAGCTGTCACCGTCGCGCACGGCCCGCGTCGTGATGCCCTGCAGGTCGCTGCCGGCACCGGGCTCGGTCAGGGCGAGTGCGGTGCGCCGCGCGCCGGTGGCGAGATCGGGCAGCAGGCGGGCCTTCTGTTCGTCCGTCCCGTGCTTGGCGATCATGAAACAGGCCAGGGTGTGGCTGCCGAGGGTACCCGCCACGCTCATCCACCCACGGGAGATCTCCTCGAACATGACCGCGAGTCCCACGGCGCCGGTGTCCAGGCCGCCGTACTGCTCCGGGACGGTCACGCCGAAGAGGCCGAGCTCCTTCATCCGTTCCACGATCTGCGTCGGGTAGTGGCCCGACTGCTCATATTCACGCGCGACAGGTGCGATCTCGCGGTCGACGAAGCGACGCAGCGAGTCCCGCCACGCGCTCAGCTCCTCGCTGAGCGTGAAGTCCATTTGCAGCCACCTTGTCCAGTCACTCGGTCGTACGCCGATTGGCGACGACGCGGTTGCGCAGCGTGCCCAGCGGGCCGCCGTGCAGCTCGACGACGTCGCCCGCACGCAGCCACGGGTTGTCGTCGCGGTGCCCGAGCTCGCGAAGCTCGAGCACGCAACCGGTGCCGACGGTCCCGGAGCCCAGCACGTCGCCGGGCACGAGCCGGGTATTTTCTGAGGCCCGGGCCACGATCTCGGTCCAGCCGAACGCGGCGGTGGCGATGTCCGCCCCGCCGATCCGGCGGCCGTTGACCGCCGCCTCGACGTCGCAGGACCACCGGCCCGGTGCCACCTCGGTGAGCTCGTCCTTCGTGACCACCCAAGGGCCGAGCGACGTCGCGAAGTCCTTGCCCTTGACCGGTCCCAGCCCGACCGGCATCTCCCTGACCTGCAGGTCGCGCGCGGACCAGTCGTTCATGAGCACGAAGCCGGCGATGGCGTCGAGGCACGCCGGGTCGTCCGGGTCGAGGTCAGCGACCTCCCGGCCGACGATGCAGGCCACCTCCAGCTCGAGGTCCAGCGCCCGGCAGCCCCGGGGTACCGCCACCTCGTCGTCCGGGCCGACCACCGCGGCCGGGTTCGTGAAGTAGAACGCGGGGGCGGTGTACCACGCCGGCGGCACATCACGACCGGTCCGCTGCCTGGCGTTGGCCACATGCTCCTCGAACACCATGAAGTCGCGGACCGACGGCGGGCGTCCGATCGGTGCGAGCAGGGTGACGTCGGCCAGCGGCAGTAGCTCGCCCGGACGGGCCGACCGCGGGTCCAGCAGCACCTCGGTGAGCCGGGCGATCCCGGCGCCGCCGCCCACCACGCGCACGCCGGCCTCCTCCACCGTGGCCAGTTCGACGGAGCCGTCGCGCAGGCCGACGCGGGCAAGCCTCATCGGACGTCCCCCGCCGTAGGCACGCCGGCCTCTGCGCGGGCGAGCAGCCTCTGAGCCCGCGCGTAGTCCAGCAGCAGGACGGTCCGCCCGTCCGGCATGATCAACGCCGGCCGACCGGCGGCCTGGGCCTCCTCGTAGGCGCCCACGAGCTCCCGTGCTGCGGCGAGCTCCCGTTCCGAGGGCGTCAGCAGCTCATTGATGAGCGGGACGTGCGGCGGGTAGAACGTCACCAGCGACGTGAACCCCTTGCCGCGCCCGTCCGCGATGGCGACCCGAACCGCTTCCGGGTCCTTGATGTCCGTGGCGTACACGGTGTCGGTGGACGAGACCCCGGCCGCGGCCGCCGCCAGGACGACCTGTTCCCGGGCGTGGTCGAGCACGTGGCTGATGCCGCCCCCGGCGTCGCGGAAGCCGACGCCGGCGTCGACGCTGAGGTCGCCGATACCGGTGAACAGGCCGCCGAGCCCGGGCACCCGGGCGACGGCCCGCAGGTCGAGGATCGCGCCGGCGGTCTCGACGATGGGAAAGAGGAGTGGATGCGCGCCGTGCGCGGCGAGCAGTTCCCGGACCTCGAGCAGCTCGTCGGCGCTGCGGGCCTTGGGGTAGAGCATGAGGCGCACATTCGCCTCGGCCAGGGCGATGATGTCGTCCCGGCCCCAGTCCGTGGCAAGGTTGTTGGGCCGCGCGAGTACCAGCCGGTCACCGAAGAAATCCGGGTCGGCGAGGTAACGCATCGCACGCTGCCGCGCGGCCTCCTTGGCCGCGGGGACCACGCTGTCCTCGAGGTCGATGATGAACGCGTCGGCCGGAATCGCCGGCAGCTTCGACCACTTGCGTTCGTCCAGGATCGGCGTCTCCATCACGCTGCGCACGCGGCGGAAGTCCAGCGCCGGCACGGCCGGTTCGGACGACGGTGACAGGGCGGTTGACTGCTCAGATGACACCGTTGCTCCTCAGCGTCGCGATCCGGTCCTGGCCCATGCCGAGCACCTCGGCGAAGACCTCGTCGTTGTCCTGGCCGTGGCCCGGGCCGGTGCGCCACACGTGTCCCGGGTTGACGTGCAGCTTGGGCACCACACCGGCCATGCGGACCGGGCCGAGCTCGGGATCCTCGATGGTGATGATGTCGTCCCGTTCCTTGTAGAGCTTGGAGTCGATGATGTCCGCCATGTCGAAGACCTTCTCGGCGACGACCTCGGCCTGGCGCATCGCCTCCAGTGCCTCGCCGGTGTCCCGCTGGGCCAGCCAGGCGCGCAGGTGGGCGTCCAGGTCCTCCCGTGCGTCGGGCCGCGCGCGGGGACCCATGTACTCCTCGACGTCGAGGCCGAGCAGCCGGATGACGTTCACGACCGACTTCGGCGTGCCGGAGGTGACGGTGATCCATCGCCCGTCCCGCGTCGGGTAGGTGTTGACGACGAGCCCGGGCGCTACGGCCAGCTGGTTGCCCGCGCGGCGCGGCACGACCCCGAGCTGGTCGTGGACGATGACCTGCCAGTCGACGAGCCTGAAGAGTGCTTCGAACAGGGCGATGTCGATGAGTTCGCCCTCGAATCCGGGGTCCTTGAGTTTGAAACACGCTGCGGCGATGCCGAAGGCACCCATCAGCCCGGTCACCGTGTCGGCGTGGGAGAAGCCGGTGTGCACCGGCGGTCCGTCCGGGAAGCCGGTGACGCTCACGACGCCGCTGCGCGCCTCGCCGACCTTGCCGAAGCCGGGGGCGTTCTCATCGCTGGTGCCCAGGCCGTCGCCGGTCACCGAGAGGTAGACCAGCCTCGGCTTGCGCGCGTGCAGGGTCGGCCAGTCCAGCCCCCACCGCTCCAGCGTGCGAACGCGCATGTTCGTGATGACCACGTCCGCCCAGTCCACCAGTTCCCGCGCGACCTGCTGGCCGTCAGGCCTGCGCAGGTCGAGCGTGATGGCGCGTTTGTTGCGGGCCATCACCTTCCACCACAGGAACACACCGTCCTTTTCGGGTCCGATCTCCCGGCTGGAGTCGCCGGCGTTGGGGCTCTCGACGTGGATGACATCGGCCCCCAGGTCCGCCAGCAGCGTTCCCGCCATGGGGGCCGACAGCACGTGGGCGAACTCCACGACCTTCAGCCCTGAGAGGACCCCCCTGTGTTCTCGCTGCGCCACGACATCTCCTGAAGCTCTCTAGTGGGACAGGTGTCCCGAGTTTTTCAACATTGCGCTCTGAATGTCAACGCTCGACCGCCGAGCCGACGGGGCAAATCCGGCACTCCTGCGCCGGATTGCGGGCAGCGTGCCGGGTACACGGTGCGGCGGATCGGCCGGAACAGTCTTGACACACTCGCGTAACAGTCGCAGTCTTTCACCAAATGCAGGACAGACGTCCCACTTAACGCTAGGAGTTCGCGCATGGTGTCGAGACGGTTACGCGTCTGCGTGGTCGGTGTGCTGGTCGCCGCTCTCGCCGGGTGCGGCGGCGCGGGCGACGGCGCCGACGGGGGCAAACAGGAGATCACCTTCGGCGGCCTGGTCACGACCAGCGGCGTCAACGCCTACGTGGGCGTCTCGGCGAGCAAGGCGTACACGGTCGCGGTGAACATGGTCAACGCCGACCCGGCCAGGTATCTCGGATCGGCGGACCGCTCCGTCAAGGTCGAGGCCAAGGACGCCGGCGAGACCGCGCCGACGGCCGTGGCACTGGCCCGCTCGATGGCCGCCGACTCGAAGTACGTCGGCCTTGTCGGTCCCAGCACCAGCCCGCAGGCCCTCGCCCTCGGACCGCTGGCGCAGTCGTCCAAAATCCCGCTCGTCGTCCCGGGCTCACCCGCGCCGGGCATCACCGACGCCGGTGACCGGGTCTTCCAGATGGCCGCGACCAACGACGTCCTCGCCGAACAGGTCATCCAGGCGGTGGTGCCGAAGCAGCACCTCACGAAGGTCGGCGTGATCTACAGCCCGGACAACAACGCCAACCTGGTCGCCGGCAAGAGCGCCATAAACGCCCTGGCGAAGGCGGGCGCGGCCGTCGTGGAGTTCACGATCCCCGCGACCGACCAGGACTACACCAGCGCCGTGGCCAAGATGCGCGACGCCAACTGCGACGGCGTCTTCATCGCCACCAACTCCGGCGGTGTCGCCGCGGCCATCATCCAGGCCGAACGCACCGGCTACCACCCGCAGTGGCTCGGCGGGCCGATGTTCGCCAACGACGTCGTCTTCAAGAACGCCGGCCAGTCGGCCGTCGGATCCGTCATCACCACCGACTACAACCCGAACCTGCGGACCGACCTCAACGACGCGTTCCGATCGGCGTACCAGAAGGAGGCCAACACGCCGGCGGACGTCTACGCCGCCCAGGCGTTCAGCACGGTCCTCACCCTGGCCGCGGCGATCAAGTCGATCCCTGCGTCGGAGAAGGTCACCCGCGACAAACTGACCTCCGCGCTGGCGACCGCCAAGGACGTCGAGGTCGTCGTCAGCGACGGCAAGCTGAGCATGGGCGCCGACCGCCGGACGCAGATCAACGCGGCGCTGCTGCGGCTGGACTCGGCCGGCAAGTTCACGCCGTACGAGTAACCCACAACGTCCCAACACGCCATCAACCGCTGAGGTCAGCATGTCGTTTAGCCTGATCGCCAACGCCGTCGTACTGGGGTCGGTGTACGTCGTCTTCTCGTCCGGTTTCACCCTCGTCTATGGCGCCTTCCGCATCATGAACATGGCCCACGGGGCGGTGCTCACCGTCGGCGCGTTCATGGGCATTCTCGCCGCGAACCACTTCGGCTGGCCGCTCGCGCTCGCCGCGGTGTTCGCGGCCGTCGCGGCCGGGCTGCTCAACCTGCTCATGGACGCGCTGGTCATCCAGCCCATCCTCCGCCGGACGTCGTCCCTGCACGGCTCCGGCGAGGAACTCACGCCGGTCGTGGCAACGCTCGCCGTCGTCGGCATCGCGACCGGAGTGCTGTACAACGTGGTCACCGGGGTCGGCTATGTCTTCGAGAACGCCGGCACGGTCTCCGGCACGCTGCGCGTCGGTTCGCTGCACGTGTCCGTCCTCGACGTGACGATCGTCCTCGCGGCGATCGTCGTGTCGGTGGGCATCAACCTCTACATCAACCGCTCCGCGGCCGGGGTGCGGGTGCGCGCCGTCGCCGAGGACCGGTACATGGCCGCGGCTCTCGGTGTGCGGCCCAACGTCACCAGCGCCGGCGTGTTCTTCATCTCCGGCGCGCTGGCGGGCCTCACCGGCATGGCCACCGGCCTGCTGTACAACAACGTCAGCCCCGCGATGGGCGAACCGCTGCTGCTGTTCGGCTTCATCATCGTCACCGTCGGCGGCATCGGCAGCCTGACCGGCACCATCATCGCGTCCTTCATCGTGGCGTTCGTCCGGGTCTTCGCGGCCAACCACTTCTCCGTGCCCGTCGTCACGATGATGCTCTTCGGAATCCTCCTGCTCACGCTGCTCATCCGCCCGTCGGGCATCATGGGCGCGCGGGTCCTCGGCGGCGGAGTGTCCCGCACATGATCGACTTTGGCATCCTCATCAGTCCCGCGTTCCTCATCTCTGCCCTGATCACCGCGCTGGGCGGCTACAGCCAGTACGTCGTGCAGCGCGCGGGCTTCTTCTCCACCGCACCCGCGGCCTTCATCGCCATCGGCGCCTACAGCTCGACCTACGCCATCATGACCTGGCACCTCCCGGTCGTCGTGGCGGTGCTCGGCGCGGCGCTGCTCACCGCCGTCACCGGCGCGCTGCTCGGCATGCTCGTCGGCCGGCTTCGCGGCGCCTACGTCGCCATCGCCACGCTGTCCGTGGTCCTCGTCGTCCAGCAGATCGCCATGGTGTGGACACCGGTCACCGGCGGGGCCCTCGGCATCACCAACATCCCGGTCTGGGCCACCCTGCCGGTCCTGGTCGGCCTGACCGCGGCCGTGCTGGTCGCCGTGACGGTCTACGAGGTCTCCCGGCCCGGCCGCCAGCAGGCCGCCATGCGCATGGACGAGGTCGCCGCCGCTTCCACCGGCGTCAACGTCGCCCGCGGCGGAGTCATCGCCAGCGCATTCAGCGGCGCCATCGGCGGGGTCGCCGGCGCCGCGCTCGCCGGCAACCAGTTCGCCATCGAACCGACCGGATTCGGCTTCGGCCTCGTCGTGTCCCTGCTGTGCGCGGTCGTGGTGGGCGGCTACCGCTCACCACTGGGACCGGTCCTCGGCTCGCTGGTCGTCGTCGGCCTGCCACTGCTGCTGTCCAGCTACGCGCTCGTCGCGGGTACCGTCGTGGGGCTGCTCACCGTCCTCATCCTCCTGTTCTTCCCGCGCGGGCTGGCCGGCGTCATCCCGCTGACCGCCGAGTCGGTCGCCGGCGCCGCCAGGGCATTGCTGCGCCGCGGCGACGGCACCGCCGGCGAGCCCGGGGAGGGACCGTCGCTGCTGGCCCGCCGCACCGGCGACCTGTCGGCCGTGTCGATAGCCCGGGCGTACGGCAGCGTCCGGGCCGTCCAGGACGTGTCCCTCCACATCCGCCCCGGGCAGGTCGTCGGCCTCATCGGGCCGAACGGCGCGGGCAAGACCTCGGTCATCAACCTCCTCGCCGGGGTCAGCGCCCTCGACGCGGGCGACCTGAAGCTCGGCGGCCGCGACATCGCCCGGCTCCCCTCGTACCGCCTCGCCAGGGCCGGGGTGACCCGCACGTTCCAGGCGTGCCGGCTGTTCCCGGAGATGACCGTCCGGCAGAACGTCATGATGGGCGCCATCTCCGCCCGCGACCGCCACCAACGGCGCCGGCTGCCGGACGAGGCCGCGACCACCGTCGCGCTGCGCACCGTGGGCTACCAGGGCTCGGTGCACCGCCGCGCCGACGAACTGTCGTACGCCGACCAACGCCGGGTCGAGATCGCCCGCGCGCTGGCCGCCGAGCCAACCTTCGTGCTGCTCGACGAGCCGGCGGCCGGCATGACCGCGCCCGAGGCCGACGACCTCGGCGCGGTGCTGCGGGCCATCTCCGCTCTCGGCATCGGCGTGCTGGTCATCGACCACAACGTCAACTGGGTCTTCTCGATCTGCGAGCACGTCAGCGTCCAGCACCTCGGCCGGCTCATCGCGGCCGGCCCGCCGGACACCGTGCGCCGCGACAAGGTCGTCATCGACGCATACACCGGCACGTCCGGGAGCGAAGACCTTGAGGAGGACGCCCGTGCTCGTCGTTGAGGAACTCTCAGTCGTGTACGGCGGCATCCAAGCCGTGCGTGGCGCATCGCTGACCGCGAAACCAGGCGAGATCACCTCGATCATCGGCCGCAACGGCTCGGGGAAGTCGTCGCTGGTGAGTGGCATCGCCGGCCTGGTGGGGGCCACGGCCACCAGCGTGCGCCTCGACGACGTCGAACTGAGCCGCACGCCCGCGTGGAGCCGGGCCCGCAACGGGATCTCCCTGGTGCCCGAGGACCGCCGGGTGTTCTCCTCGCTCACGGTGCTGGAGAACCTGCAGATGGCCGCCACCGGCAGCAAATCGCAGCAGGCGGCCAGCCTCGACATGGTCTTCGACATCTTCCCGGCCATGCGCGAGTTCCCGGCCCGGCACGGCAACCAGATCTCCGGCGGCCAGCAGCAGATGGTGGCGATCGCCCGGGCACTGATGCGCCGGCCACGGATCCTCATCCTCGACGAACCAAGCCTCGGACTGGCTCCGCTGGTCGTCGAGGAGGTGTTCCGGGCCATCCGCCGCATCTCCGAGGCGGGCCAGGGTGTGCTGCTCATCGAGCAGAACGCCCCCGCCGCATTGGCCATCTCGGCCAACGCCTACGCGATGTCCCTCGGCGAACTGCGGCCGCTGGGCCAGTCGGCCCGCACCCTCACCGAGAACGAGTTGATGGAGTTGTACCTGTGACGCCACTCGAGCCATTGCTGCGCCGGCGGCCGGGCCTGATCGAACGGGTACGCGGCCGCCTTCAGGGCACCGTGGCCGTGGTCACCGGCGCCGGTTCACACCCGAGCGAGGTCGTCGGCGTGGGCCAGGCGATCAGCGCGGTACTGGCCGCCGCCGGCGCCCGGGTCGTCGTCGTCGACCTCGACGAGCAGGCGGCCCGGCACACCGCCGACGCCATCACGGGACTCGACCCTGCACTCACCGCGTACGCGGCCATCGGCGACGTGCGCCGCCGGGCGGACTGCGAGGCGGTGATCGCCGCGGCGGTCGAACGGTTCGGCGCGATCGACGTCCTCGTCAACAATGCCGCCATCATCGGCCCCGGCGCGGCGCTGGCCGACGACGACGAGGGGTTCCTGCAGACCCTGGACGTGAACCTGATGGGAGCCGTCCGGATGTCGCGGGCCGCGGCCGGGCACATGCGCCGCGGTTCGGCCATCGTGCACATCAGTTCGCTGGGATCGCTCCGCAGCTTCGGCAACCTGGCCTACGAGGCGTCCAAGGGCGCGATCAACACCCTCGTCTCCTCCATGTCGATCCAGCTCGGCGCGGCGGGGATCCGGGTCAACGGCGTGTGCCCCGGCCAGATGTGGACGCCGATGGCGGTACGCAACCTGCGACTCAAGGGCTACAGCGACGATGCGATCGCGGCCCACCGCAGCCAGCGCCGCGACGGCCTGCCGCTGCGCATGGAGGGCACCGGCTGGGACATCGCCACGGCGACGCTGTTCCTGGCCGGCCCGGAATCGTGCTGGATCACCGGGCAGACCCTCGTCGTCGACGGCGGGCAGAGCGGCGTGGTCGGCTACCTCCCGCCGGACGGCGGCTGACCGTCCGGCATGGACGGTGCCGGGCCGCTACCGCCCGGCACCGTCCGGCCCGAAGCACAGCACGACCCGGCCGCGCAGCCCGCCCCGCTCGACGAGCGCATGGGCCGCGCCGGCCTCCTCCGGACGAAGGCAGGCGGCAACCCGGGGCGTGAGCTCCCCGGCAGCGGCCAGCCCGGCCAATTCGGCCAGCGCCGCGGTGTGCTCGATCTGCTCGGTCACCGACACATACCGGTGCCTGACGGTCCGATCGCCGGCGAAGACATCGGTGTTGCGCAGGGAGACGATCGTGCCTCCGTCCCGGACGGCCGGGCGCACTTCTACCCCGAGCCGCGCCGCGTCCACGACACCGTCGACACCGCGCGGCAGCGCCGCCCGCAGTTCCCGGACCATGCCGGCACCGCGCGCCACGATCCCGCTCGCCCCGAGCGACCGAAGGAGCTCGCGATCCTCGTCCTTGGCGTCGGCGTACACCATCAGGCCACCGCGGCGGGCCAACTGGATGGCGTAGCCCCCCACGGCCCCGGCGCCGCCGGTGACCAGGACGGTGGCGCCCGGGCCGAGGTCGAGCGCCTCGACGGCCATCCGGGCGGTGAGCCCGTTCATCGGCAGCGTGGCGGCCGGCGCCGCGGCAAGGGCCGGCGGGATGGGTGCGAGCGAGGCGACGGGGACCGCCACGTACTCCGCCTGGGCACCGCCGCCCGGCCGGCGCGGGTTGACGATCCCCATGACCCGGTCGCCGGGCCGCAGGGCCGGCTCGTCCGCGGCGCTCTCCCCCACCGCGTACACCACGCCGGAGAACTCCATTCCGGGCACGAACGGCGGAGGCAGGCCGACCATGCGGTCGGCTTGCGCACCGGCCCGGAACAACGTGTCCGTGGGATTCACGGTGGCCGCGACCACCCGGATCACCGCCTGTTCCGCGCTCGGCCGCGGTATCGGCAAGTCGACCACGCCGAGCACCTCCGGTCCCCCGAAGCGACTGAACCCGACCGCGCGCATCGCGAGCACCTGCCTCCACCAGACGAGTATTGCGGGACATCTGTCCCAAGATATTACGCGTTACATGGCGGAGCGCACCGGCGTCATCATCGCGACCTGCACCACAGCGGATCCAAGGGTCAGGAAACCTCCAGGTAGTCGACGTTGGGTCTCGGTCCACAGTGGATCCTCGACGCCCAGGACCGCCGAGGCCGGCGGGGCGGCGACCAGCGCCACCAGGCCGGCGCCGGCCGCGACCAGCAGGGCTACCGGGACGGACAGGCGCATGATGCCCTCCAAGGTGGGGCCGTCCAACCAGTCAGATAGTTACGACTACTAACAGATCGACGTCCGTCAAGCACCAACCTCTTCCGCCGCCCGTTGTCCGAGCCGGCCCGGTCGTCGCTTGCGGCGGTACATCTCGGCGTCGGCGCGGCGCAGCAGCGCGTCCGCGTCGGCCGGGGTACCGGTGGCGACACCGACGCTGGCGCCGACCCGCACCACCGCGCCGGCCAGGTCGTACGGCCGGGTGAGGGCGGCGGCGACCGAGGCCGCCCGGCGGTGCGCCGCGTCGGCGCCGAGCCCCGGCAGGAGCATCGCGAACTCGTCGCCGCCGAGGCGGGCGACCAGGTCGTCCGGCCCGATGGCCGCGTCCAGCCGGCGGGCCACCTGGACGAGCAGCTCGTCGCCGGCGTGATGGCCGCGGACGTCGTTGACCTGCTTGAAGCCGTCGAGGTCGAGCACGAGGACGCTCAGCTCGGCGGCGGTGTCCATCGCGGCCAGACGCTCGGCCAGCAGCACGCGGTTGGCCAGGCCGGTCAGCGCGTCGTGGGTCGCCTGGTGGCGCAGCTCGTCGTGCAGCCGCTGCAGCTCGAGCATGCTGCGGTCGAGGTCGGTGAGCAGCCGGTCATTGTCGTGGAAGGCGACCAGCTGGCGGGTGAGCACCACGGCGGTGATCACCAGGATGCCGATCGCCACGCCCCACATGCGCGCGTCCGCGCCGGTGCCCCGCTGGGCGACGACCCCCAGCAGCTCGGTGGCGACGACGGCGACGTACGGCATGACGCTGAACCGGCGCCGCTCGGCCCCGCCGCGCTCGGCCGGGCCGCGCTGCTGGACCTCCTGCACGCGCAGGCTCGCCACGGTGAGGATGCACGGCAGCAGCGACGCGATCGCCTCGATCCGCGGGTCGGCGACGCCCGTGAGCATGAAGCTGACCGAGGTGCCGACCGCCGTGCCGCCGACCCCGACGCAGCCGGCGACCCCCGCCAGCCGGGTGAAGGGAGCGGTACCGCTGAGCATGAGCTTCAGCACGCCCAGCACGATGACGAGCATGACCACCGCGCCCGCGGACCCCGCCAAGCGGTCCGCCAGGCGCGGATTGTCCAGTTCGGCGCCGATCGAGAAGTACCACAGGAACACGGCGACACCGGCGAGCACGGTGCCCGCGTCGAGCCAGAGCCGCACCCGCTGCCGGCCGCCGCGGCCGAGCGGATGGCGCAGCATCACCACGGCCATCACGGTCATCGCGCACACGACGCACAACGACTGCACGATGCTCACCGCGGCGGCGGGGTCGGCCACCACGAGCGCGGTCTGCGTCCCGTCGCCGATCGCGCACACCAGTCCGGCGGCCGCCATCGCCCGCCAGAACCGGCGGTTGTGCCGTTCCACGCCGCCGTGCGCCTCCAGCCGGCGGGCGAACACCACGATCGACACGTCGAGCGCGGCCTGTATCGCCCAGGAGGAAGCGGCGCCGCCCGGCCCGGCCAGGAACCACACCGGCACGGCCAGGGCCAGCCCGGCCATGCCGAGCAGCACCGGGTCGCGGAGGAGTCCGCCGGCTGAGGACCGTTGCGCCATGGCAGCTCAGTCGGCCACGGGCGGGGCCACCTGAGCGCGGCGCGCGGACAGCTACGGCCGGCCGCGGTACTGCAGCCGAACCGCAACCGGATCGCCGGGCCGCGGCGGCGCTTTGGTGTCCCTGGCTATCCTGCGCAAGCAGGGCAGCCGCATCGTCATCCGGCTGCGGGACGGGTAGCACGATGCGGTGGAAACACGACGAATGGGCGCAGCGCTGGAACGCCGAGCGCCTGATCGTCAGCGTCGAGGAGGTCCTGCGCTGCTGGGACCAGGACCCCGCGCGGGCAGCCGGAAGCCTCGGCGGCCTGCTGCGCGTGGCCACCCCGCGCGCCGTCGTCGTCCTGGAGGGCGCGTACCGCGGCCGTCGCCGCTCGCTCGCGCCGTTGCTCGGAGCCGACGCCGGCACGCTGACCGAGGACTACGGCCGGCACTCCGACGCGGTCGCGGCGCTGATGACCTTCGACCGGTCCGGGTACCTGCGTGAGGCCGGTGTCCGGTGGCTGGCCACCAGCGGCGAGCTGTTCACCCTGCCGTTCCTGCTGCTGCGCCTCAACGACCCGGTCGACCCCGTCCGTCAGCAGGCCGCCGCCGCGGTGCACGCCCGGCTCACGGTTGGCCACGGCGACCTGCTCGTGCGGCTCCTCCCGCTGATCGAGGGCCTCGGCGCGCGCCGCCGCGCCGGCCCGATCGTGCGCGCCATCGGCGAGCTGCTCATCGACGGTGACCCGGCCGGCCGAGCCGCCCTGTGGGCCGGCGCCCGCGGCGATGACCCCGCGGTCGCCGCGAGCTGCCTGCGCATGCTCGCCACCATCGAGCCGGCCGCGGCCGTCGAGCAGGCCGTCGCCACCGGCGACCCGGCCCTGCGGCTCTGGGCCACCGGGGTGGCCACCGCACGCAGCCTCGACCCGGCCGTCCAGCGCCGGCTGCTGCCGCTGCTCGAATCCGACCCCAACCCCCGTATCCGGTGGAAGGCGCTACGGGCCCGCACCCACCACCCCGGCGGCGAACCGCACCTCCGCCGCGCCCTGCTCGACCCGGACGCACGGGTGCGCTACCTGGCCCGCACCGGCCTGCGCGCCCTCGGCCACACCGGCTCCGCCGCGCTCTACCGCACGACGCTCGCCGGCGCCGACGCGACCCGAGACGCCATCATCGGTGCGCTCGCCGGCCTGGCCGACATGGGCACCCGCGAGGATGCCACCCGGCTCGTCGCCTTCCTCGGCCATCCGAACGTGCGAATCCGCGGCGAGGCGTGGCGCGCCCTCGCCACCCTCGACCCGGACACCTTCGCCGCACGTGCCGGCCAGCTTCGCGCCGACCCCAGCGGCAAGGTCCGCCGCCACCTTCTCGCCGGACGGTGAGTGGGCGCTGCAGATGTCGTCGAAGGGCGGGAAGCCAGCAAGGTCGGCGACCCGGTCACCTGCCTGCTCGTCGCGCACCTCTCGGCGCACGCACGCCGCGACGGCGTCGTCCGGGTCCAGGAGACCATCGCCGGCGCAGCGGCAGGCCCACCGCTCAGTTGCCCTCCTCCGACCCGTCGGAGGTCATGGCCTGCTGGCCCGGCGCCGAGGGCAGGAACACGTGCTGGTGGCCGCGGCCGGTGTCGACGTTGAGCAGGTCGAGCTGGGTGGCGCCGACCGACCAGGTGGCCACCGCCGTGTCACGCTGGCGGCCGGCCAGCGTCAGCAGCGCCGGCCGGTCCGGCTCGGCCGCCTTGACCGCGGCGGCGTAGGTGTCGACGGCCAGGTCGAGCTGGCGGGCACCCGCGGCGAGGCTGCCGCGGGCGATGTTGACCGCCGTCCCGGCCGACGGCGGGTTCGCGAACTCCTCGGCGCCCTTGCGCGTGACCGCCTTCCACCCGTCCACCTTGCCCTGGTCCGCGACCGGCCCCGCGGTGCCGCCGGGCGGCAGCGCCGTCGCCAGCTGCTCCACGACGGGGCCGAGCAGGTCCAGCACCCGGCGGGCCTGGTCGGTGAGCGTGAGCACCTGCGCGGCGTCGCGCTGCACCTCGGCGACCTGCATCTGGTCGATCCGGCGCTGGATGTCGGTGCGCGGGTCCGCGACGGCCGCGCCGATGAGGCCGCCGATCAGCCCGCCGACGGCGAGCGCGCCGGCCGCGATCACGACGATCAGCCACGGCCTGGCGGTGCGGGGCCTGCTGCGGGATCCGGCGCGCGCGGGCAGCGGCCGGGAACGGTTCGGCGAACGGGACGGCATCCTGGCTCCAGACAAGTGACGGTTGCAGCCGGTACGGGGCTCGCCGAAGACCACCGGACCGGACGCGATGAAGCCCGATGCTATCGGTACGGCGCGGTGCCGGACATACCAAGATGCCGGTCAGGGGCCGGGCGGGGTGAGCGGTGGCTGGCGGTGCGCCTCCTGCGCGGCAAGGATGGCCATGTCCCGCCGGTACCGTTCGGCCGACAGACGCCCGGCGAGCAGACACGCGGTGAGCACGGCCTCGGCCCGCTCACCCTGCGGCGAGGAGGACGACAATTCGATCGGCTCCCGGCTGCGGCGCCTGGCGATCCATGCGCTACCTGACGACAGGATCGCCACCGCCACCAGGACGATCAAGAAGACGACCAACTCCACTGCGACCACCCCGCCGGCGTCCGGGCTCATCTCCAACCCTCGCGCAGCGGGTCTCCGGCGGCAACTTCGGCGCCCCGGCCGCGCCCCGGCCGCGCCCCGGCCGCGCCCCGGCCGCGCCCCGGCGGAAGCCGCGAGCGACCGCTGCGCCGCCGTGGCCGCCGAGACCGGAACCGGCCCCAGCACCCCGCCCGAGTCCTGAACCAGCACCCGAAGGAGTCGCCGGCATGCCGTGGTGGCTGCAGACCCTCATCGGCCTCGCGATCGCCCTGGCCGCCATCTGGCTCGCGCTCATCGCCGCGCTGCTCATCGCCAAACCCGGCAAGGCCCAGCTCCGCGAGGCACTGCGGCTGCTGCCCGACCTGCTCCGGCTGCTGCGCCGGCTCGCCGCCGACCCGGCGCTCCCCCGCGGCGTGCGGGTCCGGCTGGGGCTCCTGCTGGTCTACCTGGCCGTCCCGATCGACCTGATCCCCGACTTCATCCCCGTCCTCGGCTATGCCGACGACGCCATCATCGTCACCGCCGTGCTGCGCTCCACGGTCCGCCGGGCCGGCCTCGGCGCCGTACGCGCGCACTGGCCCGGCACCGACGACGGCTTCGCCGCCATGTGCCGCCTCGCCGGCCTGCGCGACACCGGCTGACGGCCACCCCCGCGACGGGTCGCCGACGAACTGGTCGAGCATGGTCACGTTCCATCGACCGGCCGGTCGGCCTCCGTATCCCGCCGGGCTTGGCCGCCCACGGGCAGCTTCACGTTCAGGGACGTGCCGTGGCCGGCCGGGCTGGTCAGGGACAGCGTGCCGCCGAGTGCCTCGACGCGGTCGCGCACGTCGGCCAGGTCCTGGCGGGTGTCCGCACCGTCGGCGCTGTCGTCGTGCACGGTCACGCTGAGCAACTCGCCCTGCGCCGATCCGTCCGCTGCCGACCCGTTGGCGATCATGTCGAGGTCCACCTCGATCACCGAGGCGTCCGCGTGCTCGGCCGAGTTGGCGAGCGCCTCCGCGATCACGTGGTAGGCGGCGACCTCGACGTAGCCGGGCAGGCGACGGTTCGGCCCGCCGTGGACCGTCACCGGCACCGGGCAGCGGCGGGCGAGCGCCTTGATCGCGGGGACGAGCCCGCCCTGGGCCAGCAGCGACGGATGTATGCCGCGGACGATCCGCTGGAGCTCGTCGAAGGCGCCGGACAGCCCCTCGGCGGTGCCCGACAGCCGGGACCGCAGCTCGCCGAGATCCTCGGGGACCAGTGCCTCGGCGACGCGCAGCTCGAGCCCGAGCGAGACGAGCCGCTGCTGCACGCGGTCGTGAAGTTCGCGTTCGATGCCGCGGCGGGCGTCGTCCGCGGCGAAGACGAGCCGGGCCCGTGACGCGGTGAGCTCCGCACGGCTCTCGGTGTTGGCGATCGCGGTCGCGACGAGGTCGGTGAACCGGGCGAGCTCGTGCTCGGTGCCGGGTGGCGGCGGGCCGGTGCTGCCCCAGTAGGCGACGAGGGCACCCCAGACCTGGCCGTCGACGATGATCGGCGCGCCGACGGAGGCGCGGAAACCGACGGCGCGGGCGACGCTGGCGAGCTGGTCGCTGCTGCCCTCGTACGAATCCATGCGGGCCGGACGGGCGTCGCGCACCACCATCTCCGTGACGCCGCCGGAGGAGTCGAGCCGCATGCCCAGCATCGGCTCGGCTCCTGGCTTCTTGCAGCACTCGGCGACGACGCTCATCGTGCTGCCGTCCTCCCGGCGCAACACCCGGGCGGCGTCCGGGTCGAACAGCTCGGCCGCCTCGGCGGCGACCGCGGCGGCGAGTTCGGCGGGGGCGACGCCGTGGGCCACGAGCTCCGCCACCCGGCGCAGCGCCGCCTGTTGCGCGAGGAGTGCCCGCAGCTCGGTCCGGTTGGCCTGCAGCGACCTGCCGGCCCGCAACACCGTCGCCAGCCCGGGCACCACTCCGTCCCGCAGGCGCCCCATGACACGGTCCGGCAGATCCGCGGGCACGACGAGTGCGCCCGGCTGCAGCGGCAGATGGACCTGGTCCTCGTGCGGCGGGACCGGGTCGAGCTCGATCGCCGCATACGGCAGCCGCATGGCATTCGCGATCCGGGCGGAGGTCTCCGGAAGTACCGCTCGCACATCCTCGGCGCCGAGGATGAGCCGGGTCAGTTCGGCGACCGCGTCGGTCTCCCGTCGCCGTTCGATCGTCTCGAGCGCCCGCGCACGGGCCAGCTGCGCCACCGAGGCGGCGACCCCGGCGACCATGAGGTACACCGAAAGCCCCAGCCAGTCCCGCCAGTCCTCGGTCTCCAAGCGCCCGAGCGGCGCGGTGAAGAAGTAGTCGAAGGCGAGCGCGCTGACCATCGCCGTGCCCACGCCCAGCCACAAGCCCCACACTATGGAGACGACAAGCACACCGGGCAGGTAGACAAGGGCCAGGGCCTCGACCGTGGCGACGTTGCGCAGCGGGTACACCAGCAGGGTCTGCACGACGATGAACCCGGCGGCGACCGCGATCCCCATGGCGAGCGGCGGCGGACTGAGTCGCACCAGCCACGACGCAAGGCGTCCCTGCATCTATCGGTCCTCTTGTCGAACACGTCGGTTCCGCCGTGGCTGGGCAGGCAGAGCCGGTCGAGCGGAGGCAACCAGTCGATGCTAGGGCTCTGGGCACCGAAGGCTGGACCCGTGACGGCCCGGGTGGCGCGAACCACCCCAAGATTCACCTTGCCCCGGTGCTAGCGGCGCCGGCCGCTGGGCTCAGTTGCCGTAGGTGATCACCATCGGCGGGGGCTGCAGCGCCATGACCTCCTGCGGGGTCATGAGCCGGTTCTTGGACTCCAGCTGGTAGAAGATCTTGAATCCGCCGTAGCGGAAGTTGTGGTACTGCTGCATGCCCTGCGCGACCCACTCGTTGTACTGTTGGGTCTTCACCTGGATGTCGCCCGGCCAGCCGCCGACGGAGTCGACGTGGACGACGACGTCGACACGGTCGTCATCCACCAGGTTCCGCTTGTCGGCAATCAGCGCCGCGCCGGGATCGTACGGGTTGGCCAGGCCGTCGCCGTCGGGCCGGTACTGGTGAATGATGAACATCTTGCGCGGCACCTGGAACTCCTGCGGCATCGCGGCGACCGCCTGGATCAGCGGGTTCAGGTCGGCGGCCCGGACGTTCGACAGGTTCGTGCCCGGGACACCGTTGTGCCGGGGGAACATCCACTCGGGGTCGACGGCGACGTGCACGAACGGCAGCTTGAAGTAGTCGCGGAAGGCGTTGAGCTCGGTGAGCGGGTCGGACCAGCCGAAGTTCAGGTCGAGGAACAGCACGAGCCCGTTGGCCCGGCAGAACTCGACGTAGCGGTCGATGGTGGCGCGGTCGACCCGGTGGCTGTAGGTGCCGGCCGGGCCGGAGTACCGGTCGGGCACGCTGACCACGAGGTCGATCCCGGCGACCACGGGGTGGGCCGGGTCGAGGGCCTGGTACTGATCGGCCTGTGAGCGCAGCCGGGCCAGCATCGCGTCGCTGAGCTGGTAGGCGGGCCCGGTGGCGGCGGCGTCCGGCACCGCGTAGAACGCCACCACCCGGTGCTCCGGCAGCGGCGCCCCGGCACCTGGATCGAACGACGGCTTGACGTTCTGCGGCAGCGCGGTCGGCGTGGCGCGCGCCGGTGCCGGGTCATGGCGGACCGTGTGGCTGAGGTACCGGGTCATCGCCACGACCAGCACGATGCTGAGCGCGAGCAGGACCATGGAGATCGCGGCCGACCCTGGGCGCAGCTTCGATCTGGAGTGCTGAGCGGACATGCGCGGTGGGCATCCTTCCGATGCAGACGTGCCCGGCGCCGGCCATGCGTCCACTGAAATTCGTGGTACCACCGGGCGGGTGACAGGCACCTGTCCACCCAGCGCGCGCCCAAACCTCCGATTTCGACGGCGATACCCGGTCGGCGACGCAGCCGGCCGGCGCACGGAATGCCGGCGGTGCCTGGGTGGCAAACGCTCACGTATGGGCTAAAAGCCCGCTTCGAGCAAATGGTCCGTGCTGTCCAAGGTGGACACCTCCCGACCGGGAGGCGTCGCGATCGCGACATCAACCATGGCGACTGAGTATCGCGGGGTGTCACGCAGCGATGGACACGGATAAGCTGACAGCGGACTTCGTCACCGTAGCGGGGGGCTCGCGATGCGTCCGTTCGAAGAGTCGGGGCTCTACACGGTCGTCCACAACGATCGCGGCGATCTCAGTGTCTGGCCCGAACCGCCCGGCCCGCCGCTGCCCAGCGGGTGGCGGCCTGTCGGGCCGGCCGCACCGCTCGAGGACTGCCTGGCGACCATCGAGGCGCGCCCGCCGGCCAGGCCCGCGTCGCCCGGCGGGCCCGCGCGCGACGGGGCGACGCTCGTAGCGATGTTCGCCGCCTCCGTGACCGCACACGGCCCGTCGCCGGCCGTGTCCGACGCCGGCGGCGGCCTGACCTACGCCGAGCTCGACGCGCGGTCGGCCGCCCTGGCCGCTCGGCTCGTCGCGCGCGGGGTCGAGGCCGGCGACCGGGTGGTCGTGCACCTGGAGCGCGGCGTCGACGTCGTGGTGGCGATGCTGGGGATCCTCAGGGCGGGCGCGGCGTACGTCGCGGTGGACACCTCGTATCCGGCGGCGCGGCGGGACCTCATGGTGGCCCGCAGCGGTGCGCGGCTCGCACTCGTCGCGCCCGGCTGGGCCGGCACCCTGCCCGCCGGGTGCGAGGCGTGGGCCGAGGCGTGGGCCGGTGACGCCCCGGACGCGCCGGCCCGGCCGGTCGGGCCGGAGTCGGCGGCATGCGTGCTGTTCACGTCGGGCACCTCGGGCACGGCCAAGGCGGTGGTGCTGGAGCACGCCGGGCTGGTGAACTTCGCGACCAACGCCGCGTTGCCGCCGCTCGGCCCCGGGGACCGGATGGCGCAGGTGTCCAGCGTCTCCTTCGACGCGTTCCACTACGAGGTCTGGTGCAGCCTCGCCGCCGGCGCGGAGATCGTGGTGCTGCCGCCGCTGCGGGAGCTGGTGCTGCTCGACCTGCAGCGGGAGCTGCGACGGCGGCGGGTCACGGCGATGCTCGCGCCGACGATGGCGGTCAGTCAGGTGGTGCGGGAGGACCGGGAGGCGTTCGCGCCGCTGCGGGTTCTTGCCACGGGCGGCGACGTGCTGCCGGTGGCGGCCGCCCACGACGTGCTCGGCGGCGCGTTCAGCGGCACGTTCGTCAACCTCTACGGGCCCACCGAGGCGACCACGGCCTGCACCGCGCAGCCGCTGGCCGGGCTGGCCGCCGACGCCGGCAGCGTGCCGATCGGCCGCCCCCTCGACGGCACCTCGGTGCACCTGCTCGACGCCGGGCTGGAGCCGGTGCCCGACGGCGAGCCGGGCGAGCTGCACATCGGCGGCGTCGGCGTGGCCCGCGGCTACCTGGACAGCCCGGCGGTCACCGCGCGACGGTTCCGGCCGGACCCCTGGGGGGCGCCCGGTGGCCGGATGTACGCGACCGGCGACCTCGCCCGCAGGCGGCCCGACGGTGCCCTCGAGTTCGTCGGGCGCGTCGACGACCAGGTGAAGATCCGCGGCTACCGGGTCGACCCGGGCGAGGTCGAGCAGCTGCTGTGCCGCCATCCCGACGTGCGGGAGGCCGCCGTCGTGGCGGACGGTACCGGCACCGACAAGCTGCTCATCGCCTTCGTCGTGCCGCACGAGACGATCGTGCTCAAGGACCTGCGCGCGTTCGCGGCGGCCCAGGTGCCCGAGTTCATGGTCCCGGCGACGTTCGTCGTCCTCGGCGAGATCCCCGCCAACGACCACGGCAAGCGCGACCCCGAACGGCTGCACGAGCTGGTCGCGGAGCAGCGGCAGCGCAGCGACGCCTACGCCGAACCGCAGACGGCCACCGAGCGGTACCTGGCCTCGCTGTGGGAGGAGCTGCTGGCCACGGAGCGCGTGGGCACCGGCGACGAGTTCTTCGCCCTGGGCGGGCACTCGCTGCTCGCGTTCCGGGCGCAGCGGCGCATCAAGCGGGAGCTGGGCGTCGAACTGGAGTTCCGCGACCTGCTCGACAACAGCGTCCTCGGCGACCTCGCGAAGATCATCGACGCGCGGGCGGCCGCCGGGGCGGGTCAGGACTGAGCGCTCTCCGGCGGGGCATCGCCGGGTGGGGCGTCGAGGAAGGCGTCGAGTCGCTGCGCCAGCTCGGTCAGGGAGTCGAGGTACTCCACGCCGGGCAGGCGCACTGCATGGTCGCCGAGCGCCCACACCGGCTTGCCGAGGTCGGTCGCCACGATGATCTCCTGCAGCGTGCCGTGGCCGCCGGGCAGGGCGATCAGGGCGCCGGCCGACGAGGCGAGCACGACGTTGCGCACGTGCACCGACATGCCGGTGTCCAGCGTGAGGTCGGCCTGGTCGTGGGCGGCCGTCGGGCGCAGCGCCTGCGCCGGCAGCACGCTGACCACCAGCCCGCCGGCGCGCTTGGCACCGGTGGCGGCGGCCCGCATGACGCCGGCGAGGCCTCCGGTCAGCAGCAGGCAGCGGTCCGGGCGGGACCCCACCAGTTCGCCGGCCGCGAGGGCCAGCTCGTACACCGGCTCGGGGCAGTTACGCCCCTTGCCCACCACGGCCACCTTCGTGCGGGGCAGGGCGGGCGCAACGGGCCGCCCCGGCGCGCCCGGCAGCCCGAACAGCGCCGAGACGAAGCGGATCAGGCGCGTCTCGCGTTGCGCGAGCGCCCGGTCGCCGGCGCCGCCGGCCAGCCGGGCCTCGGACATGGCCACGAGCCGCGCGCCGACGTCGCGGAACTCCCGCGGGGTCAGCCGGCCGTCGGCCAGCGCCTCGCAGCAGCGGTCGAAGGCGGCCAGCGGGCCGCCCGGGTGCTGGGCGCACCCGTGCAGCGACTGGCGCACCTGCGCGGCGAGGCTCTCCGCCAGCGTCCCGTCGTCGGCCATCGCCTACCGGCCGAGGAACGTCGGTCTGTCCGCCAGCGCCGTCGCCCACAGCTGGTTGCGGTAGCGGTCCTCGCGCAGCACGCCGCGGAAGTCCGACACCGTCACGACCTCCTGGCTGGGCGCGTTGGTCCGCAGCGCCATGCAGCAGTGCGCGCTGCGCAGGATGAGCCCGGAGCCCAGCGGGCGCAGCCGCGCCTCGACGAAGTCCAGCACCCCGACCACGAGCCGCTCGTTGAGCTGAGGCTGGCGGGCCAGGTAGTTGAGGCCCTTCTTCAGCTTGGAGTACCCGGCGATCGTCGCGTCCGGCACGTACGCCAGGTGCGCGACGCCGAACGCGGGCGCGAGGTGGTGCTCGCACATCGACACGTAGTGCACGTCGTTGACGATGATGAGGTCGGTGACGCCGGGGTTGTCGAAGACCGTGAAGTCGGCCTCGATGTCGAAGCCGCCCGGGTTGATGGTCTCGGCGTAGAGCTCGGCGACCCGCCGGGGCGTCTGCGCCATCACCTCCGGCTTGTGCTGCTGGCCCAGGGCGCGCAGCAGCAGCTCGACGGCGCGCTCGGCCTCGTCCAGGTCGACGGGCTTGGGCGGCAGGTACTGGTGGGGAATGGTGTCGGTCATCTCGGCTCCCTCACGCGGTCAGGTTCACGGTGGCGACCGGGGCGCCCGGGTCCGCCAGCAGCGCGCGGGTCAGCTCCCGCCAGTCGGTGAGGAAGCCCCCGACGGCCTCCTCGCTGTAGTACTCGAGCCCGTGCACGATCGTGATCTCCAGGCCGGTGGGGGCCTGGTCCGGCCCCTGCTGACGGGTCCAGATGGCCAGGCCGAGCCCGGCCGAGACGATCGGCAGCGACAGCTCGGTGGCGGGCACCCCGTCGAAGCGGGGGGCGCCGCCCATCGGTGCGGAGTACTCGAACCGCACGACCGCCGGCGGTGCCGTACCCCGGCGGCCGGCACCGGCGTCAAGGACCTCGCCGAAGCTGATGCCCCGGTGCTCCAGCGCGGTCAGTAGCTGTTCGCGGGCGGTGTCGACGACCTGGTCCAGGCTCGGCTCCGGCGGAAGCCGGAAGCGCAGCGCCATCGAGGTGGCGAACCAGCCCACGACGTCCTCGGTGCGCGGGTCGCCGCGGTTGTCGTCGGGCACCACGACGGTGACGTCCAGCTCGCCGGTCGCCCGGTGCAGCGCGGCGACGAGGGTGGCGAGATGCACGGTGAACATCGTGGTGCGGTGGGCCCGCGCGAGCTTCGCCATCGCCGCGACGGTGGGCCGGTCGACGCGCATCGTGCGGTGCGCGCCGAGGAACGAGTCGGGCAGCGGCTCGTCGCGGGCGAAGGGCAGCCGGACGCGGGGGAAGAAGCGGTTCTCGCCCACCTCGTCGCGCCAGTACTCGAGCAGCCGCTCCCGCCGTGCGAGCCCCTCCGGGCCCTGTGCGGCCGCGACCCAGTCGACATACCGCAGCGGCACCTCGGGCAGCGCCGTGCCGCTGTAGAGGGCGGCCACGTCGCGGGCCAGGATCTCCGTGGTGCGCCCGTCGCCGACGATGTGGTCGGCCACGAGCAGCAGCACGTGGCTGCCGGGGCGCAGCACGTACAGGGTGGCCCGCAGGCGCGGCAGGGTGCGCCGGTCGAATGGGGTGTCCGCAGCCTCGGTCGCCGCCTGCAGCGCGGCGTCGAGGCGCTCGTCGGCGGGCAGGCCGGTCAGGTCCACCAGCTCCAGCGACGGCTCGGCGACAGTCTCCACGACGGCGTACCCGCGCCCGTCCTCGAGCCCGTACCGCGTGCGCAGCGCCTCGTGGCGGGCCAGCAGCGCCCCGACGGCGGCGCGCAGCCGGTCCGGGTCGAGGTCGCCGTCGATGCGGGCGCACCAGGACACCGTACGGATGTACGGGGGCTTGCCCGCCCGCCGATGGGCCTCGTCGCGCAGCAGGAACCGCTCCTGGTTGCCCGTCACGGGAAGGGCGCCCGACGTTACGGCGTGGCTCATGGGTCCTCCAGTTTGGTGATGATCGCCGGTGGGCCGGCACTGCCCCGGGTGGACCAGGACTCGTAGGCGCTGCCGATCGCCGCGACCGTGACGACGTGACCGGCCAGTTCGGACCCGAACGGCCCGGTGCCGAGGAACTCGCCGACGAGCCGCCGCTTGGCCGCCTCCGGTCCGCCGGGCACGTCCTCGGACGTGTACTCGCGCACCGTCCGCCAGTCCGGGAACGCGCTGGTGTTGCGGAACACCTGCAGCAGCCAGTGCCGGTCCCCGCCCACCTGCGTGCCGCCCGCGCCGTCCTCGCCGGGCAGCCGGGCCTTGTACGAGTGCAGGCGGATCGCCTGGAACGGGCCCTGTTGCAGCGACACGCTCTCGTGGACCCGCCGGCCGTTGCCGGTGTAGAGGTTACGGCCGGTGGAGTCCAGCCACCCCCGCCGGGAGAAGCTGGTGTGCAGCGCGGCGACGGTGAGGACCGTCGGCGTGGCGCCGTCGCGCTGCAGCCCGATCGTGAGGTGGGCGTCGATCTCGCCCAGGCCGCCGCGGCTCTCCACGCGGGCGGCGGGCGGCGGGCCGCCGAGCAGGGCGTGGATGCGTTCGTCCGGCAGCGCGGCGCGCACGTCGTCGAGCACTGTGAAATGCGGCCGGACGCTCATCGCGGTGTACCCGCCGCGCTCGGGCTCGGTGACGTCGGTGAGCCACAGGCCGATGTCGACGGCGTGGTAGCCGGAGTGCAGCAGCACGCCGTACCCGCGGTTGAACGGGTGGTACTCCTGCCGCACCACCTCCCACGGCATGCGCCACTCACCGTCGCTGTGCTCGACGTGCACCGACGTCGGCGGGCACCCGGTGCGCTCGCGCACCTCCCGCACGAGCTCGCGCAGCAGCAGGTACCCGTCGTGGCAGCGGCGCTGCGTGAGCACGCCGGCGCGCCGCCCGCGCTCCCGGGCCAGCGTCGCCAGCGCCCCGAAGTCGGCCACCATCCCGCGGGCCTGGCCCGGGTCGTCGGTCAGCCCGGTGCGGGCCGTCGGCGGCTTGTCGACGAGCACGTCGAGGCCGCGGGACAGGGCCCAGCGCGCGTACGGCCCGTGCGCCAGCGGCTCCGTGGCGACCAGGACCGCCGACACCGCGGCCCTTTGGACCAGCGCGTCGAGCGTGGCAACCGTCTCCCGGGTCAGCTCGCCGTCGGCCGCCAGGTCGTCGACGAAGGCCGTCGGCACGCCGCCGCCCTCGGCGTGGGCGCGCACGCCGGCCGCCGCCACGTGCCGGTCGACGATGCCCGCGAACCGCACCTTCCCCGCGGCCGCCAGCTCGCCCAGGACCGGGAAGTGCACCCGCCGTGCGTGCAGCCCCAGCCCGATGAGCAGGACGGACGGCGTCACCCCGCCCTCCCGGCCGCCTGCGCCGGCACGATCCGTCCGGCGAGGTCGGTGGCCCGGACGAGGGTCTGGTCGAAGCGCCCGTTGTCCCAGCGGGCGTAGCGACCGGCGGCGCTCACCCCGCGGTCCTGCAGGTCGGCGAGCAGGCCGTCGACGAAGGCGCGGTCCTCGTCGCTCGCGCAGGTGTTGGCGTACCGCACGGTGCGCACGTCGCGGACCAGGACGTCGGCGCCGCGCGGCAGCAGGCCGAGCCGGCGCAGCGAGGCGGTCACCTCCTCGGCCAGGGTGGCGGCGTCGGGCCGCCGGCCCCGCCAGTACACCTCCGCCTGCACCGCGGCGGTGCCCGGCGGCGCGGCGGCCGGGTCCATCTCGGCGGGGAACGTCGCGCGCACCCAGGGCACGTCCTCGTCGAAGGAGTACACCCACGGGGCCGGCGCGTCCACAGTGGACACGCCGAGGCTGACCAGCGTGAGCGAGCTGTGCGGCAGCGCGGCGGCCCGGCCGAGCACGCCGGCGGAGGGCGCCGGGCACAGGGCGGCGACGAGCGCCGGCAGCGGCATCGAGCTGACCAGGTGCTCGTAGGGCAGCACCTCGCCGCCGTCCAGGGTCACTTCCCGCCGGTCGAGGTCGACGCGCACCACCCGCGCGCCGAACCGGACGGGCACCCCCTCGGCGAGGCGCTCGATGTAGGCGGCGAAGCCGCCCACGGGCGGGTACTGCCAGGTGCGCCCCGGCGGCTCGTCGAGCGGCGCCCGGGCGCCGGCCAGGATCTCCTCGGCCGGGGCGAGACCGCCGCTGCGTGCCACCCCGGCCGGGAGCGTCCGCGGATCGGCGCCCCAGTGCTTGCGCAGCTGCGGCAGCACGAACCGCTCGGCCAGCTCGTCGCCGACCTGCGCCCGCACGGCTGCGGCGGCGTCGGGCGGCGGTGTCGACAGTGGACGGTCGGGCAGGGTCACGGTGCCGGCGTCCGGGTAGGCGGCGAGGTTGCGCAGCGGAGGGTACGGCAGCCACCGGCCGTCCTGGTGCACCACCTCGCGCAGCGGCCGCTCCCGCCCGCGGCCGCCCATGAGCGCGTCCACCTGGGCCTGTGCCCGCGGATCGGTGGTGAAGAAGCAGTGCAGCCCGAGGTCGAAGCGGAACCCACCGGCCCGGAAGCCGCCGCAGTTGCCGCCGAGGGCGCCGGTCGCCTCCAGCACCAGCGGCAGTGCACCGCGCTCGGCCAGCGTGCGGGCGGCCGCGATCCCCGCGACACCACCGCCGACGACCAGGACGCGCTCGGCGCTCACGCTTCGGCCGCGACGCGAGCGGCCGCGCGCTGGGCCACCGGAAGCAGCGCGTCGAGGGTCCGGCGGATCGCGTCGACCCCGGCCGCGAAGCGATCCGGCTCGTTGGTGTGGAAGCCGCCCTCGATGATGTGGTCGCGCCCCACCAGCAGAGCCAGGGCCGGCACGCGGTACCACTGGGCACACGCCAGCACCGTCGCGGCCTCCATGTCGGCGCCGTCGCACCCGAGGTCGCGATACCCCTGGGCCGCGTGCGGTCCCTCGCGGAAGATCAGGCTGGTGGAGAAGGCGCGGCCCGCGACGGCGCGGCCCGGGGGCACGATGGACCCGAGCGTGTCCGCCGCGACGCGGGCCAGTTCGGGGTCGGCCGCCACGAACGGCGGGTTGGCCACCGGCCGGCCCGCCCCGTGCAGTGCCTTGAGGTACCACTGGAAGGCCGTGTCGTCGCCGGTCGCCTCCTCGGCCACGACCACCGTGCCGATCGTCGCGCCGGGCGTGAGCAGCCCGCAGGTGCCGATCCGGATGAAGGCCCGCACGCCCTGCATGAGCGCCGTGATGAGCAGGCGGTCCGCGCTCGGGCCGCCGACGCCGTGGACCAGGGTGGCGACCGGGCCCGAGTCGTGCTCCCAGATCCGGGTCAGCGACGAGGTGTCCTCGAGCGAGGACACGGGGCGCAGGAAGCGCTCCAGCTCGAACCACTTGAGCTTGCGGGGCGTCGCGGTCACGATCGCGACCGGCGGCAGCGGGGCCGGGCCGACGTAGCGGTCGGCCAGGTGGGCCGCCAGCGGGCTCACGTCGGAGGCCAGCTGGCGGGCGACGCGGTCCAGGCTCATGCCCGGCACGCCAGCGTCTCGTCGCTGCGCCGGCCGATCTCCTGCGCGGTGCAGTGGCACGCCTGCGGCGCGTCGCGGAATTCCTGGTAGGTGTCCTCGGCCGTCCACGCGCGCGCCAGATCGAACTCGGGGTCGCGCAGGTTGCCCAGCCGCCACTGCTCCATGCCGGGCATGCCGACGAGGTACGTGCACGGGTAGACGTCGCCGTCCGGCGTCAGGTAGGCGATGTCGCGGCCGCAGCCGCAGTAGGCGATCTGGACGTTGGCGCCCGCCGGCAGGTCCTCGGCGGTGAGGTAGCACGGCTGGGGCAGCTTGAGCCGGGTGCGCCGCCCGACACTGCGCTCGGCCGCGGCGAGCTGCAGCTCGCGCACGGTGGCCGGGGTCACCGGGGTGAGGCCGCCGCGGCGGGCCTCGCCGGCGGAGAAGACCGGCTTGAAGACGAACGTCGAGGCGCCCAGCTCGGCCGCGAGGTCGTAGCAGGCGAGCGTCTGGTCGTAGTTGTCGTCGGTGACCGTGTAGCGCACGAGCACCGGCGTGCCCGTCCCGGCGATCTCGCCGATCGTCGCGACGGCGCGGTCGAAGGCATAGGACCGCCCGCGCAACGCGTTGACCGACTCGGCGCGCACGCCGTCGAGGCTCACCTGCAACGTGAGGTTGTCGCTGTGCTCCGCCGCGGCGAGCACGGTGGCGACGGGCACCTGGCCGGCCCCGCCGGTGATGAGCCGCACCTTGAGGTCGTGGCGCAGCGCGCGGCGCAGGAGGCGCTCCGTGCGCGGCCACACCGGCGTCATCAGGGCCTCGCCGCCGGTGATGCTGATCCGGCGCAGGCCGAAGTCGGCCGCCATGACGTCGATCGTCTGTTCCAGCTCCTCCACCGACAGCTCGTCCGGGAACAGCTTGTGGTACTGCGACCGCTGCTCCTCCGGCACGTAACAATGCTGGCAGCGCAGGTTGCACTGGTAGCTCACGGCGATGCGCAGCTCGCGGATCACGGCGCGGGCACCGCGCTCGCCGCGGGGCGTCAGACCCGCCAGGGTCACCGCGCCGGTCGCGGCGGGCGGCGCGGCGCAGCCGCAACCGGCTCCGCAGCCGCCGGCCGATCCCGTGGCGCATGTCGTGAGTTGGCTGGACTCTTCTTGGCCGCCGAGAATGGCCATGGCACTCCCCCGTCGCAATGGCGGAACCGGAACACGCCTGGTCTTTGGTCGAAGGCGCCCGGCAGTGCCGGGACACGACCCCCCGTGATCGGTCGGCGTGCCCACCAACCGATCGTGCTGCGTTTCGATTAGAGGCACACGCCACGGCCAGTGTCAATGGATTGATCTACTCGGGCCAATGTCGATCAATACCCGTGTCAGTCAGGCGAACCCGACGGGGCAGCCCACCCGCCCGCGCGCTGCTAGCCTGAGCGCACGGATTCGCCGCTGCGATCGGGGGCAACGGATGGCCGGACGTCTTGGGCGGCTGCTCACCGCAATGGCGCCACCCGCCGGCGCCGGGCGTATCTTCGCGCTCAGCACAGTGTTGTCCAGCGTGGGCGTCGGGCTCTATTCCGGATTGATCGTCATCTACTTCAACCGCGATGTCGGCTTCGCCGTCGCGACCATCGGCCTGGGGCTGTCCATCGCCGGCGCGGTCGCGGTGCCGATGCGCATCGTGCTCGGGCGGCTGGCCGACCGGATCGGGCCGAAGCCCGTCACGATCGCGCTGGAGCTGGCGCAGGCCGCGCTGGTGCTCACCGTGCCGTTCATCGGCGTGGTGCCGGCCTACATCGCCGTCGTCGTGCTGCTGACGGTCGCCGAGGAGGGCGCGCACACGGCCCGCGGCGCGCTCATCACGGCGGTGCTCGGCCGGCAGGGGCGCACGAAGGTCTCGGCCTATCTGCGCAGCGCGTTCAACGCCGCGGCCACCGTGGGCTTCGCGCTGTCCGGCCTGGTGCTCGCGTTCGACACGCACGACTGGTACATCGCGGCGATCCTCGTCACCGCCGGCACCCGAGCGCTCGGCGCGATCCTGCTGCTGCGTCTGCCCGCCGCGCCGCCGTCGCCCGCCCCCGCGGCGGCGGGCCGCTGGAGCGCGCTGCGGGACTTCCCCTACGTCGCGGTCGCCTTCGTGAGCGGCATCGCCGGGCTGGGCGACGTGGTGCTGACCGTCGGCATCCCGCTGTGGCTCGTCAACGACACCCACGCGCCCCGGCCGCTGGCCGCGTGGCTCGTCGTGCTCAACACGATCCTCGTGGTGCTGCTGCAGGTGCCGCTCACCCGCGACGCCGACAGTCCCGCGGGCGCCGCGCGGCTGCAACGCCGGGCGTTCGCCGCGACGGGGGTGGCCTGCGCGATCGCCGGGCTCGCCGCCGGTATCCCGGCGTGGGCGGCCACCGTGGTCCTGGCGCTCAGCGTGCTGCTGCTGACGGTCGGGGAGATGTGGGGCGCGGCCGGCGGCTGGGGCCTGCGGTACGAGCTGGCGCCCGCGCACGCGCAGGGGCAGTACGGCGGGGTGTTCGCCCTCGGCTCCACGGTGCGCACGGTCGTCGGGCCGCTCGTGGTGACGGTGCTGATCGGCTGGCACGCCGCCGGGTGGCTGGCCATCGCCGCGATCTTCGTCCTCGGCATGCTGGTCAACGGGCCGGCGGTGAACTGGGCGGTGCGCACCCGGCCGCCGGAGCCGACGACCCCCGAGGCGGTCGGCGACCCGGTCACGGCGCCGTGACCACCGCGGAGCAGGAGCACGTCGACCTCAACGACCTGGACATGTTCGTGCAGGGCCGGCAGTATCCGGCGCTGGCCTGGCTGCGCCGGCACGACCCCGTCCACTGGCACCCGGCCGCCGACGGCGGGTTCTGGGTGCTCACCCGCTACGACGACGTGGTCCGCGCCTACCGCGACCACGTCGGGCTGTCCTCGGCGCACGGGGCGGTGCTCGGCGGGTCGTTCCGCACGGACGGCGACACCGCGGCCGGGCTGATGCTCGTCGCGAGCGACGTCCCGCGGCACCGCCTGCTACGCCAGTTGCTGCACCCGCTCTTCGCGCCGGCGCCGGTCGAGCGGGTGCGGGCCGCTGTCGACGAGCGCGTCGACGCCGCGCTCGACCGGCTGGTCGCGGCCGGCGGCGGGGACTTCGCGGCCGACGTGGCGGTGCAGCTTCCGGTGGGCGCGCTGTCGGCACTCGCCGGCCTGGACCGGGCCGCGGCCACGGAGCTGATCGGCATGACCCGCCGCATGGTGGGCTACCGCGACCCGGCGCTCGTGGACACCGGCGGCGACGAGCGGACCCGGCTGGCCTGGCTGCAGACGGAGATCCTGGAGTTCTTCCACGACCGGCTGCCGGCGCGGAGCCGGCCGCCCGGCGATGAGCAGCACCTGCTCGACGTGCTGCGTTCCGGGGAGCTCAACGGACGATCGCCGAGCGAGGCGGAGATTCTCTACAACGCGCTCAACGTGGCCGTGGGCGGCAACGAGACCTCCGCGCACACCGCGAGCGCCGGCGTGGAGGCGCTGATGCGCCACCCGGACCAGGACGCGCGGCTGCGCGCCGACCCCGGGCTGCTCGACCGCGCGGTGGAGGAGATCCTGCGCTGGACGAGCACCAACGCCTACGTGCGCCGGGTCGCGACCCGGGACCTGGAGCTCGGCGCCCGGACGGTGCGGGCCGGCGACTCGGTGACGCTGTGGAACGCCGCGGCCAACCGCGACGAGACCCAGTTCCACGCCCCCGACACCTTCGATGTGACCCGCTCGCCGAACCGGCACCTGAGCTTCGGTAGCGGCATCCACCGGTGCATCGGGGTCGGCGCCGGCACCGCCGAGCTGCGCACCCTGTTCGCAAAGCTGATCGAGCGCCGGGTGCGGCTCGTCCCGGCGGGTCCGGTCGCCCGGCTGCGGTCAAACTTCATCCTCGGGGTCAACCAGCTGCCCGTCGAAGTCATCGGTGCACCATGACACCGGGCCGGTCGGCGCGGCCAGGTCGAGGAAGCGCGACAGGATCGCCCGCCCCTCGGGCCGGAACTCCAGATGCGCCTGCATCCCGTAGACCTGGCCGCCCGTGCGGGCGATGCCCTCGACCGGGCAGGCGCCGGACGTCGCGATGAGGTCGAAGCCCGCCGGCACGGCGCGCAGCCCGTAGACGTGCCGCTGGAACAGCTCCACCTGCGGCGGCAGACCGGTCCACAGTGGATGGTCGCCGTGCAGCCGCACGCGGGTGCGCCCGAGCGCCGGGGGCACCCGGCGCAGCCCCACGCCGTGCGCCCGCCCGATCAGCTGGTGGCCGCCGCACACCCCGAGCAGCGGCACCGGGCAGCTGCGGATCAGGCGCACCTCCGCGGCGTACACCGGAAGCCACACCGGCACATCGGTGCCGCTCAGGATCACGGCGCTGACCGGCGGGACCCGTCGCGGGAGCCGCTCCACCGGCGTCACGAGCGGCGTCCACCCGGCCCCGGCGATGAGCCTGGCCAGCAGCGGCGCCGACGGGCTGCCGTTGTCGACGAGCAGGGCCGCGTTCACCACGGGTGGACTTCTCCGGTCGCGATCGGGCGGGCGGTGCCCTCCAGCGTCAGCGCGTCCGGCCGCGCCCGGTCCCATGTCACCGCGATCGTTCCGCCGGGCTGCTCCACGACCGTGCGGGCGGGCCAGGCCGGCTCGCGCCGCGCCACGGCCAGCGCCGCCGCGGCCGCGCCCGTGGCACAGCCCAGCGTGGCGCCGACCCCGCGCTCCCAGGGCAGCACCGCGATCCGGCCGGCCGCGCGCACCTCGGCGAACATCACGTTGGTCCCGCCGGGCCACGAGCGCTCCTGTGGCGGCCCGGCGACCGCGGGGTCCAGCCCGGCCAGCGGGCCGAGCACCACCCGGTGCGGCGTGCCGAGCACGAACTGGGTGCCCTCGACCGGCGCGGTGGCCAGCGTCAGCTCCTGCGCGAACCGCCACGTCGCGCGGTCCAGCAGGCGGTGCCGCACGGTGAGCCCCGGGCTGACGACGTCCAGCACGGCGTCCGGATCGGCCCGGCCGAGCGCGATCGCGAGCGCGGCCAGGCAGCGTGCGCCGTTGCCGCAGGCGGGCGCGGCGCTGCCGTCCGGGTTGACGATCCGCATGCCGACCCGGTCGCTGCCCCACTGGGCCAGCAGCAGCCCGTCGCCGCCGAGGCCCCGCGCCGGGTCGTTGACGCCCCCGGCCAGCGCCGCGGCGGCGCCGGGATCGTCCACCACGACGTAGGAGTTGCCCTCGGCGTAGTACTTCCAGAAGCGCATCACGACCGGCGCAGGAACGCGTCGAGCCGGTCGAGCCCCTCGGCCAGCTGCGGAGTGGCGAAGCCGACGCGCAGGAACCCCTCCATGTCGTAGCAGTCGCTGCCGGGGGCCAGCAGTACCCCGGTCTCGTCCACCAGCCGGACGCAGAACTCGTGCACCGGCCCGCCGTGGCGCAGCCGCGGGAACAGCAGCCCGCCGCCGGCGGGGGCGGTGAGCTCGAAGTGCTCGGGGCGGGCCGCGAACCAGGGCAGTGCGAGGTCGAGGCCGGCCCGGACCAGCCCGTGCGAGCGGGCCAGGATCGTCTCGGCGTGCCGCAGCGCCACGCAGGCCCACGCCTGGTCGAGCGCGCCCGGGTTCAGCGTCGTGTACTTGCGGTACTGCCGCGCCCGCACCACCAGCTCGGGCGGCCCGACCAGCCAGCCGATGCGCAGGCCCGGCAGCCCGAACGCCTTGCTCAGCCCGTCGACCACGAGGAGGTTGCGCGGGCCGCTCCACGCGGTGGCGCGCGCGCCCGCCCACATCCGCCGGAACACCTCGTCGACGAGCAGGTGCACCCCGCGCCGGGCGAGGTCGTCGGCGAGGGCGACGAGGTCGGCGGCCGGCACGTCGCGCCCGGTCGGGTTGTGCGGCACGTTGAGCACCACCAGCCGGGTCCGGGCGGTGACCGCGGCGCGCACCCGGTCGAGGTCGATGGCGAACCCGTCGGCCGGCGCCAGGCGCACGAAGCGCACCTCCCCGCCCGCCGCGGTGACCAGCTCGTGCAGCGGCTGGTAGGACGGCCACAGGCAGACGGCCTCGTCGCCCGGCCCGACGAGGAGGTTGACCGCGATCAGGAGCGCCTCGATCGCCCCAACGGTGACCATGACGTTCTCGGCGCCCGCCCCCGGATAGCCCGCGGCGACGAGCTCGCGCAGCCGCGGCTGCCCGGCGGAGGCCGTGTAGCCGAGCTCGACGTCCGGCGGCCCCTCGGGGACCAGGCCGGCCAGCTCGGTGCTCGACAACGGCTGCACACCGCTGAGCGCCAGCATGTACCGGCAGTGGAACTCGTACTGCTCGAAGAACTCCTCCTGCCGGAAGATCCCGGGTCTCACGCCGTCATCGCCTCCTCGTCGAGCACCGTCGCGCGCGCCGCCTCGGCCGTCGCGGCGTCGGCGAGCCGGACCGCCTCCGCCGCGGTCGGCGCCGTGGCCACCACGCCGAGCACCTCGCCGTAGCCGTGCGGCGGAAGGCGGTACATCGCGCCCTCCCGCATCCAGAGGTTGACCGCGACGACGCCGGGCAGGCGGGCGAGGCGGTCCACGTCGACGCGGGGCACCCGGCCCGGCCGCGGCGGGTACAGGCTGCGGCTGGCCGCTGCCCCGTGCTCGGCGATCGCCGGTGCGGGGCGCTCGCCGAGCGCCAGGCGCAGTGTCAGGTCGAGCAGGTCGACGCCGGTCGCGTGGCGGACCACCTGCCGGATCGAGCCGCCGCCCATCCGCGCGCCGATCTCCAGCAGCCGGGGACCCTCTGGCGGCACTTTGAACTCGGCGTGCGTCACGCAGTTGTCGATGCCCAGCCCCTGGATCGCCCGGCCGGCCAGCTCGCACAGCTCCTCGCGCAGCCCGGTGGGCAGGTCGGGCGGGCTGACGTGGCCGATCTCGCGGAAGTACGGGCCGGTGATCGGGCCCTTCTCGCACACCGCCAGGTGCGTCGTCACCCCACCGGCGACGAGCGACTCGACGCTGTATCCGGTGCCGGACAGGTAGGACTCGACGAGCCACCGGCCGTCCATGTGCCGCAGGAACGCCGGCCGGTGCCCGGCGAGCTGCGCCTCGAACGCGCGGACGCGCTCGGCCAGCTCCGCGGCGTCGTCGAAGCGCACCGTGTACCGGCTCGCGACCCCGGTGCTGGGCTTGAGCACGCCGGGCCGCCCGACCGCCGCGACGGCCGCGGCGGCCTCCTCCGCGCGGCGCAGCACGTAGCGCCGGGCCATCGGCACGCCGGCCGCCGCGAGCCGCTCGCCCATGAGCACCTTGTCCCGGCAGCGCGCGACGACCTCGGCGGGCAGCCCCGGCAGGCCGTAGCGGGCCGCGATCGCAGCGGCGGTCTCCAGGCACGTCTCGCTGCAGTTGACCACGCCCAGCGGTGGCGGGCGGTCGGCGAGCGCGGCGAGCACCGCGGCGGGCTCGGCGGGATTGGCGGGAATCCAGTCGTCGACCTCGTCGCGCTCCCACCCGAGGCGGGGCGCGACGAGCACGACCCGCGCGCCGAGCTCCCGGCCCCGGCGGTACACGTCGCGGCGGGTCACGTCGGCGCCGGGGTCGAGGAACAGCACGCCGGTCATCGGGCACCCGCCAGCCGGCGCAGGCCCGCGGCCAGGGTCGCGCGGGGCACCGCCAGCGAGACCCGGGCGTGTGAGGGGGAGCCGAAGTACTCGCCCGGCCAGACGAACACCCCGGCGTCGCGGCAAAGGCGAGCGGCGTGCGCGGCGGTGGCCGGGGCGGGCGGGCCGACCCACAGGTAGTACGTGCCCCGGGGGCGCTCCACCGGCAGCCCGAGCCCCTCGCACAGGGCGAGGGTGTCGTGCAGCCGGGCGCGGTACGGGCGCATGTGGTCGGCCGCGGCCGCGCCGGGCAGCCCGGCGGCGAACGCGAGCTGGCCGGGCAGGTTCGCCGCGCCGCTGAGCACGGCGGACCGATCTGCCACCGCCGCGATCAGGGGCGCCGGGCCGATGACGACGCCGACGCGCAGGCCCGGGCGGCCGAGCGTCTTGGAGGCGCTGCGCACCGCGAGCCAGGCGACGCTGCCGTCCAGCGGCAGCATCGACGCGACGCTGGTGAAGTCGCGCGGGTCGTAGACGTGCTCGGCGTACACCTCGTCGGCCACGACCGGCCCGCCGGGCAGGATGCGCTCGAGGTGCCGGCGGCCGTAGACGGCGCCGGTCGGGTTGACCGGATTGGCCAGCAGCAGCGCTCCCGGCGGCCGGATGGTCAGCCGCCCGTCGACGGGCACCGGCACGGGCCGGCCGCCGGCGAGCTCGATGAGTCCCGGATACGCGTGATAGTGCGGCAGCGGTACCGCCACCGGCTCACCGGGGCGGCACAGCGCCAGCACGGCGAGGGTGATGCCGGCGAGCGCGCCCGGGCTGAGCAGGACGTGCTCCGGGCCGAGCGGGATGCCGAGCGCCCGGCCGTAGTGGGCGGCCACGGCCGCGCGGATGTCGTCGCGCCCCTCCACCGGCCCGTAGCGACGGGTGTGCGCGGCGACGGCGAGCGCGCGGTCCGCCTCGGCGTCGCTGGGCCACGCCGTGAGCGGCTCCGAACCGCCGAGGTCGGCGAACGCGTCCCCCCAGCGCCGCCGCCCCTCGGCCCGCGCCTCGTGCAGCTCGCGGCGCAGGCGGCCGAAGCGCTCGACGTGGCCGCCGGTCACGCCACCACCTCCGTCCCGGCCCGGCCGGCCAGCAGCTCGCCGATCGGCGCCCGGCCGATGACCGCCCGGGTCAGCCCGCGCCCGAGGGCCGCGGTCGCCGCGTCGAGCTTCTTGCGCATCCCGCCGCTCGCCTCCGCCGCCGCGTCGGCTTCCCCGGCCCGCAGCCGGCGCCGCACCGCGCCGTCGATGAGCACGCCCGGCACGTCGGTGACGAACACCAGCTCCGGCGCGCCCAGCGCGGTGGCGATCCAGGCCGCGGCGCGGTCGGCGTCCGTGTTGACCGCCGGATGCCCGGGTGCGACCGCGAGCGGCGTGACGACGAGCGCGTCGACGGCGCGCCGCCACCGGGCGAGCGCGACGGCGTCGACCGCGCGCACCGGGCCCACGAGGTTCTCCAGCCGGCGCAGCTCGCCGTCGACCCACCACCGCTGCGGGCGGACCTCGGCGGTGAGGATGCGGGCCGCCGCGGCGTCCACCATGGCGACCGTCGCACCCCGCGCGGACATCTCCCGTGCGGCCAGCGCGGTCAGCCCGGCCGACGTCCGCCGGATGTCGCCGAGCACCTCGGCGTCGGTGAACCGGCTGCGCCGGCCGTGCTGACTGGTCAGCACGAGCGGTTGCCGGCCGGCGGCCAGTTGCGCGGCCCGCAGCGGCGCCGACCAGCCGTGCACGAGGACGAGCCCGCGCCCCCGTGCCACCGCCGCCGCGTCGTCCCACCACGGCGGCGGCAGCGCCTCGAGGACGCTTCCGCCGACCTTGGCCACCACTGGTACACCCGTCATCGCCACCTCACGCCGGATAGAGCGGCGCGGCCGTCAGGCCCAGGTCCTCGGGCAGCCCGAAGCGCGCGTTGCACGCCTGCAGCGCCTGGCCGGCCCCGCCCTTGACGAGGTTGTCCAGGGCGGCGACGAGCACCAGCCGGTCGGCCTCGAGGTCGTGGAACGCGGCGACGTCGCAGTGGTTCGAGCCGGTCGTGGCCTTCGGATCGGGCAGGGGCACCGGTCCGCGCCGCCACTCGCGCACCCGCACGAACCGCTCGGCGCGGTAGAACTCGGCGTAGTGCTCGGCCACCGCGATGCCCCGCCGGCTGGCGCGGGGACGATCGACGCTCGCGTGCACGGCGACCGACACCCCGCGCACGAGGTCGACGCCGAAGACCGACATGCCCAGCCGCAACCCGCCGTCGGTGGTGGTGAGCCCCTGCCCGGTCAGCGCCTCGGTGATCTCCGCGGCGTGCCGGTGCCCGCTCGGCGCGTAGGGCGCCACCGTCCCGGCGCGCAGCGCGTGCGCCGACCCGCCGCTCGCCCCGGCGCCGGTGGAACCGGCCTTGCCGTCGACGGTGATGCTCGCCAGCCGCAGGCCCAGCCGCGCGAGCAGCCCGTGCAGCGGCAGCAGCGCGAGGATCGCGGCGGTGGCCAGGCACCCCGGCACGGCGATGAGCCGGGCGCCGGGCAGCGCCGCGCGATGCAGCTCCGGCAGGCCGTAGACGGCCGGTACCGGTTCGGCGCGGGGCACGCGCGGATACCAGCGCCGGTGCGCGGCGGGCCGGGACAGCCGGAACGCGGGGCTCAGGTCGACGACCACGGCGACCCCCTCGGCCAGCAGCGCGGGGGCGAGCGCCGCGGAGACCTCGGGCGGGGTGGCGAGAAAGACGACGGCGCAGTCGCGCGCGGCCGCCCGCACGTCGGCCGGTCCGAGCGGCAGGCCGTCCCACGGACCGTCCCCGAGGTGCGGGTGGACGTCGCCGATCGGGACCGCCGGGCCGTCGGCCGAGCGGGACACGTGCCGCAGCGCGAACTCCGGATGATCGCGCAGCAGCCGCAGCAGCTCGCCACCCTGCAGGCCGGTCGCCCCGATCACGCCCACGCCGGTCGTCACGCGACGGTCCGGTGGCCCGCAAGGTGGTCGAGCACCGCGGCGGCAAGGTCGACGCCGGTCGCCTCGGCCCCGCCGCGGAACTGCGGCACGTGGTTGATCTCGTTGACGAACCGCCGACCGGCGGCGTCGCGCAGCACGTCGAGGGCGAAGATCTCGGCCCCGGTCGCGCCCGCCGCCGCGGTCGCCAGCGCGGTGAGCTCGGCGTCGGCGTCGATGCGCTCCGCCGCCCCGCCGGTGGCCAGGTTGGCGCGCCAATCGCTCCCGGCGACCCGCCGGTAGGCGGCGACGACCCGGCCGCCGACCACGAAGGCGCGCTCGTCGCCGCCGGGAAGGAACGGCTGCGCGAGCAGCACCCGGTCGAACCCCCCGGCGAACTGCTCGACGTAGTCGTAGGCCGCGTCGGCGAGGTCGCGGTCGCGGATGAGCAGCACGCGCCGGCCCAGCCCGCCCAGGATCGGCTTCAGCACGCACGGCAGGCCCAGCTCGCCGAGGGCGCGGGCGAGGTCGCGGCGGGTCAGCACCACCCGGAACGGCGGCACCGGGACGCCTGCGGCGTGCAGCGCCCGCGCGGTGGCGAGCTTGTCCTGGCAGATCGCGATCGCCGCCGCGGTGTTGACGACCCGCTCGTCGCGGTCGCCGAGCAGCCCGGCCAGCACGGCACTGCGGGTGTACCCCCGGCTGCGCACGAGGTACAGGTCGGCGGGCGGCACGCCCTCGGCCGCCGGCCCGGCGCACAGGTCGCCGTCGTCGAGCCAGAACGCCGCGAGCCCCCGCGCCCCCGCGGCGTCGATGAGGCGGCGCTCCTCCCAGCCGATGCGGTCGGCGACGATCGCGACCTTCACGCCGGCACCTCGGCCCGCAGCAGGTCCTCGGCCGTCTCGCGGCGCACCACCACCCGGCTCACGCCGTCGCGGGCGAACACCACGGCGGAGCGCGGGAAGCGGTTGTAGTTGCTGGCCATGCTGTGCGTGTAGGCGCCGGTGGCGCGCACCGCGAGCACGTCGCCGCGCCGGAGGCCGGGCAGCGCCACGGCTGGGAAGAGCAGGTCGGTCTCGCAGTGCCGGCCGTAGACGTGGGCCAGCAGCGTCGCCGCGGCGGCGGGCGCGGCGGCGGCGAGCACCTCGTGCGTCGCGGAGTACATCAGCGGCCGCGGGTTGTCCGACAGCCCGCCGTCGACCACGACCGTCGCCTCGCCCGGCGTGGAGCGGGGCTTGACCGCGCCGACGCGGTACAGGGTCCACCCGTGCGCGGCCACCACCGAGCGGCCCGGCTCGATGCCCAGGGAGACGCCGTCCGCGCACCGGGGCGCGAGCAGCTCGGCGAATGGGGGCACCAGGGCGGCCGCCCACTCGGCGGGCGTCGGCGCCTGCGCGCCGGGCCCGTAGCGCACACCCATCCCGCCGCCGAGCACGATCCGGGCGGGCCGCCAGCCCTGCGCGTCGCGGTCGAGGAAGGCCGCGACCCGGTGCATCGCGTCGACGTACGGCCCCGCGGTCATCAACTGCGAGCCGAGGTGGAAGTGCACGCCCTCGACGATCAGGGAGGGCGATGCGAGCGCCGCCCGCAGGGCCGCGCGCGCCGATCCGTCGGCGATCGGCAGGCCGAACTTGGTCTCGTCGCCGCTGGTGCGGTAGCGGGCGTCGGTCGCCACGTCGGTGCCCGGGTTGACGCGCAGCAGCACGCGTTGGCGCGCCCCCGCGCTCCGGCACGCGTCGATCAGGTCGGCGACCTCGTCGACGGCGTCGACCGCCACCGTGCCCACGCCGGCGCGCACCGCCGCCGCCAGCTCCTCCGGCCGCTTCGCCACGCCGTGGAAGGTGATCCGCTCCCCCGGCACCCGCGCGTGCCGGGCCGTGGCGAGCTCACCGACGGAGGCGACGTCGAGGTCCAGGCCCTCCTCGACAGCCAGGCGCAGCATCGCGGCGGCGCCGAACGCCTTGACCGCGTAGGCGACGGTCGTCCGCGGCCACGCCGCCGCCAGGGCCGTCCGATAGTCGCGGCAGTGCCGGCGCAGACCGTCCTCGTCGTAGACGTACAGCGGGGTGCCGTGCTCCCGGGCCAGTTCGACCGCGGAACACCCGCCGATGCGCAGTGCCGCGCCGTGCCGCGTGCCTTCCGTCGTGACGTTCACCGTTCACCCCCGCGGTGATCTCCTGCTGCTACTGGCCCCAGTCGGGCAGATCCGCCTCGATCATCCGCAGCTCGACGCCGTTGTCGCCGCGGCCGAGCACCTGCAGCGTCAGCCCGCACTCCAGGCAGGCCAGGGTCTCGCCGGGCTCCAGGTCGCCGGCGTCGAACGCGAACTCGCACTCCGGGCACACCGCGGTGGCACTCATACCAGCTCCCTCTGCCGCGGGGCGGCCGTCTCCTGCTCCTGCGGGGCGTCCGCTTCGCGCGAGGGACCGGTGTCCGCGGCGCGGCCGGCGTAGCCGGCGACGGCCCGGCGCAGGTCCGCCAGGCTGAGCGTGGCGGTGCCGTCAGGAAGATCGTGCGCCAGGATGCCGGCGACGACGGCGTCGAGGTCGAGGCCGTCGAGCAGCTCGGCGGGCAGACAGGCCCGCAGGAGGGCCGGCCGCAGGCGGCGGCGCACCCGCACGTCGCGGGCGTTGCCGACCAGCTCCGCCGGGACCGCCTCGAAGTCCTCGGGGTGGCTCCACTGCCCGGCGATCTCGTAGCGGAACGCGTGCTCGGCGGTCGGGCCGGCGCTGCCGCTGAACGCGGAGCCGCCGCGCGCGGCGACCTCGCGGGTCAGCTCGGTCAGCCGGGACAGGTCGTAGCGCCGGTCGTCCCAGAACCGCCACATGCACGCGAGCACCTCGGCCAGCGGCGTGTTGCCGCCGCGCTCGCCGAGACCGCCGACCGTGGCGGAGATCCAGTGCGCGCCCGCCTCGGCGGCGGCAAGGGCGTTGGCCACGGCGAGGCCGAGCATGTTGTGCGAGTGGATCTCGACCTCGATGCCGGGCACGGCCCGCACGAGCCGCCCGACGATCTCTGCGGCGTCGTTCACCCGCAGCGCCGACACGGTCTCGGCAAAGCGGAACCGGTCGGCCCCGGCCTCGGCGCCCGCCGCGACGTACTCCTCCAGGAACCCGACATCGGTGCGCGCGCCGTCCTCGGCGCTGAACGTGGTGACCATCCCCCGCGCCTTGGCCTCGGCGATCGACGCGGTCGCCAGCGCCGTCACCCGCCGCCGGCTGTCGGTGCCGAGCTTGAGCCGCGCGTGCGACGGCGAGGTCGGCACCGACACCATGACCGACGTGAAGCCGAGCGCGGCGACGAGCTCGAGATCGCGGCGCACCTGCTCGCGGTTGCGCGCGAGGATCAGCGTCATGGCCCGCTCGGGCCCGACCTCGTCGAGCACCGCGCGGCACAGCTCGGTGTCGCACGGGTCGGCGCCCGACACGATGCCCGCCTCGATCGCGTCGATGCCGACATCGCGTAGCAGACCGGCGATGACGGCGGCGTCCTGGGGCGTGAAGTCGACGCCGGGCATGTGCGCACTGTCGCGCAGGGTGGCGTCGGAGACTCTGGGGCGGGGGGTGTGTGGCGGACCGGCCGAAGGCGTCGCGACACTCACTTGCATCCACTCCCCCCGGATCAGATGGACGACCCAACGCTATGGCAACAATCGGTGGGCGTCAACGCCGTCACGGGGCAACGCGGGGCCGGGCGTGCTGTTACCGTCGGCGTCATGGAGAGCGGTCGGCTCGCGGTGGTCTACGACCACGGCTCGGCGTCACCGTCCGACATCCTGCTCGCCGCCGAGGGTCTCGCGACGCCGCTGCTGGTGTGTGACCCGTCCGTCCCGCACGTGCGCGACCTGCTGCCGCTGCTGTCCGACCTCGTCGAGACGGTCACCGTGCCGGCCGGCGCCGACCGGGCCGCGCTCGCCGCGGCGTTGCGGGATCACCGCATCGACGGTGTCGTCACCTTCTCCGATGCGGCGCTGCGCCTCACTGCGGCGGTCGCCGAGGCGGTCGGCCGGCCCTTCCACTCCCCGGCCACCGCGGTGCGGCTGACCGACAAGCTCGCCCAGCGCGAGGCGCTGCGCGCCGCCGGCCTGGCCGTGCCGCGCTTCGCCGCCGTCGTCCCCGGCGCCGAGGCACCCGACGTCGGCCTCCCCGCCGTGCTCAAGCCCCGCCGCAGCAACGGCAGCCGCCACACCTACGCCATCGGCGACCGGGAGGACCTCGCCGCCGCGCTGGCCGCGGTGGCCGGGCTGCACGAGCGCTACGGCGGCTTCACGCTGGAGGAGCGCATCATCGGCGACCCCGAGATCGCCGGGCCCGCGTGGGGCGACTACGTCTCGGTCGAGTCGCTCGTGCTCGACGGCACCGTCCACCATCTCGGCGCGATCGGCCGGATGCCGGTCACGCCCCCGTTCCGCGAGACCGGCATCTTCTTCCCGAGCACCCTGTCCGCGGAGCGCCTCGCATCCGTGGAGGCCGAGGCGGAGGCGGCCGTCCACGCGCTCGGCATCACCGTCGGGCTGTGCCACACCGAGATCAAGCTGACCGCCCGTGGCCCGGTCGTCATCGAGGTCAACGGCCGGCTCGGCGGCGAGACCGCCAAAATCATCCACGCCTCGACCGGCGCCGACCTGGTGCGCATGGCCCTCGCCGCGGCGCTCGGGGACACCGCGACCGCCCTCGCCGAGGCCGACCGCATGCGGCACGGACCGGGCACCGTGAGCTACCAGATCTCCGCGTTCGCCGCGGGCTCGGGCACGCTCGACGGCCTCGACGGCCTCGACCAGGTCCGCGCCGTGGAGGGCGTGTGGCGGGTCGTACCGTGCAAGGCCCACGGAGAGACCGTCGACGTCGACATGGGCACGTTCAGCGAGCTCGCCTCCGTCTACGGCGTGACCACCGACCACACCCGCCTGCGCCATGCGATGCGCATCGTCGAGCGCGTCGTGGTCCCCCGCTGGCGCGGCTGACGCCCGGCCCTGTCCTTGCCGAAAGCTCGTCCGCGCAGGTCGCGCCACATGCTCGCGCTCGTGGAGGAGTGCCGCCGAGGCGATCGCGCGGCAGGGGGCACCGCTCAGCGTCGACGCGCCGGCCGGGATCGGTGCGCACGCCAGGCGCCATCGGCGATTCCCAGCGCCGCACCGACGTTGACGACGCCGAGGCTGCGGGCGGCAGACCGCGTGGACCCACCGCTCAGCGCGGCGAGCGCGGCGACGCCGGTGGCCGCCTGCGCCAGGACAATGCAGTCCCGGTCCACGGCACGGGCCGCGGTCACCGCCTCCACGAGCAGCGCCGCCGGGCCCAGCTCGGTTCCGATCAGCACGTGCGCGCCCCACGGCGGCGGTGAGCCGTCGACGTGTACGCCGAGCCCGCAGTCAGCCGCGGCCAGCGCCCGCCGGTCCCCGGACAGCAGCATGACGGCCCCGCCGGCGGCCTGGATGTCGCGCACCACGCCTACCAGGCTCCCGCCGCGCTCCACCACGGCGTCGGCGTAGTCGGCCCGCGGCCGCCGCTCGTCGGTGGCCAGCACGATCCTGAGCCCGGCGCGGCGGGCCGCGCCGATGACCGTGTCGAGCCGGGGTGCGATATCCGCCTCGACGCCCAGCACCGCCTCCAGCCGACTCCGGCGGGCCAGACCCAGCACCACTTCGGCGCCGGTGTCCGCCAGCCCTCGCCGCTGCCGGACCCCCGTGCGTCCGCGCAGTTGCAGTTCCTCGACCGGGGCCAGCGTCCACTCGCCGGCCGCCCGTACGTCCCAGGGGTTCTCGGCCGCGAACAGCGCGGAACCGTGCTCGGCCACCTCGTCGGTGTCGGCACCCGCGAGCGGAACCAGCTCGGTCAGCGCCCAGCGACCCGAGCGCAACGCCGCGCCGTCCAGCACCAGCGTGTCCAGCCGGTCCAGGCGGCGCAGTACCGCCCGATCCATCACCAGCGCACCGCTGCGCGCCAGCATCAGCCCCAGCTGCGAAGCGAACGCCCCACGACCCGCCTCGGCCGCCTTGGGCAGCGTCGCGATCCCCGCCGCCGCCGCGCGCCGCAGCCCGACCAGCGGCGCAGCCGCCGCCGCGAGGGCCGCCCCACCGATCAGTACCCGTCGCTGGTAACGCTCCACCGGTCCGTCCGGCAGCGGGCGCGGGCGCTCGACCGCCACCGGGTCGGCCCCGGCATCCTCCGGACCCCTGATGAGCCGCGGCTCCGCCGCCCGCCACGACCGCTGATCCGCGCGGGCCTCCCGCCACAGGCCGACACGCTCGGCGATGTCCACCACCACGCTCGACCCACCGGCCGCGAGGGCCTGCGCCAACCCGGCGGCCATGGAAACCAGCGACTCCGCCCGCTCCTGCCCGTGCAGCCGTCTGGCGGCGAACTCGCGTAACGAGGGATGCAGCTCGACGACGGACACGAGGCCCGCCAACTCGGCGGGCAGCGGCGCCCACGGGACCACCCGGGTAAGGCCGAACAGGCCTAGCGCGACCGCATCGACCGCCAGGTTCGCCAGGACGCCGGTGTGCTGCGGACCCTCGGCAGGGTGCTGCAGCTCCTCCTCGGCGATCTCCTCGTCCACGCTCGCCGGGTTGGCCTCGGCGCGCCCCACCAGCGCCACCAACTCCCGGCGCGGCGGCGGCGGATCGGCCACTTCGACCACCACCCGGCAGGCCGGCGCGTTCACCCTCGCCCACACCACCCCCGGATGCCGCTCCAACAGCCGCTCCACCCGGCGAGCCACCCGCGCACCGTCCGCCCCGTGCACGCCGTGCGTCTCGATGTACAGCCGGCCTGGCCGCGCCCACACGTCACGGCCCCCGCCGGTCAGCCAGCCCGCCATCCGAGTGGCAAAGCCGACCGCGCCGACGACCGGAGCAGTCACCCGCGGGCGCAGCATCACCATGGCCCACTCCCCAGGTTGGCGCACACCATGCCGGCGTACCGCCGTGAGTTTCGACCGCACGCATCGGCAGCCGGGTGCAAAACCCCACGTCCCATGCGGGCAGCCGCCGATTCGATCACGGTCAGCCGGGACGACGCCCGGTCCCCGTGTAGACGGTCGCCTCTCGGGAGGTCTGCCGGATGCCGTTGGGGCCGTCGAACACTCGCCGGCCCCACCAGGTGAGTGACTTGGCGTTGAACTGGTTCACCATGTCGAGGTTGCTGACGTCTCCGCTGTTGCCGCTCCAGGACCAGGCGAGATAGCCAATGCCCTGCGCCTGCGCCTCGGACATGATCGCGTCCTCGTCGACGTCGCCGTCCTGGTGTGTGTACGCGAACTCGGTCACCGCGAGGGGAAGCTTGGCCTTGAGGTACCGGCCGGCATAGTCGTGGATGTTCGTGGCCCGGCTGAAAGCGCCGTACACGTGGATGGAGAAGACGGTGTTGTGCTCCGGGTCGGCGGCGAAGACGTCGGCGGCGTGGTCGCGCATGGTGAACGACAGGTCCTGACCCCAGTCGGGCGCATCGACCATGAGGGTGTGGCGGATGCCCGCCTGGCGCAGGCGGTGGATCGAGTCGATCGTGTCGCCGGGCCAGGTGCGGAAGTTGTCCAGGACGTACGGTTCGTTCGCGACGTCGAGGATGGCGTACTTCTCCTGGCCGATCAGCGCCCTGCGAATGCTGATCCAGTAGTCCACCGCCCGCGCCTGCGGAATGGCTTCCGGGCGGTAACCCCACCCCGTGGTGTCGGTCACCACAAAGACGCAGATGAGGCGGTTCTGCCGGCACAGGCTGATCACGTGCGCGACGTCGGCCGCGTCGTTGCGTTTCGCGACCACGCCGGTGGACAACTCGACCCGTACGGTGTTGGCGCCCATCGCCTTGACGTCGCTGAACATCCGGGGCGTCTTCTCCGGAAACACCGCGTGGTTCTGACCCACGCCACGCATGACGAACTCGTGGTTGTTGGCGTCGTAGAGACGCCCGTTCTTCACATGGAACCCGGACTGTTTCGCCGCACCGCTCGGTCGCGGGGAACTGTTGTGTCGTGATGCGCCGTTCCAATGGTGCAGTCGCCCCACGAGGATGACCGAAAGCACCACGGCGACGATGAGGAACATACCCGCGACGGCGGTGCGCATTCTCATGACCCACCTCGGACCGGATCTCCTGCCGCTGACTCCTGGCCCTGCTCACCCACGGGGCGGCCGTGGCGCGTGAGAGCACTTCCCCGGTGCCGCCCCGCAAACCCCTCGCGTAGCGTATTCAGCCCGCCTGCGTGATGAGCTGCGTCATCTGAGGCGGCCGCGGCGCCCCTGCCGGTGGCCGCCGGCCTTCAGGTGGTGCGGACTGCACCGATGGGCGAAATGCCGAACTGCTCGACCGCGCCGGCCGCCGCCGCGAGGCCGCCGCTCTGCGCCGCCGGCTCGGCGGCTGAGCGACCGCCGCCGGCCACGGCCCTCACAGGCCGTACTGCTCCAGCAGGCGCAGCCAGATCTCGCTGACGGTCGGGAACGGCGGGACGGCGTGCCACAGCCGGTCGAGGGGGACCTCCGCGTTCACCGCGATGGTGGCCGAGTGCAGCATGTCAGCCATGTCGGGGGCGACGAAGGTGGCCCCGAGCAGTACCCGGCGGTCCTCGTCGACGACCAGCTTCGCCCGGCCCGTGTAGCCGACGCCGCGGACCGCGGCGCCCGTGACGTCGCCGATGTCGTACTCCACGGTCCGGACGGTGAAGCCGTCGGCGCGGGCCCGCGCCTCCGTGCGCCCCACCATGCTCACCTGCGGCTCGGTGAACACGACCTGGGGGGCGCCCCGGTCGTCGGCGGTGTCGCGCAGCCCCGGTGCGTCGTCGGGGGTGCCGTTGGCGCGGGCGGCGATCACGTCGCCGCACACCCGGGCCTGGTACTTGCCCATGTGGGTGAGCAGGTTACGGCCGTTGACGTCGCCGACGGCGTACAGCCAGCCGTCCGTGAGGGCGGTGGTCCGCATGCTGGCGTCGACCTCGAGCGGGCCGTCCACGCGCAGGCCGATCGTCTCCAGCCCGATGTCGTCGACCGCCGGCCAGCGGCCGGCACCGACCAGGATCTCGTCAGCGTCGATCCGCGCGCCGTCGTCGGTGTGCACGGTCACCGGGCCGCCCGGGACCGGCCGCTCGACGCGGACGACGGAGCGGCCGAACCGCACGTCGATGCCCGACTCGCGGAACGAGCGCGCCACCATGTCGCCGGCGAACGGCTCGGCCCGGGCGAGCAGCCGCTCGCCGCGCACGAGCACGGTCGTCTCCTGGGCGCCGAGGGAGTGCAGGGCCTGGGACATCTCGCAGGCCACCGGCCCGGCACCGATCACGACCAGCCGCTTGGGTACCTGCTGGACGCTGGTCGCCTCCCGGTTGGTCCACGGGCGGGCCTCCGCCAGCCCGGGCAGGGCGGGAATCGCCGGCTTGCTGCCGGTGGCGACGACGACGGCGTGCCGGGCCCGCAGCGTGCGTATGCCGTTCCCCGCCGACACGACCTCGGCCTGCAGCGGCCCAGCCAGCCGTCCGTGGCCCCGCACGAACGTCGCCGGGAACTTCTCGATCGAGTTCACCACGTGGCCGTCGTCGCGGTGGGAGACCGTCTCGTCGCGGCGGGCCAGCACCTCGGCGGTGTCGATCGGGCCGCGCAGGTGCAGCCCGGGCATCCGCTCCACCTCGGCCGCGAGCTCCATCGGCCACAGCAGCGCCTTGCTCGGCACACACGCGTAGTACTCGCACTCGCCGCCGGCCAGGCGCTCCTCGACCACGGCCGCGGTCAGGCCACCCCGTACGGCGCGCGCGGCGGCAGTCACCCCGACCGGCCCCGCGCCGATCACCACCACGTCGAAGATGTCATCCTCGTCCGCCATGACGCACCCCTCCAGCGTTGAATGTGCAGCCCCACGCCACCTCCCCCGCAAGCCGGCGATCGAACCGGTGATCGCGAGCCGCCATGGGCGATTTCTCACGGGCCCTCACCCTGCGCACTCGACCGGTGAGCGCGACGTCCAGCCTGCCCGGGTGAGGTGGCCGGCGGCCGGGCGGGCTGCGGTTGGAGACATGCCCGCGTCGACCGGTGCCCCGAGCTCCGCATCCGCCGGACGTCGCCGGCATTCGATCGCAAGACGCGTTCGCCTGGCCGGTGCGGACAAGGAGAGTACGGCGACCGGAATCTACGGCGTCATCGTCAGCGCGGCCGTCATGGCGTCCTCCCACGCCGGCTCGGCGACGGCCCTCGTCGTGGCGGTCGCGGTCACCCTCATCGTCTATTGGAGCGCCGAGCGCTACGCCCGGCTGGTGGCGGAGCGCATCCACGAAGGCCATCGGCCGGCATGGCGCCAGGTGCGGCAACAGATGACCACCGGCTGGGAAATCGTGACCGCCTCCGCCCTGCCCGTGGCCGTCCTCGTCGTGCTGCGCCTGACGGGCATCGACCTGTACCTCGCGGTGATCTGGGCGTTGGTGTGCAGCACGCTGTTGCTGTGCCTGGCCGGCTGGGACGTGGGTCGACACGGCCAGCTCACCGGCCCGGAGCGCCTGGCCTCGGCAGCGGCCACCGGGATGTTCGGCGTCGTGATGATCTTGCTCAAGGTTGTACTGCACTGAAGCCGTACATCAGGTGTGCCGCGCTCGTACCCTGACCGGGGCTCAGCCGGGGGCCGGCGCATCGGCTCGCCGCCGGTCCGGGCCGAGGCGGGGCGGCTCGGCGTGCGGGCCGGCGCCGTGGACGAAGCGGTCCGGGCGCAGCACGGCCAGGGCGACGCCGTGCCGGTCGAACCAGGCGCCGAGCACGCCCTCGGTGTCGACCACGTTGACCACGCCGTGGGCCGGGGCGACCGGCGACCCGGACGAGGCGGCCGGCAGCACCCGGACGAACGTCGCGGCGGGACCGGCCCAGGCGGCCACCGTGCGCTCGTCCACGGCCGGGCCGATGACCGCGAAGGCCGGGCCGAGCACGTCGTCGAGCCGCCGCGGGGCCGCCGAGCCCGCGGTCGTGACCTGCGGCTGGGGAAACATCGTGCCGATCGGGCCCCGAGCGGCGCGGCCGGCCAGCGCCGGGGCGGGCTTGAACTCGAAGTGCCGCACGAACCGGCGGACCCGGGGCACGGTCTGCACCGTGCGCAGCAGCGCGTCGCGCGCGGCGGCGGCGTAGCGGTTGCGGACCAGGAAGACCTTGCCCAGGCGGACACTCGTGGCCGCCATCGCCTCGGTGTGCGGGCGCCGCTCGGCCTCGTACGTGTCGAGCAGGTCCGGGCCCGCGACGCCGTCCAGGACCAGCGCGAGCTTCCAGGCGAGGTTGGCGGCGTCGCGCAGGCCGCTGCACAGGCCCTGGCCCAGGAACGGCGGCATCTGGTGGGCCGCGTCGCCGAGCAGGAGCACCCGCCCGTGCCGCCAGCGCTGTGCGATCAGATGGTGGAAGGTGTAGACGACGGCGCGGGTGACGCTGAAGCGGGCCGGGTCGACGTACGGGGCGACCAGGCGGGCGATCGTCTCCGGGCGGGTCATCTCCTGCGACGTCTCGCCGTCGCGGAGCATGAACTCCAGGCGGTACGTGCCGAAGGCGCCCGGCGAGACGAACGCGGGGCGGCGCCAGTCGCAGACGAACCGGGTCCGCGGCTGCCGGACGCCGCCGTCCGCGACGTCGCCGGAGACCGCCAGCCACGGCTCCTCGTACGACGTGCCGGCCAGCCGGATGCCCGCGGCGGTCCGGGTCGCGCTGCGGGCGCCGTCGCAGCCGAGCACGTAGCGGGCGCGCACCTGCCCGGCCTCGCCGGTCGCGACGTCGCGCAGCGCGAGCGTGACGCCGTCGTCGTTCTGGGTCAGGCCGGTCAGCTCCGCCCCGGTGCGCAGGGTCACGTGCGGGAACCGGTCGAGGCCCCCGCGCAGTGTCGCCTCGAGGCGCGGCTGGTCGAAAAAGTGCAGGGGCGCGCCGCCGAGCCCGAAGTCGATCTCGTCGAGGGCGATCGTGGCGAAGGGCCGGCCGTCGCCGCCGACGTAGTCGACGACCGGCGGCGGGTACATGTCCGCGGCCACCTCGTCGCGCAGCCCGGCCTGCTGGTACACCCGCAGCGCCTCGTCGTCGCAGGAGAAGGCGCGCGGCTGCCGGTGCGGCTCGGTGCTGCGCTCGACGACCAGGGTGCGCACGCCGCGGGTGCCGAGCAGGTTGGCGGTGAGCGCGCCGACCGGCCCGCAGCCCACCACGACGACGTCGAAGTCCATGCCCCCTAGGCAAGAGGGCGGCTGTTGAGATCCTGTTGAGGCCGTGCTCCACAGCGGGCCGCCAGCAGCCCGGCACCCTGCTCGGCGGCGATCGCGGCGCCGTGGCGCAGGTCCCGCTCGTCACCACTGGCCAGGCCCCGCACGCGGCGCAGCTCGGCGGTGAGCACCCGTTCGCCGACGGCGTCGGCCGCGGCGAGGCCTTCGTCGGCGAGCTGTGCGGCGGTGCGCCGGTCGCCGGCGGTGAGATACGCGTCGGCCATCGCGGCAATCGCGATCGTGCGGGTGGAGCGCAGCCCGTGGCGGTAGATGGCCTCGCCCGCGGCCCGCATCGCGCCGAGCCGCGCCGCTTCGCCGCCGTGCACCGCCGCCCAGCTCTCCAGGAACTCCCCGATGCCCACGAAGTGCGCGATGTGCTGCCGCGCGCCGATCTCCCGGCACCGCCGGGCGGCCTCGCGTCCGGCGGCGGCGTCGCGCTCCTGCAGGGCCGTCCAGGCCGCGAAGAGCACCGCGTTGCCGCGGCCGTACGGATCGTCGGCGCGCTCGGCGAGCTCCCGCGCCGCCGCCAGGTCGGCCCGCGCCGCCGGCCGGTCGCCGCGCAGTGAGCGCACCAGCGCCCGGAAGTTGTACGGCGACAGCGTCGGGGTGCGCCCGATCTGCCCGCGCAGCCGTCGCGCCTCGACCGTGCGCAGCCGCTCGACGGCGGCGGTGAGCCGCGCGTCGGCCTCGGCGAGGCGGCCGGTGAAGTAGGCGACGACGCCCTGCAGGTACGGCCCGGCGGCGCCGAGCAGCGGGTCGTCGTGCGGCGCGGCGGCGGTCAGCCGGTCGGCCAGGTCGGCGGCGATGGCGAACTCGGCGCGGTTGCAGGCGACCTCGCCGAGGGTCCACAGCGCGGTGCGCAGGTCGGCGCCGGGGCCGGCCAGCGGCAGCAGCGAGCGGGCGCGGGCCGCGGCGTGTTCGACCGCGTCGCTGCCCACGCCGGCGGTGATCTGCAGCAGCGAGGTGCGGTGCAGCTGCACCGCGAGCTCGGCCTCGGCCGCCTCCGGGGAGGTGGCGGCGCCGGGCGCGAGCCGCTCGGCGGCCCGGTCGAGATGGGCGAGGGCGTCCTCGTACGCCAGCCGCCACGTGGCCTCGTCGGCGGCCCGCAGCGTCCAGCGCAGGAAGTCCTCGCCGTGGCCGAGCCCGATCGCCTGGCCGTAGTGACGGGCCAGCTCGGCCGCGGTCAGCCCGCCGAGGCCGGGCATCGCCGCGGCGGCGCCGGCGAGCCGGGCGTGCAGCACGGCCCGGCGCGGCACGGCCAGCTCGGCGTAGGCGACCTCGGCGAACAGCGGGTGGCGAAAGCGCACCGCGCCCGGGCTGGCCCCGGCGATCAGGTGCGCGGCGGCCGGTTCGGCCAGCCGCACGGCCGCGTCGGTGCCGCCGGCCGCGCTCAGCAGCCGCAGGTCGAGCTCGCGGCCGGCGACGCCGAGCAGGTCCAGGCACTCACGGGTGGCCGGGTCGGGCGCGTGCAGCCGCAGCCGGACGGCGTCGCGCACGCTCGGCGGCAGCGCGTCGTGCTCGTGGGGCGGCCCGGCCGGCGCGAGCAGTTCGGTGAGGAAGAACGGGTTGCCGCCCGTGCGGTGCAGCAGCCGCTCGACGAGCCCGGCGGCCGGCGCCGCGCCGGTCCGCTCGTGCACCAGGTCGGCCACGGCGGCGGTGCCGAGGCCCTCCAGGCGCAGCTGCCCGCCCGGGGCGCGGGCCAGGTCGGCGAGCGTGGCGACGAGCCCGGCGTCGTGGTCGTGGGGCCGCGCCGTGACGACGAGCAGCGCCCGGCTGCGGTGCACGGCGGTGGCCAGGTAGCGCAGCAGCAGCCGCGAGTCGGGGTCGGCGGCGTGCAGGTCGTCGAGGACGACGACCAGCCCGCGCGGGCCGGCCGCCGCGTGGACGAGCGCGGCGACGGCCTCGTAGGCGCGGAACCGGGCCGCCGGGTCGGGCCCGTCACCGCCGCCGGCCGCGTCAGCGGTGAAGCCGGCCGCGTCAGCGGTGAAGCCGGCCAGGGCCGTGCGCGCCCCCGGATCGCCGCCGCCCGGCAGCGCCGTCAGATCGCGCACCACCTGCATCCACAGCCAGAACGGCGGCGCCTGCCCGAGGTCGGGGCAGCGGCCCCACACGACCGGGACCCCCGCCCGCTCGGCCCGCTGCGCCACCGCGGAGGCCAGGCTGGTCTTGCCGATGCCGGGCTCGCCGACGACGATCGCGACCCGGCCGCCGTCGCGCCTGGCCGCCGCCAGCAGTTCCGCCAGCCGGGCCAGCTCGGCGTCCCGGCCGACCAGCGGCGTCCGGGGGGCCGCGGCGGAGGCGGCAGGGCCCGCGACGGAGGCGGCAGGGCCCGCGACGGAGGCGGCAGGGCCCGCGACGGAGGCGGCAGGGCCCGCGACGGAGGCGGCAGGGCCCGCGACGGTGTGGGTCAGGATGCGCCGGTGCAGCTCGCGCAGCCGCGGGCCGGGCTCGACGCCGAAGTCGGCGGCGAGCAGCCGGCGCCCGGCGTCGAACGCGGCGAGCGCCTCGGTCGCCCGGCCGGCGCGGTACAGGGCGAGCATGAGCTGCTCGCGCGCCGCCTCCCGGGCCGGGTGCCGGGCGACCAGGCGCCGCAGGTCCGGCAGCACCGCGTCGTGGCGCCCGGCGGCCACCGCGGCGGTGAGCCGGCCCTCCTGGGCGCCGAACCGGGCCTCGGTGAGGCGGGCGACGTCCGGGCGGACCGCGGCGAGGTCGGCGACGGGCAGGTCGCCGCGCCACAGGGCCAGGGCCTCGGCGTAGCACCGCTCGGCCGCGTCGGGATCGCCGCCGGCGAGCGCCCGGGCGCCGTCGGCGGCGAGGGCGGTGAACCGCTCGGCGTCGATCGCCTCGGGCGGGACGCACAGCTCGTAGCCGCCGTCGCGGGAGCGCACGATCCGGCCCGGCGAGCGCGGCCCGCGGCCGGGTTCGAGGGCGCGGCGCAGGCCGGCGACGTAGGTCCGCAGCGTCACCGGCGCGCCCGGCGGCGGCGCGCCGTCCCACAGGGCGTCGGCGAGCCAGTCGGTCGTGACCGGCCGGTGGGGGCGCAGCAGCAGCAAGGCCAGCAGCGCGCGCTGCTTGGGGGCGCCGAGCGCGACCGGCTCGCCGTCGCGCACGACCAGCAACGGCCCCAGGACCCCGAACCGCACTGCACTTCCCTCGTCGCTGCCGGCACGAACCCGCCGATGGTACCCCGGCGGGCCTACAGCGCCGGGGTCGTCCAGATCGGAAACCAGCGGCCGAGGTCGGCCTCGACCGGCAGCTCGCCGCCGAGCTGCGCGCGGACCTCGAGCTCCAGGGCGTTGTCGCGGGTGTGCGCCCCCGTGGGCGCGAACGGGTAGAACGTGCCGCGCTTGAACAGGTACACCAGCCCGAGCCGGCGCCCGTCGGCGCCGGTGAAACCGATGACCGTGCACAGCAGGCTGGGGCCGTAGCCGGCGTCGGCGAGGGTGCTGTTGACCGCGTGCAGGTCGGTGACGAGGCCGGCGAGGTCGCCGGGGTCGTGCCGCCCGGCGATCCAGGTGTAGCCGTACTCGTCCTGGCTGACGGCCACCTGCGCCGCCTGGTCGGCGGTGAGCAGCGCCAGGGCGTCCGACTGCGCCCGCGCGGCGGACTGGCCCTCGGCCGTCTTGAAGCACACGGCGCCGGCGCCGGTCGCGACGAGGTCGAGGGCCGCCTGCAGGGTGGTGGCCGCGGCCGGGACCGCGAACAGGGCGTCGAGGTCGGGCTGGACCGGTTTCGTGCGCCCCAGCAGCGCGTCGAGGAATCTCATGCCTCCGGTGCCGCCTCCTGGAGTTCGGCCGAGATCTGCGCCAGCTGGTCCAGCCGCCGCTGCAGGCTCGGATGCGTGGAGAGCAGGGTCGCCAGGCTCGGGCGCGGCCCGACCGCGGGGGTGAAGAAGAACGCGTTGAACGCCTGCGCGGTGCGCAGGTCGCGGGTCGGGATGCGGGCCATGTCGCCGGTCACCTTCGTCAGCGCGGAGGCGAGCACGGAGGGCCGGCCGGTCAGCGTCGCGCCGGCGCGGTCCGCGGCCAGCTCCCGGTAGCGCGACAGGGCTCGGATCAGCAGGAAGCTCAGCGCGTACACCATCGCGGAGACGGCCATGACCAGCACCAGCAGCAGGTACGTCTGGTCGCCGTTACGGCGGCGGCCGCCGAAGAGCTGCGAGTAGAACATGAAGCGGGTGACCATGCCGGCCAGGACGCCGAGGAACGCGGCGAGCGTCATGACCGTCACGTCGCGGTGGGCGATGTGGGACAGCTCGTGGGCGAGCACCCCCTCCAGCTCGCCCGTGTCGAGCCGGCGCAGCAGGCCGGTGGTCACGCACACCACCGCGCGCTCGGTGTTGCGGCCGGTGGCGAACGCGTTGGGCAGGTCGGTATCGGCCACGGCGACGCGCGGCTTGGGCATGTCGGCGGCGGCGCACAGCCGGTCGACGATCCCGTGCAGGCGCGGCTCCTGTTGCGGGTTGACGATCCGCGCGCCCATGCCGGCCAGTGCGATCCGGTCGGAGCACCAGTACTGCACGGCCAGCACGCCGCCGGCGATGAGCACGATCGCCACCCACGAGCGCAGCAGGCTGACGAGCACGGCGACGAACGCCACGTACACCAGCCCGAGCAGGAACACGGTCAGCACCATCCGGGCCGTCAGCCGGCGGTCGGGGCGGAACCTCGTGCGCATCTCCGGCTCCTCAACCCGGGATGAGGCCCTCGTCGCCCAGCAGCGCGGCCACATCCGCCAGCTCGCTGTCGGGCCCGGGCAGGACCAGACCGGAGGCGGTCAGCTCGGCGTCGGGCACGCCGGTGCCGCGGGCGCGGACGGTGGCCAGCAGGTCGCCCAGCCGGGCGCGGAACGTGGCCTGGTCGCCGGCGTCGACGGCCGCCTGTACCTCGGCGTCGAGCGCGTTGAGCTCGCCCAGCGCCGACTCCGGCACGCGGTACTGGCCCTCGCCGAGAATTCTGATGATCATCGCTGGGCCTCCTCGTCCGACGGCCCCCCGCCCACCGCGCGAGGCTCCGGGCGCCCCGCCACGGCCTGCGCCGGCCGGGCGGCCTTGAGTGCGGCGAGCTCGCGGTCGACGCCCTGGTCGCCGCGCGCCGCGTCGAGGGCCGCCTGCAGGTCGTCGCGGCCGGCGGTCGTCGCGGTGGCGTCCTGCAACGCGCCGGAGGTGAGCAGCTCGTCGATCGCGCCGGCGCGGGCCTGCATCTGCGCCGTGCGGTCCTCGGCGCGCTGCACGGCCAGCCCGACGTCGCCCATCTCCTCCGAGATGCCGGAGACCGCCTCGCCGACGCGGGTCTGCGCCTCGGCCGCGGTGTAGGTCGCCTTGATGGTCTCCTTGCGCGTGCGGAACGCCTCCACCCGGGCCTGCAGCCGGGTGGCGGCGGTGGTGAGCTTGGCCTCCTCGCCGCTGAGCGCGTCGCGCTGGGCGGTGATGTCATCCATCTGGGCGGTGACGGCGGCCCGGCGCGTGAGGGCCTCGCGGGCGAGGTCGTCACGGCCGACGTCGACCGCCTGCGCGGCCTGCTCCCCCAGCTTGTCGGCGGCCTGCTGCAGCTGGGCGAGCTGCAGTTCCAGGCGCTTGCGGCTGGTGGCGACGTCGGCCACGCCGCGGCGGACCTTCGTCAGCATCTCCAGCTGGCGTTCGTAGGAGTAGTCGAGCACCTCGCGGGGATCCTCGGCCCGGTCGAGGGCCTTGTTGGCCTTGATCCGGAACAGATTGGCCAGGCGGCGGGAAATGCTCACGACACCTGTCCTTCCTCTCGCCACGCGACGCCCGTGCGGCGCCACCTCCAATCTTGCTTCGCCCGGCGGCGCCCCCGCACCGGCGCGCACCGGCCCAGCCCCGGTCGTGGCGGGGCGAGCAGGCACGCGGCGACACCGGAACCGCCCAGAGGTTCACCCCGCTGATGTCGTACGGCGGGAGGCCCCCGGCGCTTCAGTGGCGGCGCAACCGGCGTCTCACCCGCTGACGCTCACCACCGCCACAGCGAAGAACGCGGCGGCCACCAGGAAGTACCGGTTGCCGGGCCGCAGCAGCACCCGGACCAGACCCACGGGCCCGCCCGGTGCCATGTTCCGGCGGCTCACCCCCGCGCCGCGCCGGCCGGCCCGGCGAGCTGACGACAGGTCAACGAGCACGAACGCCGCGCCGTGGAGAAGTGCGGTGACCAGCGCCGTGCCGAAGAGCACCTGCAACGCGGCCGACGGCTGGCCCGAGTGGCCGGACACGAGCTGCTCGACGGTGGCCGACGCGATGCCGAGCACGAAGCACCCTCCGGCGGCGACGCCCCAGACCATGAGCCGCAACACATGGCTGATGACCAGGTCGTCCCAGGTTGCCGGGGGCTGCCGCAGGTCGTCGTCGATCTCGGCGGGCGCCACCTTGAGCCACCGGGCCAGTGGCCGGCGCAGCAACCTGGCAAGGTGAAGGCCCAGATCCAGCGACGTCGCCGACGGCCTGGGCCTCCGCCCGTTCGTCACGGATGGAGGATACCGTGGCCACCAAGCCACCGGGAACGTTGCGGGTCGCACGACCGGTAGGGGGATGCGACGATCGCGTGGTCAGCTCTGGCGAGAGGAGGTGCGGTTGAGATGTTCACCGATGAGTCCCCCGCGCCCCACCGCCGGCACCGCTGACCCGCTGTGACTGTGGAGCGCCTTCATCCACTTTGGAGAGTGCGATGGTCGCAAGCATGCACAGCATCTGACCGCCGGAGCGATCGCCGGTTGCTCACTGCTGGGGTTCTGATGGTGCCTTGCGGGGCATCAGGGCGACGACCGGGAGGCTGAGGGCGGTGACGGCCAGCACGACGACAAGCGCGACTTGCATGGCGTGGGCCAGCCCGGAGGTCGCGGCCTGGAAGAAGATCGACGTGACCGCGGCCGAGCCGATCGCTGCAGCGAGTTGCTGGATCGAGCTGAGCGAGCCGCTGGCGCTGCCGGCCTCGTCAGGTTTCGCGTCGCCGAGAGCAACGGTGGGGATCGTGACGAAGCAGAGGCCGGTGCCGATGCCGATGACGAACAGCGCCGGGGTCAGCGCCCAGAGGCCGACGTTCGTCCCGGAGTGAGCGACGAGCGCCAGGACCCAGCCGCAACCGGCGAGGACGACGGCGAGGCCGATGACGACGAGCGTGCGACCGAGCTTGGCCACCAGGCCACCCATGGCGGCGAACCCGGCGGCGATGAGCCCCAGGGTGAGCGGCACCAGGCCGAGCGAGGCGCCCCGCGGGCTGGCGTGCAGCCCCTCCTGCAGGAACAGCGACAGCACGAAGATCAGGCCAGTGCCGGCGGCGAAGACGGCCAGGCCCACGAGCATCGCGGAGGTGAAACCCCGGTTCTTCAGGAGCGAGGGCTTGATGAGCGGGTGGGTTGCGGTGCGCTGACGGTAGGCGAAGGCACCGAAGAACAGGACGCCGACGGCGATCGAGGCGACGGGGACGACGCTCCAGCCGTTGGTCGAGCCTTCGATCAGGCCGTACAGCAGCCCGATCATGGTCACCGCGAGCAGGCCGGAGCCCCAGCCGTCGACGACGGCGGACCGGTCGCCGTCGTCGTCACGCGGCAGGATCTTGGCGGCCATGACCAGCCCGACAGCGCCGAGGATGATGTTCGCGAGGAAGATCGGACGCCAGGACAGACCGAACAGGTCGGCGCTGATGACGAATCCGGCCAGGACCGGGCCGCCGACGCTGGAGAGGCCGAGAACCGGGCCGAACAGCCCGAACGCCTTGGCGAGCAGGTCGCGGCTGAACGCCTTCGTCATGATCGCCATGCCCTGCGGGATGAGGAGCGCCCCGAAGGCTCCCTGAGCGACCCGGGCGGCGATGAGCAGGGCCGGATCCGGTGAGAACCCGGCGACCGCCGAGGCCAGGGTGAACCCGCCCATGCCGATCAGGAGCAGCCTGCGCTGGCCGAACTTGTCACCCAGCCGCCCGCCGACCACGAGCAGGACGCCCATGGCGAGCATGTACGCCGGTCCCAACCACTTGATCAGGCTCTCGCCGCCGCCCAGATCACGGGCGATGGTGGGGGCCGCGATGTTCGTGACCGTCGCATCGACCACGTCGAGAGCGTCGGCAAGCAGGACCAGCCCCAGGATCGCCCACATCCGGCGACTGGAGCGGCGTGTGGTGACCGCGACCGGCTCCGTCAAGGTAGTCATGAGGAGCGTCCTTCCTGTGCCCGGGGCGCCCCTCCTGGGCGGCCTCTCGCCCCCACTACGAACGCCCCTGGCCCGGTCCGACACCGCCTTCGAAATCTTTTCCAGAACTTCAGGGGCGAGCTCGTCCGGGCACTCACGACGACACTGTCACTGGAACGGCCGCACCTCGATCTTCCGATCGCAGACCTTCGACGCCTCGGTGGCGAGCTTGAGCGCCACGTCCAGATCGGGGACCTCCCACACCCAGACGCCGGCGAGGTACTCCTTCGACTCCATGAACGGCCCGTCGCTGAACACCGCCTGCTCGCCCCGGTTGTCGATGACCGTGGCCGCGTCGGTGTCCGCGAGTCCGCCCGCGAAAACCCAGTAGCCCTCGGCGATCAGTCGTTCGTTGAACGCGCTGATGGCCGGCCGCCTGTCCGTGCTGCCGGGATTGCTCTTGTCATCGATCACGGAAACCAGGTACTGCATCTGAACGTCATCTCCTTTGGTGTCACGCCCCCTGCGGGCGCCCTCACCCTGCTACGAACACCGCCGCCCCGATCCGACACCGCCTCCCGGACTTCTTGCACGACACGGCAACAGAGCGGAGCCAGCCGGCGGTCGAGCCAGGGGCCGGGCCGTCGCGCGGCCCGGCCCACGCCGTCATGCCTTCGGGACCTTCGTCATCATGCCCTTCACGAGGGCGGCCATGTTCGACTTCATGGCATCGGAGTCCCAGGGCTCGGTGCCACCGGCGGTGAAGCGGACCTCGACGTACAGGTTCTGCTCGACGCAGACGAGGACCGCCTCGATGCGCTTGTCGCCGGCGCTGAGCCGCCTGGTGTAGAAGCCCTGCGAGCCGCAGCCGGAGAGCTTCTCGTTGTTGAAGCCGGAGACCTTCGGGTACACGTCGGCGGACTCCTTGTAGCGGGCCGCGGTGTCGCCGTCGACGTTGGCGAACACCTTGAGCCCCTGGGCGCCGTCGGCGGCGGAGAGGAAGTAGTCGCAGCCGTTGAGGGTGTACCTGGTCTTCTCCTCGACGGCCTCCCCCGTGCCGGTGCCGGCGCGCGGGCCGAGCAGGCTCGGGTCGGCAAGTGCGCACGGGTCGGTGGGCTGCTTGTAGCCGCCGGCGGCCGGGGTCGCGGCCCCGGCGGCCGCCGGGGTGGCCGAGTTGGTGACGGCCGGCTGCTCGCCCCTGCCGTCGGCGAGGACGAGGACCGTCCCGAGGACGACGCAGAGCGCGAACACCCCGCCGACGAGGCCGAGCACGAGGACGAGGGCATTCCTGCGCTTCCGCGAGGGACCCTGCAGCCGGTACCGCATTGCTGTATATGGAGAGCCCTGGTAGGGCGGTTGGTGTGGCGCAGTCATGGTCGCCAAGTCTGGCGGTGTACGGGCGCCCGCACGGTCGGGCGGAGGATGCCAGGGAGGTCGGCTATCCGACCGCTGTCGGCAATGCGCAGTTGGCGCGGAGGCTGGGGTCAGGCGCCGGTGACCTTGCCGGAGACGAACTGGGCGGCCTGCTGGACCGAGCCGTCGGTCATGTACTGCAGGTGGGCCATCGAGTTCGCGCCGTTGCCGCAGATCGGGTCGCCGGGGCTGCAGAACTCCCGGGTCTTGGGCCCGTAGACCGGGCTGCGCTGGGCGATGGTCTGGTGCATGATGCCGAGCGGGTTGCCGAAGACGACGACAGCCGCCACCCGCGCGGCGAGCCCGGCCGGGATCGCCTCGCCGGTGGATGTGCCGAACTGGACGCCGATCGCGATGTCGGTGACGGTCGCGCCCTGGGAGTATCCCCCGATCACGAACTTGGTGCCCGGGCACGCCGCCGCGACGGTGCGCACGTGCCGGCTCATGTCCGTGGCGCCGGGCCCGGCGCTGGCCTGCGACGCGTCGGCGGCGTAGTTCACGCCGTACGCGTTGACGTTGCGGCCGGGCAGCGCGGAGCGGATCGCGCTGACGAGCGGAGTGCCCAGCACGCCGAGGCCGGGAAGGTCACCGGTCCCCCGCGCGAACACGACCTCCACATCGGCGCAGTTGCCGCCGTGGGACGGTGCCCCCGTAGCCGCCGGGGCCCCGGTTGCCGGTGCCGCGGCCGTCGCCGACGGCGCCGACGGCGCGGCGGGGCTGGGCGCCGCGCCGAGGCCGGCCACACCCGGCAGGGCCGGCCAATCGGTGGGCCACGACGTCGGCAAGGATGCCGGCCCGGCCGCCGGCTGGGATGCGTGGCCCGATCCGCCGCCGTACCAGGAGAGCCACCGCTGGACGAGGCCGGCGCCGGACCCGTCGCCGCCCCTGACCGACGCGGAGGCGAACGGCGCGGTCACTGCCCCACCAACCAGAAGCGCGCCCGTCAGCACCGTGATTGCCGTCAACCGGCGGGACCCGACGCGCTTCAAACTCGCCACTGAACATTCCTCCACGAAGACCGATCACGTGCGCTAGCGACACCCAGCGTCGCGCCGTTCGGGCTGCTCAGGGAAGGTCGGCACGGGAACCTTAAGCCGGAAATCAAGGTCCCGAAAGAATTAGCATGCCGCGTGCAGCTTCCTGCCACCCGGCCCAGCGCGACATGTCGTCCCGGCCGGGTGCCCGAGCCGGCTGCGGGAAACCCGCAGCAACTGTGCGGCTTCGGGCGGACGTACGGCCCTGCCGCAGCGACGATGCTGGGACGGCGTTCCGGTCGGAACAGCCGGGCGGTCGCACCGACCGCCGCGAGCGAAAGGGGCAGGATGGGCGCCACCGGGAAGCGGCGGATCCCGGCGCGCAAGGCCAGGAGCCCATTGTGGGCGCGCCTGTGCCTCACCGTCGGCGCGCTGCTGATGCTGGGCAGCGCCGGCTCGCTGGTCGGCGGCGACCTGCTCCTGGCGCACTACGGCGACCAGGTCACCCACGCCGGCGGCCTCGGCTCGGCGGCGGCCGGCCACGACATCGACGGGCCGCTCAACCTGCTCCTCGTGGGCATCGACGAGCGGACCGGCAACGCGGCGATGGGCGCCCGCGCCGACTCGATCATCATCGTGCACGTGCCGGCGAGCCATGACGTGGCGTACCTGACCAGCATCCCCCGCGACACGCGGGTGTCCATCCCGCCGGACGCCCGCAGCCAGTACCGCGGCGGCACCGACAAGATCAATGCGGCCTTCGAGTTCGGCTACCAGCACGGCGGCGGCCGCGACGAGGGCCTGACCCTGCTCGCCGAGACGGTGAGCAACCTCGCCGGCGGGCTGAAGTTCAACGGCGCCGCGATCGTCAACTTCGACGGGTTCAAGGACCTCGTCGACGCCCTCGGCGGCGTGCACATGTGCGTCGACGAGCGCACCACGTCCATCCACACCGGCTGGAACACCCGCACGGGGCAGGAGGGTGAGCCGTACAACTTCAACGCCGACGGCATCCCGACCACGTTGAAGCCGAACATGCGCCCGCAGGTGTACGAGCCCGGCTGCTCCGACATGCCCGCCTGGCAGGCCCTCGACTACGTGCGGCAGCGTGACAAACTCGCGAACAACGACGGAGACTACGGTCGCCAGCGCCACCAGCAGCAGTTCATCCGGGCCATGCTGAGCAAGGCCACCAGTGCCGGTGTCCTCACCAACCCGCAGAAGGTCGATCACATGCTCAACTCGATCGGCAAGGCGGTGTCGTTCTACAACAACGACATCCCGCTCGCCGACTGGATCCTCACGCTGCACGGCATCACGCCGGAGCACCTGGTGACGCTGAAGGCCAACAACGGCCAGTTCAACTCCGAGGTCGTCGACGGCCAGTCGTACGAGATCCTCGACGCCACCACCAGGCAGCTCCTCGCGGCCGTCGGCCAGGACCGCGTCGGCGAGTTCGTCGCCGCCCATCCGGAGCTGGTCAACGACAGCACCGGCACGCCGGCGAGCCCGGCGAGCCCCGCCCCGTCGCACCGGAGCCGCGCGTGACCGCGGGGGTGTCCCGGCGCTCGCTCCTGCTCACCCTGGGCGGGGTCGGGCTGCTGGCCGGGTGCGGCGACGACCACGCCGACTGGCACGCCGCCGGCGAACTGCCCGGCGACTCGCGCCCGGGCGACGAAGCCTCGCCGGACGTGTCGGATTCGGCCACGCCGCTGGTGGTGCCGCCGGCGAACCCGCCGACCGCCGGGGTCTGCCCGGCGCCGCAGGGGGTCGTGCAGAAGCAGGGCGGCCCGCAGTACGTCCTGCCGTGCCACGGCACCGACATCGCCCTCACCGTGGACGACGGGCCCGACCCGAGGTACACGCCGAAGATGCTGGCCCTGCTCGCCCAGTACGGGATCCGCGCCACGTTCTGCATGATCGGCCGCAGCGCCGCCGCGCATCCCGACCTCGTCAAGCGCGTCCTCGACGGCGGCCACCACATCGCCAACCACACGTTCAGCCACCCGTTGAACATCGCCAAGCTGTCGGCGAGCGCCGTGCGCGCCGAGATGGCGAAGGCGACCGACGCGATCACCAAGGCGTCGGGGAACGGGTACCGGCCGACGCTGTTCCGCTCCCCGGGCGGCGCCTGGTCCCCGACGGTGCTGGGACAGTGCGGCGCCGAGGGGCTGCGCGCGCTGGACTGGACCGTCGACCCCCGGGACTGGAGCCGCCCGGGCGTCCAGCACATCGTGACCACGATCCTGACCAAGACCCACCCCGGCTCGATCATCCTCGAGCACGACGGCGGCGGGAACCGCGAGCAGACTCTCACCGCGCTGGGCGTCGTCCTGCCCAGGCTCCGCGACGCCGGGTACACCTTCGCCCAGCCCTGAGCCCGCCGGCGGCCGGCGGTCCCGAGGCTGGGCGATGTGGTCGGGGCGTCGGCGAGGGCTCAGCCGGCCAGCGCCGGTCGGCGTGCGGCCCGCCGCCGCAGCGCCGGCAGCCAGCGGACGAGCTCGGCGGTGCCGCGGTTGGAACCGTAGGCCAGCAGGGTGAGGAAGACGCCGTAAACGGGCAGGTGCCCGAGCATCTCGGTGCCGCCGAACAGCAGCAGCGTGGCGTTGAACGGGATGCCGGCGACCAGGACGGCGACCTGCGGCAGCGCCCCGGAGATGACGAGCAGGCCGAAGAGCAGCTCGGTGGCGCCGGCGACGGCGATGAACGAGTCGGCCGGCAGGTGGATGCCGACGAGGGCGAACACGTCCAGGTGCGGGAAGAGCCGCAGCGTCTCGCGGGCCAGCGCCGGGTTGGCGAGCTTCTCGGCGAACGCCAGCGTGATCAGCGCGCCGCCGGCGCCCAGCCGCAGGGCGAGCAGCCCCCGCCGCAGCGTCACGGCGTCCGGTTCGACCCGGCCGAAGGCGGCGTCCGAGGGCGGCACGAACGCCAGGAAGACCGCGACCCCGAGCAGGTCCATGGCCGACAGCAGGCCGACCGGGCCGGTCACCAGCAGGGCCAGCGGACCGGCCAGCGCGAGCAGCACGGCGGCCGGACGCAGCCGGATGCCGGTGATGAACCAGATGCCGAGCGCGCCCTCCAGCAGCAGCAGCGTGGAGCCGCCGGCCAGGTCGTCGACGTCGAGGTCGTGGGTCAGGAAGTGCCCGGAGACGGCGGCGGCCAGCAGGGACACGCCCAGGTGGATGGCGAGCAGCCGGGGCACGTACGGCACCAGCCGCCCCAGGAACCCCAGCACGCGCAGCTCGGGGACCGGCAGGTACCGCACCGCGACGTGCCGCCACAGCAGGGTGACCGCCACGACGGCGAGCAGGAGCGCCAGCGTCAGCGGCCGCAGGGCGAACGACCAGTCGGTGGGGTAGGCGCCCGGGTCCGGCACGAACCACTTCTCGTGCGCCGAAGCCGGGGCCGGCACGGCGAGCAGCACGCCGACGGCGGCCGCGAGAGCACCGCAGCGCCCGAGAATCCTCTTCATGGCTGTCACTCCGTTGTCCGTGGCGGTCCCGGTGGTCGCCGCCGATTGTTTCTGCCACCTTTCTTACGGCCACGGTGGCCGATGGGCGAGGGTTTGGGCCGATGTCGGGACCAACGGCCCGGGCTTTCGGGACCCCGCGCCATAGGTCCGCTGTTCGTGGATGTCAGCAAATCGGCACGAACCGCCGCGGCGGCCGGCCGTGGACGCTCGGCCGGCCGCCACGCGCGTGGGGTCAGTCGCTCGCGTGACCCGGGTTGCGCCGCTTGGCGTACAGGTGGTTGCCCTGCGGGCCCGTCCACTCCAGTTGCACGACGCCGGGCACGGCGGCGTCGCCGATGCGCGACGGGTCGGCCCAGTAACCGAAGTTGGGGTTGCGGAAGAACGTCGCCCACAGCTTGCCGCTGCGGTCCACGAAGATGTTGTTGTGGCCGGCGCCGACGCCCAGCGTCCACCGCTTCGAGTACGGCCCCTCGAAGCTGTCGGCGACGGCGACGATCGCGTCGTACTGGTACTGCACCCGGCCCGGGGCGGCCGTGTCGTAGGCGGCCCGCGTGGTGCCGTCGGGCCGGGTCGACGTCCGGTCCCACGCGGCGTGGAGGAGGAAGTACTTGCCGCCGTACTTGAACACGAACGCGCCTTCGAGATACGGCTCGGGCGCGTAGGGCGACTGCCGGAACAGCGGGAGGTTCGTCGTCGTGACGATGTCCTCCATGTCGTCGCGGAACTTCGCGAACAGGTTGTTGTGCAGGACGAGCCAGGCGTCGTCGCCCTCGGTGAACATGCCGCCGTCGATGTGGTGGTAGGCGCCGGGCTTGATGAAGGCCGGGCCGCCGATGAACGAGTCGCCGAACGGCTTGTTGAGGTTGCCCTCGACCACCCGGTACGGGCCCTCGAGCCCGCCCTCGCTCACCAGCATGAACGAGCCGACCTTCTGGGAGTGGTCGCCCATGCACGCGACGATGTACCACTTGCCCTGGAAGTACTGCACCTCCGGCGCCCAGACGTTGCCGCGCTTGCCGAACTGGTCGTCGTACCAGTACTCCTGCCACGGCGCGACCACCGTGCGCCCGGGCCGGTTCTCACCGACGAACTCGGGCGACCACACCTTGCCCTTCTCGGCACCGGGCCGGATGCCGGTGGTGTCCACGAGCCGCCACGGACCGTGCAGCGACGGGGAGGTCCACATGAAGAGGCCGTCGTTCCACGGGCCGGCTGCGTCGAGCCCGGGCACGCGGGTGGTGCCGGTGGCGACGTAGACGGGGCGGCCGTCCACGTCGAAGCAGTTGACGTAGGTGTCGCGCATCCAGACCCGGCCGAGCGCCTCGTCACGGGGGCGCAGCTCGAGCGGGAGGACAAACGAGTTGTCCTCGCGCGGCCACAGGTCCTGCCGGGTGTCGGCGAGGCCGTAGGGCTCGAGCGCGGGCCAGTTCTCCGGGTACGGCCGCGCGGAAGTGGCGGGGGGATCGCCCTTGCCCGCATATGCGGCGGTCGCGGGCAACGCCGTCGCTGCCAGCAGGCCGGCGGCACCGGCCAGCAGGGAACGCCGGTCGATCGGTAACCCGTTGCCGGAACTGGTCATCAGTCACGTCCTCCTCACTCGTACAGGGCCTCGATGCCCTGTGGGAGGCCAGGCTAATGAGCGGTATTCCGACAGTGAACAGGTGACAAAAAAGCGTTTTCCCTCGATCGTCCGGTCGGGGTCGCAATGCGTCAGAAAACAACACGGCAGACGGGGAAAGGCACTCTGGACGGCCGATGACCGGCCTCCGGATAAATTGCGGTTGAATTTTGCCGGTTCGTTGACGGAATAATTCACCGCTGTAACGGTGGTCACCATGTCGACACCCGGTGGACTGCGTGCGCTCGTCCGGCTCACGCACGAGGAGCGCGTATTACGCACTCTGCGCGAGCAGGGAGCGCTGAGCCGCAGCCAGATCGCCCGCGCCGTGGGCCTGTCGCGTTCCACGCTGTCCGAGATCACCGGCAGCCTGCTGCAGCGCGGCGCCATCGTGGTGGTCGACACCGACGCGGCGAAGCGCGAAGGCAGCGGCCGGCCCGCCGAGCGGCTCGCCCTCGACCCCTCCTCCGGGCAGTTCATGGGCGTCGACTTCGGCCATCGCCGGGTCTGCGTCGCGGTCGCCGACGCCTCGCACGAGATCATCGCCTCGGGCGTGGAGCGCTACATCGACGACGCGCCCTGGCCGGAGCGGCTGGACACCGCCTTCCGGCTCATCGACCGCCTCCGGAAGGAGACCGACGTCCACTTCGGCGCGCTGCAGGGCATCGGGATCGGAGTCCCCGGCCCGCACCACGCACCGCCCGCCGCGCACCCGCGCCTGCGCGAGCTGCCGCCCGGCGGCCCGCGCGACGACGTGCACGACGTCGGCCCGGCTTTCGCCGCCCGGTTCGACACGTCGGTCCTGGTGGACAACAACACCCGCTTCGCCGCCCTCGCCGAGGCGATCACCGGCAGCAGCGCTGTGGACGACCTCATCTACGTGCGGATGTCCGACGGCGTGGGCGGCGGTCTGGTCGTCGGCGGCCGTCTCGTCACCGGGTCGGCCGGGCTGGCCGGCGAGTTCGGCCACGTCGGCGTCAACGCGCACGGCGCGTCGTGCCGGTGCGGCAAGAACGGCTGCTTGGAGACGGTGGCCTCGGTGCCGGCCATCCTGGCCAACTGCCGCACCCGTGGCGTCCCGATCGACAACCTCGACGAGCTGCGCGCGGCGGTGCAACGGTGCCACCCCGTCGTCGACCAGGTACTGCGGGCGGCGGCCGCCGCCGTGGGCTGGGTCGTCGGCGCGGCGGCGATGGCGCTGAACCCGGCCGAGATCGTCATCGGCGGCGAGATCGTGCGCATCGCCCCCGTCATCGTCGAGCAGATCCGCTCCGCCATCGCGTTCGAGCTGCTGCCCAGCGTCTCGGCCGCACCGGTCGTGCGCGCGGCTGAGCTCTCCGACGACGACGGCTCGCTGGGCGCGCTCGCCGCGCTGTTCCACAGCTCACCGCTGCTGGCGGGCTACCCCGAACCGCCGAAGACCCGGGCATCCGACGGCGCGGGCGAGTCCCGCGCCGCGCAGCCCACGATTGAAGGAGTGGACCATGGCCGTCGTCACTGATACGGCTGCGCCCACCGACACGGGCGGCCGAAACGGCTCGCCGCAGAGCCGACGCGGACGCCCCCGCGGGCTGCCGCTGCTGCTCAACGCCGTGTCGGTCTTGCTGGGCATCGCGATCTGGTGGATCCTCGCCGCGTCGGGCCTCACGATCCCGTCGCCGGTCGCGGTGGTGCAGCGGGCCAAGGACCTGCTCGCCGACGGCACGCTGGAGCAGGACATCCTCGTCAGCCTCGGACGGGTGCTGGCCGGGTTCGTCCTCGGCACGGCGGTCGCCATTCCGGTCGGCTTCCTGATGGGCTGGTACGGCGCCGTCCGGAGCCTGGTCGAGCCGTGGGTGCAGTTCTTCCGCACGATCCCGCCGCTCGCCATCATCCCCCTGGCGATCGTGCTGATGGGCATCGACGAGACGCCGAAGATCTTCGTGATCTTCCTCGCCGCGTTCCTGTCCTGCGTCATCTCGACGTTCCAGGGCGTGGTGAACGTCGACCGCACGCTCATCAACGCCGCACGCGTGCTCGGCACCCGCGACCTGGGCATCTTCGCCCGCGTCGTGGTGCCCGCGTCCACCCCGTTCATCCTCGTCGGCATGCGCGTCGGCCTCGGCTCGTCCTGGGCGACGCTGGTCGCCGCCGAGCTGATCGCCGCCCAGCAGGGCCTGGGTTACCGGATGCAGAACGCGCAGCTGTACTACGACCTCCCGACGATCTTCGTCGGGCTGATCTCCATCGGCATCCTCGGCCTGCTGATGGACCGCGTGCTGCTCTTGGCCGAACGCCGGCTCACCAGATGGCAGGAGCGCCGATGACCACGAACACCGCCCCGGGCGCCGGGCAGCCGGCCAAGATCTCCGTGCAGGAGGTCACCAAGACGTTCGCGCTGGGCCGGGAGACGTTCACCGCGCTCGACCGCGTCTCCCTCGACATCGCCGACAACGAGTTCGTCACCGTGGTCGGGCCGTCCGGCTGCGGCAAGAGCACGCTGATGAACGTCCTGGCCGGGCTGGAGACGCCGACCGAGGGCCGCGCGCTCGTCGACGGCGCGCCGGTCTCCGGGCCGGGCCCCGAGCGCGGCGTCATCTTCCAGCAGTACGCGCTGTTCCCCTGGCTCACCGTGCGCAAGAACGTCGAGTTCGGCCTGAAGACCGCCCGCGTGCCCCGCGCCGAGCGGCGCGAGCGGGCCGAGCACTTCATCCGCATGGTCGGGCTGGAGCAGTTCGCCGACGCGCTGCCGAAGATGCTGTCCGGCGGCATGCGCCAGCGCTGCGCCATCGCCAGGGCGTACGCGGTGAACCCGTCGATCCTGCTCATGGACGAGCCGTTCGGCGCCCTCGACGCCCTGACCCGGGTCAAGCTGCAGGAGCAGCTGCTCGACACGTGGAGCAAGGAACAGCGGACCGTCATGTTCATCACGCACGACGTGGACGAGGCGGTGTTCCTTGCCAACCGCGTGATCGTCATGGCGGCCCGGCCCGGCCGCATCTACGACGTCATCGACGTCGACCTGCCCTACCCGCGCTCGGAGGAGTTCCGTCTCAGCCCGCAGTTCGCGGCCCTGCGCAACCGTGTCTGGCACTCCGTCTACCACCAGGACGGCCGTACCGCCCCCGCAACAAGCCCCGCGCCGTCGGTCACGCCGGCCTGAGATTCGAAGGAAATCACATGACCATGTCCCGCCGGCTCTTCATGGGCCTCACCGCCGCCTCCGCCGCGTCCGCCTTACTGTCCGCCTGCGGCAAGGACGACTCGTCCTCCTCCGGCGGCTCCGGCGGCGGCAAGACCGAGGACGTGAAGTTCGGGTACATCGGCGACTACAACGGCACCAGTCTGCTCGCCATCGCCGACGACCAGAAGCTGTGGGCCAAGCACGGGCTCAACGCGACCACCCGGGTGTTCACCAACGGCCCGCTGCAGATCCAGGCGCTCGGCACCGGCGACCTCGACTTCGGCTACATCGGCCCCGGCGCGATGTGGCTGCCCGCCTCCGGCCAGGCCAAGGTCGTCGCGATCAACACGCTCGGCAACGCCGACCGGGTCATCGCCCAGCCCGGCATCACCTCGATCGAGCAGCTCAAGGGCAAGAGCGTCGCCGTGCCGGAGGGCACGTCCGGCGACATGATCCTCACGCTCGCGCTCAAGAAGGCCGGCCTGACCAAGCAGGACCTCAAGGTCGTGCCGATGGACGCCTCCGTCATCGTGTCGTCGTTCTCGTCCAAGAAGATCGACGGCGCCGGCTTCTGGTACCCGGCCATCGCGACCATCAAGAAGCAGGTGCCGGACCTCGTCGAGCTGGCCAAGAACGACGACTTCTCCTCCGAGGTCTCCTTCCCGACCGCGTTCGTCGCCGGCAACAAGGTCGTCGCCGAGCAGCAGTCGAAGACGCAGAAGACGATTGCGGTACTGCGCGACGCGATGCAGTTCCGCACGGAGAACATGGACAAGAGCATCGAGCTGACCGCGAAGATGCTCAAGATCCCGGCCGAGCAGGTCAAGGCCGACGCGGCCAACGTCAAGGTCCTCTCGGTGCAGGAGCTCGACACGATGACCAAGGACGGCACCATCAACAAGTGGCTCACCGGGATGGGCGACTACTTCGTCGGGGCCGGCAAGCTCAAGTCGCAGGTCGACCCGTCCACCTACTACACGGGCGACCTGTTCACGGCGGGCGCGAAGTGACCGGTCGCAAAAACGTCCTGTTCCTCATGACCGACCAGCATCGGGCGGACACGCTGGGCGCCTACGGCGGCGTCCGGCCCACCCCGGTGCTGGACGAGCTGGCCAGGACCGGGACGCGGTTCGACCGGTGGTACACGCCCACCGCGATCTGCACGCCGGCCCGGGCGAGCCTGTTGACCGGTCAGGCGCCGTTCCGGCACAAGCTGCTGGCCAACCACGAGCGCAACGTCGGGTACATCGAGGACCTGCCCGACGGGCAGTTCGCGTTCTCCACGGCGTTGCGGCAGGCGGGGTACAACTGCGGCCTGATCGGCAAGTGGCACGTGGGAACGCAGAAGAGCGCGCGCGACTTCGGCTTCGACGGGCCGGACTTCCCCGGCTGGCACAACACCGTGGAACACCCGGACTACCTGGCCTACCTCGCCGAGCACGACCTGCCGCCGTACGAGATCTCGGACCGCATCCGCGGCGTGCTGCCCAACGGCGGCCCCGGCAACCTGCTGGCCGCGCGGTTGCACCAGCCGGTGGAGGCGACCTTCGAGTACTACCTGGCGACGCGGGCCATCGAGATGCTGGAGCGCTACGCCGAGGCCGCGCGGGAGCGCGACGAGCCGTTCTTCCTCGCGCTGCACTTCTTCGGCCCGCACCTGCCCTACATCCTGCCGGACGAGTTCTTCGACCTGGTCGATCCCGCGGACGTCGAGCTGCCCCGCTCGATCGCGGAGACCTTCCAGGGCAAGCCTCCGGTGCAGCGCAACTACAGCGCGCACTGGACGTTCGACACGATGCCGATCGAGACCACCCGGAAGCTCATCGCGGTGTACCACGGGTACGTGGCGCTCATCGACCAGCAGATCGGGCGGGTCATGGACGCCATGGCCCGCCTCGGCCTGGTCGACGACACCGCGGTGTTCTTCACGTGCGACCACGGCGAGTTCACCGGCGCGCACCGGCTGCACGACAAGGGGCCGGCGATGTACGAGGACATCTACCGCACGCCGGGACTGCTGCGGGTGCCGGGCGAGCCCGGCGGTGTCGTGCGGTCGGAGTTCGTGAGCCTGCTCGACTGCACCGCGACGATCCTGGAGCTGGCCGGCCTCGACCCGAAGCCGGCGGTGGACTCGCGCAGCCTCCTGCCGCTCGTCGGCGGCGGGGAGGGGGTGCCGTGGGAGGACGACATCGTGTGCGAGTTCCACGGCCACCACTTCCCGTACCCGCAGCGCATGCTGCGCACGGACCGCTACAAGCTGGTGGTGAACCCCGACTCGGTGAATGAGCTGTACGACCTGCGGCTCGACCCCGACGAGCTGCTCAACGTCTACGAGCACCCGGAGATGGCGCCGGTCCGCACGCGGATGATGCACCGGCTGTACCAGGTCCTGCGGGAGCGCGGCGACAACTTCTATCACTGGATGACCTCGATGTACGACGTGGGCGCGACGGACTACGACCCGACGCTGAGCGGGCTCGACGAGGCGACCTACCAGAGCCCGGCGCCATGAACCCGCACGAGCCGGAGCACAGCGGCGCCGCCTGCTGTGCTCCCGGCCGGCCCCATCCCACCGGCGAGGCACCGCGGCCCGGCCCGGTGCCCGTCGGCCTCCCGTCCGCACCGCCCGCCGTCCGGCACGCCATCGCACAGGTGGCGCTGCCGGGCGGCGAGTTCCGTATGGGCGACGCGACGGGCGACGGCAACCGCGGCGACGGGGAGCGACCGGTGCACGCGGTCGTCGTCGCGCCGTTGCGCATCGACGCGACGTCGGTCACCAACGCCGACTTCGCGCGCTTCGTGGCCGCGACCGGCTACCGCACCGACGCGGAGACCTTCGGCTACTCCGCCGTGTTCCACCTGGCCCTGCGGGCCCCCGACGACGAGGTCATCGGCCCCGTCGCCGGCACGCCGTGGTGGTCCGGCGTGCGCGGCGCGGACTGGCGCCACCCGGGCGGCTCGCGCTCGGACATCGACGGGCTGGACGACCACCCGGTCGTCCACGTCAGCTGGAACGACGCGATGGCCTACTGCGCGTGGGCGGGGCGGCGGCTGCCGACGGAGGCCGAGTGGGAGTACGCCTCGCGCGGCGGCCTCGACGGCGCGCGCTACCCGTGGGGGGACGACCTCCTGGCCGAGGACGGCTCCTGGCAGTGCAACATCTGGCAGGGCCGCTTTCCCGCGTTCAACGCCCTCGACGACGGCTATCTCACGACCGCACCGGTCCGCGCGTACTCCCCCAACGGATTCGGGCTGTGGCAGACGGTCGGCAACGTCTGGGAGTGGTGCGCGGACTGGTACGACCCCGGCTACTACACCCGCTCCCCGCGCGAGGACCCGCGGGGCCCGGCGTTCGGCACGGCCCGCGTCCTGCGCGGCGGCTCGTACCTGTGCCACGACTCGTACTGCAACCGCTACCGCAACTCGGCGCGCTCGGCGAACACCCCCGACTCCTCGATGGGCAACGCCGGCTTCCGTACCGTCGAGTGATCCGCGCGCAAAGGGCCGGCACCCCGCCATGGGTGCCGGCCCTTCACCCTCGCTCAGGTCATTGGGACACGAGCCCGTAGGTGCGCACGTAGTCGAAGCTGCCGGTCGCGCCGGTGCCGCCGAACGAGACGAGCCCGATGCGCAGCTTGCCCTTGACCGGCAACGACCAGCTGCCGCCCCAGGTCCAGTTGGTGCCGTCGGTGCTCGACGCCATCCGCACGTCGTGCTCCTGGTGCTCGGCGTCGTAGTGGTACTCCAGCCGCAGCCAGGTGGTGGCGGCCGGCGGCCCGCCGAACATCGGCCCGTTGAAGACCGCCGTCGGCGGCTGGGTCGTCGGCCGCTCCCCCTCCTTGCCGAACTCGGTCTGGTGCGTGAACGCGCCCGCGATGCCGTTGATCGGCGCACCGAGTGGGTCAGCTTGAAGTAGCGGTCGTCGTTCTCGTACAGCACCATGCCCGCCTGCTGCGCGGCCTTCGTGCCGTCGAACGTCACCTTGGTCTCCACGACGAAGTCGCCCTCGGGCGCGTCGCGCAGCAGCACCGACGCCGTGTTGTTGCCGGTGTGCAGATCGCCGCCCTGGGTGGGCCAGGTGAGCGCGCCGCCGTTCTCGGTCGCGGCCGCCGATGCGCCGCGGACCCAGCTCCACGCCGGGTTCGCCGACTCGGGCCGGCCGGTGCCGTCGAACTCGTCGGAGTAGGCCGGCTGGAGCTCGCCCAGCACCGGGTCCGCCACCCGCTGCGTGACCGGCTGGTAGAGCGGTGCGGCGCTGATGTTGTCCGCCTGGCCGGGCGCGCCCAGCGAGGCGGCGCCGACCCTGCCGGGCGCCGGCGAGTCCGGCACCGAGGCGTGCACCGTCGCCTGCGGGTCGCGCAGCCGGTCCGCGGAGACCTCGACGGTCAGGGCGGTGCCGCGCGCCTCGGCGGTCACGGTGTGCCAGCTGCCGAAGTCGAACGAGGCCGGCAGCGGCGCGCTGGTCTGCGTGGTCTGCCCGTGGTCGGTCACCGACACCACGAGGGCGCGGCGGCCGCGGTCGAGCCACGCGATGACCCGGTTCTGCGGGCCGCGGTCGGAGATGGCCAGCCCGACGGCGCCGGAGTCACCGGCCTGGGTCAGGCGCAGGTCACCCTCGACGCGCCGGTCACCGGACACGGGCTTCGCCTGCACGAACACCGAGGGCTGCGCGGGCGCGCCGGACTGGGCGAGCACACCCTGCGCGTCGGCGTCGTGCGCGAGCCCCCACTGGCCCTTGCCCGGTCCGTCGGGGACCCAGGCGGCCGGAATCCCGTCGTTGAAGGTGCTGCCCGCGACGGCGTCGGTGACGGGTGCGAGCTGCGGGCCGCTGGACGGTCCGGCCCCGGCGCGCAGCACCGGCCAGCCGTCGATCCAGTCGAGCCGGTCGATCATCAGCGGCCGCTTCGCCAGCGCGGCCAGCCGCCCGCCGCTGGCGCCGTTGACCGGGGGAAGTCCGGGTCGGCGGTGGGAATCGCGTGGTAGACCAGCCAGTCCTGGCCGGACAGGTCGGTCTGGATGGCGTTGTGCCCCGGCCCGGCGAAGCCGTTGCCGTTGGCGGCGGCGACGATGCCGCCCTTGCTGCGCCGGTCCATGAGCGGCTGCCCGTCCTGGGTGACGAACGGCCCGCGCGGGTTGTCGGCCCGGCCGACCTTCACGGTGTACCCGCTGAACGCGCCGTCGCAGCAGCCGCCGTCGGAGAAGAACAGGTAGTAGTGCCCGTCGCGGGCGACCACGAAGGCGCCCTCGGCCCGCCGGCCCTGCGCGACCTGGGTGATCGGGCCGGTCAGCGCGGTCGCGGCGGCGTTCATCGCCGACACGCAGATGGTGTCGTAGCTGCCCCAGTAGAGGTAGTTCGTGCCGTCGGAGTCGGTGAACATCGCCTGGTCGATGTTGCCCGTCGGGCAACCGCTGCCGCCGGCCGGGACCATCAGCCCGTGGTCGGTCCACGGCCCGGTCGGGCGGTCGCTGGTGGCCAGTGCGACCCCGCCGCCGGAGAGCGCGTAGGTCAGGTGGTAGGAGCCGTTGACGTAGCGGATGTCGGGGGCCCAGGGACGGCTCCCGCCCGGCCACCACGCGGGGGTGGCGCCGACGTCGAAGACGTCGCCCGCGTAGCTCCAGTGGACCATGTCGGTCGAGCGCAGCATCGGCAGGATGTGCTCGCCGGTCTCGCCCTTGCTGTTGAAGATGGGGTTCGTCGTGCCGTAGGCGTACCAGGCGCCGTCCTTGCCGCGGATCATGGCCGGGTCCGGGAAGGTGTCGACGACCTGCTGGGAAATCGGATTGGAGTAGGTCCGGGCCTGGTCGGCGGCCGGCGGCGCGGCGGAGACCGCATGGGTGTATGCGATGCCGGCGAGAGCCAGCGACACCACCAGCCCCGAACCGATGCCGGACCGCAGGGCGCGGCGGGTTGGCATGGGTGAACGTCCTTTCGTCGCTGTCGGTTCACGGCACGGCGAACCGGGTGCGCGGCGCGCGGCATGCGGGGTCGGTCGGGGGTGCGCGACCGGACCGCCGCAGGCGGTCGGAGCCCGTGCCACAACGACGGTATGAAGGGCAAATTCTTCCGGCAACAACCTGTCACAATTCGCTCACGGGCGGCTCGGGCCGCCCGCGGCTCACACGCCCGCCGGCCTCGGCTGACTGGGGTGCGGCTCGTCGCCGACGGCCGCCTGCGCGAGCCACATCTGCCGCTTCAGGTCCTCGCGGATCCCGGCGTAGGCGGGGTCGTCGTAGACGTTGCGGGTCTCGTCCGGGTCGGCGACGAGGTCGTACAGCTCCCACTCCGGCGGATAGGTGAAGGGACCGCAGCCGGGGACGCCAAGGCCGTCGTTGTAGAAGTAGATGATCTTATGGGTGTGCGTGCGGTAGCCGTAGTGGGCGGGCGCCTTGTGGAAGACGTCGTCGTGCTCCCAGTAGCGGTAGTACATCCCGGGCCGGTCCGGGCCGGGCTCGCCGAGCAGCTCGCCGAAGAAGCTGGCGCCCTGCATCCGCGGGTGGTGGGCGACCCCGGCGGCGTCGAGGATCGTCTGGGCGAGGTCGACGTTGGTGACGATGCCCCCGAAGCTGCCGCCGCGGGCCAGGCGGCGCGGGTAGGCGAGCACGAAGGGCATGCGCAGGGATTCCTCGTACATGAACCGCTTGTCGAACCAGCCGTGGTCGCCGAGGAAGAAGCCCTGGTCGGAGGCGTACATCAGCAGCGTGTCGGCGAAGTCGCCGCGCTCGCGCAGCCAGTCGACGACCCGGCCGACGTTGTCGTCGACGGACGCGACGCAGGCGAGGTAGTCCTCCATGAACCGCTGGTACTTCCACAGCGCCAGCTCCTCGTAGGACAGCCCCGGCGGCGGGGTCTGCTTGAGGTCGTCGGCGTTGAGGTGCTCGGCGATGCGCATCGCGGCCCGGCGCGCCGACGAGGACCGGCTGTCGTAGTCGTCGTCGAAGGTCCTCGGCAACGGGATCGGATCGCGGTACATCCCGGCGTGCTTCTCGTCCGGCTCCCAGGGCCGGTGCGGCGACTTGTGGTAGATCAGCACGCACCAGGGGTCGTCGCCGGGCAGGCTCTCGACCCATTCGATGGCCAGGTCGGTGATGAGGTCCGTGGTGTACCCGGGCACCTGCCGCAGGCCCTGCGCGGACAGGAACTGCGGGTTGAAGTACTCACCCTGCTCGATGAGCACGTCCCAGTAGTCGAAGCCCTGCGGGTCGTGCCCGTCGCCGTCGCCCATGTGCCACTTGCCGATCATCGCGGTGCGGTACCCCGCGGCCTTCAGCTGCGTGACGAACGTGGGCTGGCTGGCGTCGATCGGCGTGACGAGGGTCCGCACGCCGTTGACGTGGCTGTAGGTGCCGGTCAGGATCGACGCCCGGCTCGGCGAGCACAGCGAGTTGGTGGCGAAGCAGTTGTCCAGCCGCCAGCCCTCGTCGGCGATCTCGTCGATCCGCGGGGTGCGGTTGACCACCGAACCGTAGGCGCTGATCGCGTGGGACGCGTGGTCGTCGGTGAGGATCATGACGATGTTCGGTCGGCGGTGGTGGTTCGTCATCGCGTTGCCTTTCCGTGCTTGCTGCCGTCGGTCGCTCAGAGGTTCGCCGTGAGGCACGCGGCCAGCGCGGCCGCGCCGAGCAGGCCGGCGACGCAGGCCAGCGCGAGGTTCGACACCCCGGGGCGGTCCGCGCGCCCGGCGGCGGTCCAGCGCCGGTAGCGGCGATGCGCCGCGACGACGGCGACGAGCGCCGCGAGCCCGACCGCCACGGCCAGCACGGCGCCGGCGGGGCCGGCCCCGGCGGCGAGGGCGAGCGCGGCCAGCAGCGACGCGCCGGCCAGGGCGAGCGCGGTGCGCGACCAGGCGAGGGTGGTGCGCTCGGCCTGCAGCCCCGGGTCGCGGACGGTGCCCGGCCGCCGGTCCGCACGGGTGCTCATCGCAGCAGCACCGCCAGCGCGACGAGGACCCCGATGACGGCGACCACGATGCCCAGCGGCACCGACAGGAACGGCGACGGCAGGGGCTCCTCCCGGCGCAGGGCGCGCTCGCTGCGCGCCCAGTGGAACCAGGCGTGCACCGGCACCGCCACACCGCTGACGATGAGCAGCAGCGACGCCGCCAGGCGCAGGTCGGGCTGCAGCCGCAGCCCCAGCGACTCCAGCGCCACCCCACCCGCGATGAGCGCGAGCGAGGTGCGGATCCAGGCCAGGAACGTGCGCTCGTTGGCGAAGCTGAACCGCGCGTCCGGCTCCGAGCCCTCGGTGTAGACGCTCGCCGGGAACCGGCGCGGGCCTCGGGTCGTGCCTTGCCGCATCACCGGCCCGGGCTCCCGTGCCGCATGTGGAACTCCTTTACTTTCTCAAGTTGAGAAATTAACATCGGGGTTCTGGCCCGTCAATCCGCACGCCGAGGACGGACATGGCAGCAGAAGGCCGCTTCGAGCGGCTCGGCCGCAACGAGCGCGCCGTCATGCGGCTCGTGCGCGACGCCGGGCCGTGCTCCCGCACGGCGGCCGCCGCGGAGCTCGGCCTGTCCGCGACCACCATCACGAAGACGGTGGCGCCGCTGCTCGCCCGCGGCTACCTGACCGAGCACGACACCGGCGGCGGGGCCGGGGTCGGGCGCCCGGCGATTCCGCTCGCCGCGGTGCCGGAGGCCGTGACCGTCTGCGGCGTCCAGCTCGGCGTGGGCGCGGCGGCCATCGGGCTGGCCGACGGGCGCGCCCGGGTCCGGCTGGAGCGGTCGATGGCGCTCGACCCGAGCCTCGACGCGCCGGCGGTGCTGGACCGGGTCGCCGCCGCCGTGGCCAGGATCCTCGCCCGGGACGGCGGCGCGCCGTGCATCGCCGTCGGCGTGGCCGCGCCGGGCCCGGTCGACCCCGGGCGCCGCACCAACCTCATGTCGGTGAACCTGGGCTGGCGCGACGTCCCCGTCGCCGAGCTGCTCGAGGCGAAGCTCGGCATCCCCGTCCACGTCGACCACAACGTCCGCACGATGGCGCTGGCCGAGACGCTGTACGGCGGGCACGACGTGCGCGACCTGGCCTACGTCTACGTCCGCACGGGCGTCGGCCTCGGGCTGGTCCTGGACCGCAGGCCCTTCTACCCCGGGCTGCACGGGCTGAGCGAGCTGGGCCACCTGCGCGCCGTCGAGGACGGCGCCGCCTGCGCCTGCGGTGCGCGCGGGTGCCTCGAGACCGTGCTGTCCGAGCCGCACCTGCTCGGCCGCGCCCGCGACGCCGGGCTCCTGGACGGCGGTGGCGCGGACGCGCGGGGCGTCCTGACCGTCGTGGAGTCCGCGGCCGGGTCGGGCTCGCAGGCCGCCCTCGCCATCCGGGCCGACGTGGTGCGCCACCTGTCGGACGCACTCGCCAGCGTGGTGAACCTGTTCAACCCACGGCGCATCGTGCTGGGCGGCATCTTCGAGGCGGCCCCCGAGCCGCTGCTGGCGGACATCCGCGCGGCCACGAAGCGGGTGGTCTTCCCCTTCCTGCGCGAGGAGTTCCGCATCGACCGCCCTGCAGTGCCCAGCCCCGGCGTCGCGGGCGGCGCCGCGCTCGCGCTCGAAGCGGTCCTCTACGGCTCGCCCTGACCCCTACCGGCCGCTCGGGGCGCGACCCAGGTCAGAAGTCGCCCGCGCTCCGGCGCATCTCGGTGAGCACCGCGACCAGCGAGGTCACCGCGGCTGGCGAGATTCCGGGCGCGGCGAACACCTCCGCGTTGAGCTCCTCGGTGGCCCTGACCGCGAGTTCGCGGCCCGGGCCGAGGAGTTCGACGAGGGTGGCGCGCCGGTCGGTCGGGTGGGAGGTCCGGCGGACCAGCCCGGCCGCCTCCAAGCGGTCCACGGCGTTGGTGACGCTGGTGGGGTGCACCTGCAGCCGCGCGCCGATGGTGGCCATGGGCAGCGCGCCGGTGCGGCTGAAGTGCAGCAGCATGAGCGCTTCGTAGCGGGCGAAGGTGACGCCGTGGCGCCGCAGGACCGTCTCGACGCGGGCGAGGACGATCTGCTGGGCGCGCATCAGCGAGGTGATCGCCGCCATCCCGGCCGCGGCGTCGGACCAGCCGTGTGCGATCCACTGACGGCGCGCCTCGGCGATGGGGTCCATGGGCAGGCGGTCGGAACTGGACACGAAGCAATCCTAGAGGTCGTCACATTCCGTGGACATCATATAGTTGGCCGTCCTAGTATTTTGCCAGCCCGCATCACCGGAGCACCGGTCCAGGAGCGCCATGACCCAGCCGAAGCCGTCCGCCCACTCGTCCGCGCTGCACGCGCCCGTGCACCCCGTGCGCTTCGTCACGGCGGCCAGCCTGTTCGACGGGCACGACGCGGCGATCACGATCATGCGGCGGCTGCTGCAGACCCAGGGCGCGGAGGTCGTCCACCTCGGCCATGACCGCAGCGTCGACGAGGTGGTCAACGCGGCCCTCCAGGAGGACGCCAACGGCGTGGCGGTCTCCTCCTACCAGGGCGGTCACGTCGAGTACTTCAGCTACCTCGTCGAGCGGCTCGCCGAGCGCGGCGCCGGGCACGTGAAGGTGTTCGGCGGCGGCGGAGGGACGATCGTCCCCGCCGAGATCGAACTGCTGGCCGCACGCGATGTGCGCATCTTCAGCCCGCAGGACGGCCAGCGCCTCGGCCTGCCGGGAATGATCAATGAGCTGATCCGCGACTGCGACGTCGACCTGGCCGCCAAGGGGCCGGCCGTCGACGCGCTGCTGGCCGGCGACGAGGCGGCCCTCGCCCGGGCGATCACCGTGCTTTCGGCCGGCGCCGACGGCGCCCTGGCGGCCACGGTGCGCGGCGCCGCGGCCGCGCGCACCGTGCCGGTCCTGGGCATCACGGGCACCGGCGGGGCGGGCAAGTCGTCGCTGACCGACGAGCTGGTCCGCCGGCTGCGCCGCGACAGCGAGGACAAGGTGCGGGTGGCCGTCCTCGCGGTCGACCCCACCCGGCGCCGGGGCGGCGCGCTGCTGGGCGACCGCATCCGGATGAACAGCATCGCCCCCGGCGTGGTCTTCTTCCGGTCCCTGGCCACCCGCACCCCGGGCACCGAGGTGCCCGAGCACCTCGACGACGCCATCGCCGCCTGCAAGGCCGCGGGCTACGACCTGGTCATCGTCGAGACCCCGGGCATCGGGCAGGGCGACGCGGCGATCGTGCCGTACGTCGACGTGTCGCTGTACGTGATGACGCCCGAGTTCGGCGCCCCCAGCCAGCTCGAGAAGATCGACATGCTCGACCTGACCGACGCGGTGGCCATCAACAAGTTCGAGCGCCGGGGCGCCGAGGACGCGCGCCGCGACGTGGCCCGCCAGCTCGTGCGCAACCGCGAGGCGTTCGGCACCCCGTGGCAGGACATGCCGGTCTTCGGCACCAGCGCGGCCCGCTTCGACGACGACGGCGTGACCGCGCTGTACCAGCACCTCAAGGGACTGCTCGCCCCGCACGGCCTGCCCGCCTTCCAGGGCGTGCTGCCGGCCGTCGCCGGCCGCACCTCCACCGGGCTCTCGTCGGTGCTGCCGACGGGCCGGGAACGGTACCTGGCCGAGATCGCCGAGACGGTACGCCAGTACCACGCCACCACCGCCGAGCAGGTGGACCTCGCGCGCCGCCGCCAGCACCTCACCACCACCCGGGACCTGCTGTCCGCGCACGACCCCGAGGCGGCGAAGGCGGTCGAGGCGCTGCTCGCGCGCACCGAGGCCGACCTGCGTGGCGACGTCCGTGAACTGCTGGCCCAGTGGCCGGCGACCCGGGCCCGCTACGCCGGCGACGAGCAGGTGTACACCGTGCGCGGCAAGGAGATCCGCACGCCGCTGACCCGCACCACCCTGTCCGGCACGACGCTGCCCCGGGTCGGCCTGCCCCGCTGCGGCGACGACGGCGAGCTGCTGCGCTTCCTGCGCGGCGAGAACCTGCCCGGGTACTTCCCGTTCACCGCCGGGGTCTTCCCGTTCAAGCGGACCGAGGAGGCCCCGGCGCGGATGTTCGCCGGCGAGGGCGACGCGTTCCGCACCAACCGCCGCTTCCACCTGCTCAGCGAGGGGCAGCCGGCCACCAGGCTGTCGACGGCGTTCGACTCCGTGACGCTGTACGGGCGCAACCCGGACCGACGCCCGGACATCTACGGCAAGGTCGGCACCTCCGGGGTGTCGATCGCGACCGTCGACGACATGCGCGAGCTGTACGCCGGTTTCGACCTGTGCGCGCCCACCACGTCGGTCTCGATGACCATCAACGGGCCCGCCCCGGCGATCCTGGCGATGTTCTTCAACGCCGCGATCGACCAGCAGGCCGCCGCGTTCGTCGCCGAGCACGGCCGGGAGCCCGACGACGCCGAGCGGCGCGAGATCGCGGCGCGGACGCTGACGACGGTGCGCGGCACCGTGCAGGCCGACATCCTCAAGGAGGACCAGGGCCAGAACACGTGCATCTTCTCCACCGAGTTCGGGCTGCGCTGCATGGCCGACATCCAGGAGTGGTTCATCGCCCACCAGGTGCGCAACTTCTACTCGGTGTCCATCAGCGGCTACCACATCGCGGAGGCCGGGGCCAACCCGATCAGCCAGCTCGCGTTCACCCTCGCCAACGGGTTCACCTACGTCGAGGCGTATCTCGCGCGGGGCATGAAGATCGACGACTTCGCGCCCAACCTCTCGTTCTTCTTCTCCAACGGCATGGACGCCGAGTACACCGTCATCGGCCGGGTCGCCCGCCGGATCTGGGCCACCACCATGCGCGACAAGTACGGCGCCGGCGAGCGCGCCCAGAAGCTCAAGTACCACGTCCAGACCTCGGGCCGGTCGCTGCACGCGCAGGAGATGGACTTCAACGACATCCGCACCACGCTGCAGGCCCTGTGCGCCATCTACGACAACGCCAACAGCCTGCACACCAACGCCTACGACGAGGCGGTCACCACCCCGACCGCGCAGTCGGTCCGCCGGGCCCTCGCGATCCAGATGATCATCGACGCCGAGTGGGGCCTGTCGGACAACGAGAACCCGCTCCAGGGCTCGTTCATCGTCGAACAGCTCACCGACCTGGTCGAGGAGGCCGTGCTCGCCGAGTTCGACCGCCTCGCCGACCGCGGCGGCGTCCTCGGTGCGATGGAGACCGGCTACCAGCGCGGCCGCATCCAGGACGAGTCGATGCTGTACGAGCACCGCAAGCACGACGGGTCGCTGCCTATCATCGGGGTCAACACGTTCCTGGCCGAGGATGCGGCCAGGCCCGTCCAGACCCTCGAACTGGCCCGCGGCACCGAGGCCGAGAAGCAGTCACAGCTCGACCGGCTGGCCGGCTTCCACGCCCGGCACGCGGACGCCGCGCCCGCCGCCCTCGAACGGCTCAAGGCGGCCGCCACCGGCGGCGGTAACGTGTTCGACGCGCTCATGGACGCCGTGCGCTGCTGCTCGCTCGGCCAGATCAGCGCGGCGTTCTTCGAGGTCGGCGGCCAGTACCGGCGAAACGTCTGACAACAACGTACCTACGCACATCGGTCAGGAGCTATGGCATGAAGAACATAGGTGTGGTCGGCTGCGGCCTCATGGGCGCCGGCATCGCCGAGGTGGCCGCGCGGGCGGACCTGGACGTGCTCGTCGTCGAGTCGACCCCGGAAGCGGCCGCGGCAGGGCGTGAGCGCCTGGCCGGGTCACTGCGCCGCGCGGAGGCGAAGGGCAGGATCGCCGATGCCGCGGCGGTGCTCGATCGGGTACGCGTCGTCACCGATCTCGACGCCCTCGCCGATCGGGAGATCGTCATCGAGGCGATCGTGGAGGACGAGGGCGCGAAGGTCCGGCTCCTCTCGGCGCTGGACGCGATCGTGACGGCCCCGGACGCGATCTTCGCCTCCAACACCTCCTCGATCCCCGTCACCAGGCTCGCGGCCGCCACCTCGCGCCCCAGCCACGTCGTCGGCCTGCACTTCTTCAACCCGGTTCCGGTGCTCTCGCTCGTCGAGCTGGCACCGACCCTGCTCACCGATCCGGACGTGACCGAGCGCGCCCGCGCGTTCGGCGAGGCCCTCGGCAAGCACGTCATCGTGTCCAAGGACCGGTCCGGGTTCGTCGTGAACGCGCTGCTGGTCCCGTTCCTGCTGTCCGCGATCCGCATGGTCGAGTCCGGCTTCGCCAGCCCCGAGGACATCGACGAGGGCATGGTGCGCGGCTGCGCCCACCCGCAGGGCCCGCTGGCGCTGGCCGACCTCATCGGCCTGGACACCACGAAGGCCGTCGCCGAGTCGCTGTACGAGGAGTTCAAGGAACCGCTGTACGCCCCGCCGCCGCTGCTCTCCCGGATGGTCGAGGCCGGCCTGCTGGGCCGCAAATCCGGCCGCGGCTTCTACCGCTATGACCAGGGCCGCGCGTGAGTGCGTCCGCGTTCGACCTGTTCCAGCTCCCGGAGGAGTACCAGGACCTGCGCGCCGCGGTCCGCGCGGTGGCGGAGAACAAGATCGCGCCATACGCGGCCGACGTGGACGAGCGGTCCCGGTTCCCGATCGAGGCCTATGACGCCTTGCGGGCGGCCGACTTCCACGCCCCGCACATCGCCGAGGAGTACGGCGGCGCCGGCGCCGACGCGCTGGCGACCTGCATCGTCATCGAGGAGGTCGCCCGCGCGTGCGCGTCCACCTCGCTCATCCCGGCGGTGAACAAGCTGGGCACGATGCCGCTGATGCTCGCCGCCTCGGACGAGGTCAAGCGCCGCTATCTGCCGCCGGTGGCGCGCGGCGAGGCGATGTTCTCGTACGGCCTGTCGGAGCGCGAGGCCGGTTCGGACACGGCGAGCATGCGCACGCGCGCGGTCGCCGACGGCGACGAGTGGGTACTGAGCGGCCAGAAGAGCTGGATCACCAACGCCGGGGTCTCCCGCTACTACACGGTGCTGGCCGTCACCGATCCGGACGGCGGGCGCGGCCGCAACGTCACCGCGTTCGTCGTCGAGGACGGGGACGCCGGCTTCTCGTACGGCGAGCCGGAGCGCAAGCTGGGCATCAAGGGTTCGCCCACGCGGGAGCTGTTGTTCGACAACGTCCGCATCGGCGACGACCGCCGGGTCGGTGCGGTCGGAGACGGTCTCAAAATCGCCCTCCGGACCCTCGACCACACCCGTGTCACCATCGGCGCACAGGCGATCGGCATCGCCCAGGGCGCCCTGGACCACGCCGCCGCGTACGTCAAGGAACGCCGCCAGTTCGGCAAGGCGATCGCGGAGTTCCAGGGCATTCAGTTCATGCTCGCGGACATGGCCATGACCCTCGAAGCGGCGCGGCTGATGGTGTACGCCGCCGCGGCAAAATCCGAGCGGGCGGACGCCGACCTGTCGTTCTTCGGAGCGGCCGCGAAGTGCTACGCCTCGGACGCCGCCATGCGCATCACCACCGACGCGGTCCAGCTGCTCGGCGGCTACGGCTACGTCAAGGACTTCCCGCTTGAGCGGATGATGCGGGACGCCAAGATCACCCAGATCTACGAAGGCACGAATCAAGTTCAACGGATCGTAATGGCAAGGCAGCTACTCAAGGGCTGAATGCGCCAAGTTTCCGCAGGTTCAAATCCTGTCCCCGCTACAACCTCGAGAGGCCCCTGCTTCGCAGCGGGGGCCTCTTGCGTTTGAGGTTGCCGCCCGTCAGGAGATTTTGCGGCGGTAGACGCGCATGGCGAAGGTGTAGGCGACTGCCAGGGTGGCTACGCACCAGGCTAGGGCCAGCCAGATGTCATTGCCTACCGGCTGCTGCTCGAACAGGTGGCGGATGGCGTTGACGATTGACGTCACGGGCTGGTTTTCCGCGAAGGCGCGCACTGGGGCCGGCATCGTCGCGGTGGGCACGAATGCGGAGCTGATGAACGGCAGGAAGATGAGCGGGTAGGAGAACGCGCTCGCGCCGTCGACCGACTTGGCCGACAGGCCCGGCAGGACGGCGATCCACGTCAGGGCGAGGGTGAACAGCAGCAGGATGCCGGCGACGGCCAGCCAGGCGAGGATGTTGGCGCCGGAGCGGAATCCCATGAGCAGGGCGACGAGCACGACCACCACGACGGAGACCAGGTTGGCGACCATCGAGGTCAGCACGTGCGCCCACAGCACCGACGACCGCGCGATCGGCATCGATTGGAACCGTTCGAAGATGCCGCTCTTCGTGTCGAGGAAGAGCCGGAACGCGGTGTAGGAGATGCCGGAGGCGATCGTGATGAGCAGGATGCCGGGGAGCAGGTACTGGACGTAGTTGTCGGAGCCGGACTTGATGGCGCCGCCGAACACGTAGACGAACAGCAGCATGAAAGCGATCGGCATGATCGTGGTCGTGATGATGGTGTCCAGGCTGCGGGCGATGTGGCTCAGGGAGCGCCGGGTCAGGGTGGTGGTGTCGGCGAAGAAATGGGCGGTCATCATCGTTCCTCTACTTGTCCGTGCCGACGAGGGTGAGGAAGACGTCCTCCAGGGTGGGCTGCTTCTCGACGTACTCGACCTTGGCCGGCGGGAGCAGCTGCTTGAGCTCGTTGAGGGTGCCGTTCACGAGGATGCGGCCCTCGTGCAGGATCGCGATGCGGTCGGCGAGCTGTTCGGCCTCATCGAGGTACTGGGTCGTGAGCAGCACGGTCGTGCCGCGCCCGGCGAGTTCCTTGACGGCGTGCCACACCTCGATGCGGGCCTGCGGGTCGAGCCCCGTGGTCGGCTCGTCCAGGAAGATGACCGGCGGGTCGCCGATGAGGCTCATCGCGAGGTCGAGCCGGCGGCGCATGCCACCCGAGTACGTCGCGACCTTCTTGGTGGCCGCGTCGGTGAGCGAGAAGCGGGCGAGCAGGTCATCGGCGATCTGCCCCGGGTTCTTGAGGTGGCGCAGCCGGGCGATGAGCATCAGGTTCTCGCGCCCGGTGAGGATCTCGTCGACGGCCGCGAACTGACCGGTGAGGCTGATGGACTCGCGCACCTTGGCCGGCTGCGTGGCGACGTCGAAGCCGTTGACGCTGGTCGTTCCGGCGTCGGCCCGCAGCAGCGTGGACAGGATGCGCACGACGGTGGTCTTGCCGGCGCCGTTGGAGCCGAGCAGGGCGAAGATGGTGCCGGGGGTGACGTCGAACTCCACGCCGCGCAGCACCGGCGTCGCGCCGTACGACTTCTCCAGGCCTTGCACGTGGATCGCGGGGGCGGTGCTCATGGTGTCGCGTCCTTTCGCGGGGTGATGCGGCGGATGGTGACGTTGCCGTAGTTGTTGTGCAGGTGGAGCTCGACCGTGCGGTCGCTGGACCCGGCGTCGGGGTCGGCCGTGAGCTCACTGAAGACCCGGCCGTTGGCCGAGCTGGCGTCGATCCAGGCGCCGACGCCCACCGGAACGCCGACGTCGATGTCGGCGTGGCCGTTGTCGAGCCGGATCGCGCCGCCGTTGACCTCGCGGATGCGGATGGCGCCGTGCGCGCTGCGGGCGGTCACGTCGCCCAGGGCCCGGTCGATGGTCAGCGCGCCGGACGTGGCGGCCTCCACGTCGCCGGCGGCGGTACCGAGCTCGATGCTGCCGTGCGAGGCGCGCAGCTTGGCGGCGCCGCGGACGTGGGCGATTCGCAGCGCCCCGTGACCGGCGGTGACGTCGAGCCTGCCGGTCACCTCGGCGATGTCGGTGCTGCCGTAGGGCACGTTGAGGACGAGGTCGGCGACGGTGTCGGCGGTGACGCCGCCGTACTTGGCGAGGATGCGGCTGTCGCCGAGCTCGCCGCGGGCCCGGACCGACCCGTAGGCGTTCTCGACCGTGACGCGCGAGCCGGTGGGGACCTCGCAGTGCACGTCGACGGAGTCGCCCTTGCCGAACAGGTTGAGGCGGCGCGGTACCTTCACGCGGATCCGCCCGCCGTCGAAGGAGACCGTCGCCTCGCGGGCGAGCGACTCGTCGCCGCTGCGGCCAGGCTTGGTCGGCACGACCTCGACGACGGCCTCGGGGCGGTCCGAGGCGACGATGTCGACGAAGGCGACGCCGACCGCGATGTCCAGGTCGATGGGGCCGGAGACGTCGTAACTGGGCATGGTTGACCTCCAGGTGGCATGCCGGATCAGTCCCGCCGCCCGCGGCGGGACTCAAGGATTCGAGGGATGAGTGTTAGCGGGCCCAGCCGATGAAGCGGTCGCCCCGTTTGCTGTCGCGCCGCGGGGTGGCGGGCCGAGGAGCGCTCGGCTCCAGTGCGGCGGAGATCGCCCGGACGAACCAGGTGTTGACCGACACCCCCTCCTCGGCCGCGGCCTGCTCGGCCCGGGCCTTGAGCCGGTCGGGCAGTCGCAGCGTCGTGCGCGAGGTGACGGTGTCGTCCTGCGGCTCGGGCGCCGCGGAAGGGGCGGCCGGGGGCGCCGCGGCGGCCGGCTCGGCGGGACGTGACACCACGAGGTGCGGATCGCGTCCCCGCAGCACGACGTCGACCGACCCGGGGGCAATCTCCCGCGTGATCTCGCTGGCGACGTCGCTGAGCACGCCCAGCACCGTGAGTCGCGTGGCCGCGTCGAGCGCCCCGCTGAGCCGCTCCGCGACCGCGCGCGCTTCGGGGTCTCCGATCTCCGCCGCCGCGGCGAGCTGCGTCTGGAGGTCGGAGACGTACCGGTCGATGTCCATGACACCAAGATAGCACCACAGTGGTGTCATGACAATGGACTTTGACACCACGTGACACCACGGCGGACGTCGCTACGCAGGCGGGCGCGCGCAACGGCGCGCCCGCCCTTCGTCAGCTGCGACAACAGCCTCAGGCCATCGGCCTTTCCGTCCGGTGCGCTTTCGCTGCGTCCAGCAGAAGTAATCGACATTTCGACGCCGCGCTGCGCATCGACTTCTTCGAGCGCACCGGCGGGCAGCAACTGACGCTGGAGTGGCGGCCGCCGGGCGCGTCCGCGTTCACGCTCGTGCCCAACTCGGTGCTGAGCACCGACGCCGGCGTCGTGCGGGTGACCGCGCCCGGGCGCAAGGAGTGCGAGGGATCCGCCGACTCGCCCGGCGACGGGCTGCCGCTGTCGTCGGTGCACCCGGGGTACACCCTCACGAACCTGCGCCCGAGCGGCTTCAACCCGCAGGTGAGCGCGATGGACTGGTTCCCCGACGGGCGCCTCGCGATCGCCACCTGGGGCGGCAGCCTCAACACGACCGGCGAGGTGTACATCCTGCGCAACGTCACCGGCGCGACCTCGCCGTCGCAGGTGCAGTACACCCGCATCGCGTCCGGGCTCAAGGAACCCATGGGCCTGAAGATCGTCGACGGCATCATCTACGTCTCGCAGAAACACGAGCTGACCGAGCTCACCGACACCGACGGCGACGGGCAGATCGACCGGTACCGCACCGTCGCGACCTGGCCGTTCGACGGCAACTTCCACGAGTTCGCGTTCGGCCTGCTCTACCAGGACGGGTACTTCTACCTGAACCTCTCGGTGTCGATCAACCAGGGTGGCGCGACCACCGAGCCGCAGGGCTCGCCGAACCGCGGCACCAGCCTGAAGATCAACCGCTCGACCGGCGCCGTGCAGTACGTCGCCGGCGGCCTGCGCACCCCCGACGGCATCGGCTGGGGCCCGGGCGGCGAGATCCTCGTGACCGACAACCAGGGCGGCTGGCTGCCCGCATCGAAGCTCGTGCAGATCAAGCAGGACCGCTTCTTCGGCCACTACACCAACCCCGACGGCCCCTTCGACGGCCAGCCGGTCACGCAGCCGGTGCTCTGGCTGCCGCAGAACGAGATCGGGAACTCGCCGAGCACGCCACTGGTACTGCACAACGGACCCTTCGCCGGTCAGGTGGCCTTCGGCGACGTGACGTACGGCGGGGTCCAGCGCGCCTATCTGGAGAAGGTCAACGGCGAGTACCAGGGCGCCGTCTTCCGCATGACGCAGGGCCTGGAGATGGGCGTCCTGCGCATCAGCGAGGGCCCCGACGGCGCGCTCTACGCGGGCGGGCTCGGCGCCGGCGGCAACTGGGGCCAGGAGGGCAAGCTGACCTACGGCCTGCAGAAGCTGACCCCGAACGGCGTCAACGCCTTCGACATCAAGGCGATGCGCGTCAAGCCCGGCGGCTTCGAACTGGAGTACACGCAGCCGGTGTCGACCACCACGGCCGAGCAGCTGGCCTCGCACTACACGTTCAAGCAGTGGCGGTACGTCGCCACGCCGGCCTACGGCGGCCCGAAGGTCGACGAGGAGACCCTCCCGGTCACCTCGGCGACGCTGTCGGCCGACCGGTTGAAGGTCACGGTCCAGGTTTCCGGCCTCAAGCCCGGGCGGGTCGTGTACGTGCGCTCGCCGCGGCCGTTCACGTCGGCCTCGGGCGAGTCGCTGTGGAGCACGGAGGCCTGGTACACGCTCAACGCCCTCGCCGACGGCACCCTGCCGCCCACGGGCCAGCTGGAGGCCGAGTACTCGGGCCTGAGCGGCAGCGCGGGCGTCGCGACCGACCACAGTGGATACACCGGCACGGGCTTCGTGGCCGGCTTCGGCAACGCCGGCGCCGCGGCCACGTTCAGTGTCGCCGCACCCAGCGCCGGGTCGTACAACGTGGCGCTGCGCTACAGCAACGGCCCGAACCCGTCGGCCGGGCCGAAGACCGTCAGCCTGTACCTCAACGGTGCCAAGGTGCAGCAGATCACCCTCGCCAGCACCGGGGACTGGGAGACGTGGGCGACGCAGACGCAGACGCTCACGCTGCGGGCCGGCGGCAACACGATCGCGTACAAGGTGGACAGCGGCGACATCGGCCACGTCAACCTCGACAACATCGCCGTCTCGCCGGCCGGCGGCGGGTCGCCGGATCACAGCGGCACCATCACCGGCATCGGCGGCAAGTGCGTCGACGTCAGCAACGCCGGCACCGCCAACGGCACGAAGATCCAGCTGTGGACCTGCAACGGCACCACCGCACAGAGCTGGACCCGCACCGGCGACACGTTGCGCGCCCTGGGCAAGTGCCTGGACGTCGACAACGGCGGCACCGCCAACGGCACCAAGGTGCAGCTGTACGACTGCAACGGCTCGGCCGCCCAGGTCTGGCTGTCCCAGCCCGACGGCACCCTGCGCAACCCCCAGTCCGGCAAGGTGCTCGACGCGGCCGGCGGCGCCTCGGCCGACGGCACGCAGCTGCAGATCTGGGACGCGGCCGGGGTGGCGCAGCAGGTCTGGGTCCACAACGGACCGTCGCGGGTGACGCTGTTCAACGGCGGCAACCTTAACGCGTTCCAGAACGCCGACGGTACCGCCCCGACCTGGCCGGTCTCGGGCGGCTCGGCGGAGGTCCTGGGCGGCGACATCCGCACGAAGCAGACCTTCGGCGACTTCAAGCTCCACGTGGAGTTCTGGCTGCCGAACCTGCCGCCGGACGTCACGGGCCAGGCCCGCGCCAACTCCGGGATCTACCTGCAGGACCGCTACGAGCTCCAGGTCCTGGACACGTACGGCAAGGCGGTCCTGGCCAACAACGAGTGCGGGTCGATCTACCTCAAGCGCGCGCCCGACAGCAACCCGGCAACGGCGCCGGAGACCTGGCAGACGTACGACATCACGTTCCGGGCGGCCCGCTGGAGCGGCACGACGAAGACCGAGAACGCCCGCGTGACGGTCGTCTGGAACGGTGTCACGGTCCACAACAACGTGGCCGTCGACGGCCCGACGGGCGCGGGCGCCGCCGAGAGCCCGGCCGCGCTGCCGATCCGCCTCCAGGACCACGGCGACCCGGGCGCGAACGTGCGGTACCGCAACATCTGGATCGAACCCGTCTGACCCTGGGCCCGACGAGCGCGCCGGCCGGCGACGGCCGGCGCGTCCTCGTTCCTCTGCCGCCGAAGGAGAGGCGGCGGGGAACGGCAGTCAGCCCCCGTTGATGGGAAGCTCCGCATGGATCAGCGTCCCTTGGCCGGCGGGGCTGTGCACGCTCAGGGTTCCGCCGAGCGCCTCGACCCGGTCGGTGAGGCCGATCAGCCCGGAGCCCCGGCTGGGATCGGCGCCTCCCACGCCGTCGTCGTGGACATTGACGTGCAGGAGGTCGTCCACGACGCCGACGTTCACGTGCGCGGTCGACACCTTGGCGTGCTTGATGGCGTTGGTGAGCGCCTCACTGACGACGTAGTACGCCGCCACCTCGACCGGCTCCGGCACGCAGTTCTGGATGCTCACCTCGAGCCCCACGGAGATCCCGGCACGGCGGGCAAGCGTCTTGAGGGCGGAACAGAGGCCCCCTTGCGACAGGATCGCCGGGTGGATGCCGCGGGAGATCTCGCGAAGTTCCTCCAGCGCGTCGTTGAGACCGTCCGCGATGTGGCCCAGCTCCCCCTGCAGGTCACCTGGCAAGGACCGCTGCGCGACACGCAGGTCCAGTCCCAGCGAGACCAGCCGTTGCTGGGTCCCGTCGTGCAGGTCGCGCTCGAGCCGCCGGCGCGTCTCGTCGCTGGTGGCCACGACCCGGGCCCGCGAAGCGGCGAGCTCCGTGCGCGCCTGCGCGTTGGAGATGGCGGTGGCGACGAGCTCGGTGAAGTCGCTCATCCGCAGCTCGGCGTCCGCGGGCATCGGCAGGGTCCGGACGGCCGCGGCGATCACTCCCCACAGCCGCCCGTTGACGACGATCGGCCCCCCGGCCCCGGCGGTGAACCCCATTCGCCGGGCCAGCGCCGCCTCCGGGCCCGGCACACTCGTGAAGTCTTCGACCCGGGCCGGAAGCCCGCTGCGGAAGATCCGCCCGGCCACGCCTTCGTCGTCCACGGTCCCCAGGCCGCCCAGCGGCACCCGGCGACCCGCCTTGTTCCAGCCGGCCACGATGGTCACGCCGCCGTCTGGCTCAATGCGGTGGATGGCCGTGGCGTCGACCTCGAGCACCTGTCCCACCTCCCGGGTGACGGCGGTGAGGATCTCCCCCGGTGGGGCTCCACGGGCCACGAGGGTCGCGACGCGCCGCAGCGCGGCCTGTTCCGCGACCAGCCTGCTCATCTTGAGCCGCACCTGGGTGGCCCAGATCGAGGCGCCCATCATTTCGGTGAGCTCCACGATCCTGTGCTCGGTGTCGCTGGGCAGTGACTCGGGCCGCGTCGCCGACACGACGATCGTTCCCCACAACTGGTCGTTCAGAAAGACCGGCATCCCGACCGACGCGCAGACCCCCGAGTCGCGAAGGCGTTCGGCGATCAGCCCGGAAACGTGGGCGTAGGTGTTGAACCTCGCGGGCCGGCGAGTCCTCTTCACCATCGTCGCGATGTTGTGTCCTGCCACCGGGACACGGACGCCGAGCGGCAACGTCAATCCGTTGTTGCTCCACACCGCCTCGACGACGGCGAGGTCGCCGACGTACCGCACGACGTGCGCGGCGTCCGCGTGCACCAGTCGCCCGACCTCCTCCGCCACCGCGGTCAGCAGCTCCGGCAGGGGCGCCCCACGCATCACGAGTGCGATGTTGCGTCGCACGGCGGCCTGCTCTTCGAGCAGCCATGCGTACTTCCGCTCGGCCGTGGATAGATTTTCTCGGCTGACCACGGATCGCTCCCTCCATCAGCCTGAGCACAAGTATATGCTGAAAGGTCCGATTTACCCGATCGGCGGCATGATCGTGTGCCTGCACGAGGAGCCGCTCGTTCATGCCACGTCTCCTGCTTTCCGTGGCCGTTGTTCCGTAGCCGCTGCGTCCGTACCCGGGCGGTGCGGCAGGGACGGGACCTCCGGCCCCAATCGCGATGACATTGCGCCATACCCGCCGGCGACACACGGCGGGAAGGTTGCGATGTCCGGCACGACCCGGAAAGGAGCGACGTGATGATGTACTGGGGCAACGGCATGAGCGCGTGGGCCATGGCGTTCACGACCCTGGTGAACCTGGTGTTCTGGGCGCTGGTGATCGTCGGCGTCGTGATGCTGGGGCGCCATTTCGACCGGCGCACGCCGCCGAACACCGCGCCACGCTCCGGCCCGAAGGACGGCCGCCCGCTCGCACACCAGATCCTCGACGAGCGGTTCGCGCGGGGCGAGATCGACGAGGACGAGTACTTGCACCGCCGTCAGGTGCTCGACGGGCGACCCACCGCCCGCCCGTCCGTGGGGTGACGCCGAGGGACGGCGTGGGTGCGATCCGTCAGATCGCGACCACGCCGCCACGTTTGCGGAGCTCTACTGACGGCCGGCGCTGCTGGCGCTGCTCGGGTGTGCCGGCTTGAACCGCCGCAGGCGCAGGCTGTTGGTGACGACGAACACTGAGGACAAGGCCATCGCCGCGCCGGCGAGCATCGGGTTGAGCAGCCCGGCGGCCGCGAGCGGCAGGGCGGCGACGTTGTAGGCGAACGCCCAGAACAGGTTGCCTTTGATGGTGCGCAGGGTCCGCCGCGACAGGCGGATCGCGTCGACGGCGGCCAGCAGGTCGCCGCGCACGAGGGTCAGGTCGGACGCCTCGATGGCGACGTCGGTGCCGGTGCCCATGGCCAGGCCCAGGTCGGCCTGGGCGAGCGCCGCGGCGTCGTTGACGCCGTCGCCGGCCATCGCGACGACCTTGCCGTCGGCCTGGAGGCGTTTGACGACGTCGACCTTGTCCGCCGGCAGGACGTCGGCGATCACCTCGGCGATGCCGACCTGGTCGGCCACGGTACGGGCGACGGTGGCGTTGTCGCCGGTGAGCAGGATCGGGGTGAGGCCGAGCGCGCGCAGGGCCGCGATCGCCTGACGGCTGGTCGGCTTGACCGAGTCGGCGACGGTGAGCAGGCCTCGGGCCCGGCCGTCCCAGCCGGCGAGGATCGCGGTACGGCCGGCCGCCTCGGCGGCGGTCTGGGCCGCGCGCAGCTCGTCGGGGATGGTCAGGCCGTCGTCGAGCAGAAGCTTCGCCCGGCCGGCGGTCACGGTGCGGCCCTCGACGGTGCCCCGCACGCCGAGCCCTTCGGCGTTGCCGAATCCGCTCACCGCCGGCAGGGGGCCGTGCCGCTCTGCCGCGGCGGTGGTGATCGCCCGCGCGATGGGGTGCTCGGAGGCGGCCTCCAGCGCGCCGGCGATCCGGAGCAGGTCACCGGCATCGGTGCCGTCCGTGCCGACGACATCGTGCAGGCTCATCCGGCCGGTCGTGACGGTGCCGGTCTTGTCCAGCACGACGGTGTCGACCCGGCGGGTGGACTCGAGGGCCTCGGGGCCCTTGATGAGGATGCCGAGCTGGGCGCCGCGGCCGGTGCCGACGAGCAGCGCGGTCGGCGTGGCCAGCCCCAGCGCGCAGGGGCAGGCGATGATGAGCACCGCGACGGCGGCGGTGAACGCGGCGGTGAGCCCGGCGCCGGTGCCGATCCAGTAGCCGAGGGTGGCGACGGCGAGGGCGATGACGATCGGGACGAACACGCCCGAGATCCGGTCGGCCAGGCGCTGTACGGCGGCCTTGCCGGCCTGCGCCTCCTCGACCAGCCGGGCCATCTGGGCCAGCTGGGTGTCCGCGCCGACGCGGCTCGCGCGCACGACGAGCCGTCCGCCGGCGTTGACGGTCGCGCCGGCCACCGCCGCGCCGGGGCCGACCTCGACCGGGACGGACTCGCCGGTCAGCATGCTGGCGTCGACGGCGGAGGTGCCGTCCTCGACGATCCCGTCGGTGGCGATCTTCTCGCCCGGCCGCACGACGAACCGGTCCCCCACCGCCAGCTGTTCGACCGGGATGCGGGTCTCCGCGTCGCCCCGCAGGACGGCGACGTCCTTGGCGCCGAGCTCCAGCAGGGCGCGCAGGGCAGAACCCGCGCGGCGCTTGGCCCGGGCCTCGAAGTAGCGGCCGGCGAGGATGAACAGGGTCACGCCGGCGGCGGCCTCGAGGTAGATGTTCCCGGTACCGTCGCTGCGTTCGATCGACAGCTCGAACGGGTGCGTCATGCCGGGCGTGCCGGCGGTGCCCAGGAACAGCGCCCAGAGCGACCAGCCGAACGCGGCGATCGTGCCCAGCGAGACGAGCGTGTCCATGGTGGCCGCGCCGTGGCGCAGGTTCGTCCACGCGGCCCGGTGGAACGGCCACCCGCCGTAGACGACGACCGGCGCGGCGAGGGTCAGCGACGCCCACTGCCAGAAGGTGAACTGCCACGCCGGGACCATCGCCAGGACAATCACCGGGACGGTGAGCGCCAGCGTCACCCACAGCCGGGTGCGCAGGCCGCGCAGCTCGTCGGCCGGCTCGGCCGCGGTGCCGCCGGCGTCGGGCGGCTCGGGCAGGGCGGCGGTGTAGCCGGTCTGCTCGACCACGGTGATCAGATCCTGCGGGGTGAGGTCGCCGGTGTAGGTGACGGTGGCCTTCTCGGTGGCGTAGTTGACGCTCGCCGTGACCCCGTCGACGCGGTTGAGCTTCTTCTCGATCCGCATGGCGCAGGAGGCGCAGGTCATGCCGCCGATCGCCAGTTCGATGTGCTGCGGTACCGCGATCAGCGGCCCGGTCTGCGATGCCATCGGTGCCTCCTTCAGCCGTGCGTGGGGACGGCGCCGGCGACGGCGGTGAACTCCGCGGTACGGACCGTCCCGCCGTGCTGGAAGTCCAGGAACAGCCGGTAGGCGCCGGCGCTGGGCACCTCGGCGAAGAACGTGATCTGCGGGCCGGCCGCGGTGTGGCCGTCCCCGGGCGCGCCGTCGGGGTGGACGTGCAGGTAGGCGAGGTCGCCGTCGCGCAGCGCGACCAGGTGGCCGTAGGCGCCGAGGTAGGGCTGCAGGTCGGTGACCGCGGCGCCGGCGCGGGTCACGGTCAGGGTCAGCTTCGACGCGGTACCGGGGGTGAGCACGCCGTCGAGGGCGATGGTGTAGCCGTCCACGGTCGCGGTCCGCTGCGGCGCCGGCAGCGCCACCGGCCGGTAGTCGCCGGGGGCGGGCACATCGACGCCGAGGGTCAGCCCGCGCCCGTGCCCGGCCGGCTGGAAGTCGGCGAAGACCCGGTACTGCCCCGCCGTGGCCACGGCCAGCGGCACGCTCCAGGTGCCGTCCGGGTCGCGCCGCGGGTGCAGGTGCTGGAACCCGGACAGGTCCCGGCGGACCACGATGAGGTGCAGCTCCTTGTCGTGGCTGACCGCGTAGCCGGTGACCGGCGCAGCGTCGGGCCCGAGGATGCGGAAGCGGAACGGCACCGCGCCCGTCGTGCTAAGAGTGGTGGTGAGCGGCTGGAGGCGGTAGCCGTCCTCGGTGACCTGCAGTCCACCGGGCACCCCGGCTCCGTGACCCGCGCCGGTGGGCGTGGTGGCGGGGTGGTGGGTGTCGGTGTGGGCGGCCGGGGCCGGGGCGGGGCCGGCGATGCTGCCGACCCCGACTGCGGCGGTGAACACGGCCGCCAGCCCCAGCGCGTAGGCGCCGAGCTTGAGCGGAGTGCGCATGGCTAGCTCGCCACCTCGTACCCGGCCTCGTCAACCGCGGCGCGGACCGCGGCGTCGTCGAGTGCCTGCGCGCTCGTGACGGTGACCGCGCCGCTGGCCAGGTCGACCTGGACCTGCTGGACGCCGTCGAGCTTGCCGAGCTCGCTGCTGACGGACTGCACGCAGTGGCTGCAGGTCATGCCGGTCACGGTGTAGGTCTGCGTCGTCATGACGATCTCCTTCGGTTGTCGGTCGGCGGTGTCGAAGCCTGCGGTCGCTCGACATCCAATATACCTATACCCCCATGGGGTAACTCACGGCCGGGTGGCGAGCTCCGGCTCGGCCGCCGGCAGGGAACGGGTGCGCAGGGTGAGGGCGACGGCGACCGCGCCCGCGGCGGCCACGATGGCGGCGCCGACGAAGGCGGCCGAGTAGCCGTCGGTGAGGGCGGGCAGATCGCCGAGGCGGTCGGCGCCGGCCGCGGCGGCGACCGCGGTCATGGCGGCCAGGCCGAGCGCGGAGCCGACCTGGTAGCTCGTGTTGACGAGGCCGGAGGCGAGGCCGCCCTCCTCGGGCCGGGCGGCACCGATCGCGATCCCCAGCGACGGGATGAACGCCAGGGACATGCCCAGCGCGGCGACGAGGGACGCGGGCAGCACGTCGACGGCGAAGCTACCGGCGGGGCGGACGAACGCCAGCCAGCCCAGCCCTGCCGCCAGGAGCACGAGCCCGGCGACGATCATCGGCTTCGGGCCGAACCTGGCCATCGCCCACGGCGCGACGGCGATCATGCCGGCCATGATGAGGACGGTCATGGGCAGCAGCGCGGCGCCGCTCGGGAACGCGCTGTAGCCGAGGACCTGCTGCAGGTACAGGTTGAGGTAGAACCACATCGGAATCCACGCCGCGCCGAGCAGCAGCTGCGCGACGTTCGCCGCGGCCAGTCGCGGCGCCCGGAAGATCGACAGCGGGACCAGCGGCTCCCGGCGCGTGGCCTGGATCACCACGAACGCGGCGAGCACGGCCACCGCGCCGGCCAGGACCAGCCACGTCTGCCCGGAGCTCCACCCGGCCTGCGGCGCGCGGACGACCGCGAACACGGCCGCACCCAGCCCGGCGGTCACGGTGAGCGCTCCGAGCAGGTCCAGCGAGCCACGGCGGGCGCCACCGGCCGGCATGACCATCGGCATCGCGACCAGGACGAGCAGGGCGATCGGGACGTTGAGGTAGAACACCCACGGCCAGCTGGCGTACTCGGTGATGACGCCACCGAGGAACACCCCGGCGGTGCCACCCGCCGGCGCCGCCGCGCCGTACAGGGCCAGCGCCCTGGTCAGCTCCTTCGGCTCGGCACCGAACAGCGTCATGAGCAGCGTCAGGGCCGCCGGGGCGATGAGCGCCGCGCCGGCCCCCTGCACCGCCCGCGCGGCCAGCTCCACCGCGACGCCGCCGGCGAGTCCCGCGGCGGCGGACCCGGCCAGCAGGATCACCCAGCCGATGCCGAAGACCCGCCGGGCGCCGAACAGGTCGGACAGCCGGCCGCCGAGCAGCAGCAGCCCGCCGAACGCCACCACATAGGCGTTGAACACCCACGACAGGTTCTCCGCCGAGAACCCGAGATCCTGCCGCATGCGCGGCAGCGCCACACCGATGATCGACGTGTCCATGATGACCATGAACTGGGCCAGGGCGATGAGCCCCAACGCCCATCTCTTCCGGGATCGGGATGCCATCACATATCACTCCTTTATGCCCCTAGGGGGTAGGGGTATCTGCGAGGGCCCAAGCATTACCCCTGGGGGGTATCCGTGTCAACCGGCCGGCCCTGCGATGCGGTAACGCTGGGAATACCCCCTGGGGGTTCGCTACAGTGGAGGGCATGACGACCACGCCCACCCGCGGCTACACCGCGACCAAGGACCAGCTGCAGAGCCGCCTGCGCCGCATCGAGGGCCAGGTCCGCGGCGTGGAGAAGATGGTCGACGAGGACCGGTACTGCATCGACGTGCTCACCCAGATCAGCGCGATCCAGGCGGCCCTGGACAAGGTGGCGCTCGGCCTGCTCGACGACCACGCCCGCCACTGCATGCACCACGGCGCCGCAGAGGGCAAGGGCGAGGAGATGGCCACGGAGATGATGGCCGCCGTCGGACGGCTGATGCGCCGCGGCTGACGCCCCGGTGGCACCAGGACGGACGCCGGGTCGGTGGGAGGCGCCGTAGCATCGGCTCGCCGGGATACGCCGAGCTGCTCCAGGAGGTGACGTGCGCGGATTCGGGGAGCTGGAGGCCGCGGTGATGCGGCAACTGTGGGCGGCGGACGGTCCGGTCACCGTGCGTCACGTGCACTCCGCCCTGTCGGACGAGCGTGAGCTGGCGTACACCACGGTGCTGACGGTGATGGACAAGCTGCACCGCAAGGGATGGCTGCGCCGGCAGCCCCACGGCCGGGCACACCTCTACCAGCCGGTGGCCACCCGCGAGCAGCACGGCGCCGGGCTGATGCGCGAGGCGCTGACCGACAGCGGCGACCGGGAACGGACGCTGCTGCATTTCGTCGGGCAGATGACCCTCGATGAGGCGGCGGCGCTCCGGGCGGCGCTGAACACCTACGAGCGGAAGATCGCCGACGGGTGACCCCGCTGCTGCTGCTCGCCTACGCCGTCGTGCTGGTCGTGGTGGCCGGGCCGCGGCTGGCCCGCGCCGGCTGGGTCGCCCGGTCCCCGAGGCTGGGGATCTTCGCCTGGCAGATGTGGTGCGCCGCGTTGCTCGCCTGCGCCTTGCTGACCGGGGTGTCCTCGATACTGCACTGGGGCCACGCCCACGATGTCGCGTGCCGGGCCTGGCGGGTCTGCCTGGACGCGCTGCTGGGCGGGCACGGGCCCGCCGCGCAGGTCGCCGCCGGCTGCGGTGCGGTCCTGCTGGTCACCCTGGCCGTCCGGCTGACGCTGGCCGCGTGGCGGCTGACCGGCGCCGAGCGGCGGCAGCGGGGCCGGCTGCGGCAGCTGATGCGCCTGACCGGGCAGCCGCTGCCCGAACTCGGCGCGGTGGTCGTGCCGGCCGCGCAGCCCGCCGCCTACCTGCTGCCCGGCGGCGACGAGCGCGATGTCGTGCTCACCTCGGCCGCGCTGCAGCACCTCACCGGCGAGGAACTGCGCGCGGTCGCCGCCCACGAGCGGGCGCACGCCACCGGCCGGCACTACCGGCTGCTGCGCACGGTGCGGCTGCTCGACGGCGCATTCCCCTGGGCGTCGTGCTTCGCCACCGCGGTACGGCAGATGCGCCGGCTCGTCGAGCTGCGCGCCGACGACGTCGCCGTGCGCACCCACCCGCCGATCGTGCTGGCCCGGGCCCTGGTCGCCCTGGCCGAGGCACGGGCCCGGCAGTCCGCCGCCGGGCCGGGCCGCGCCTGGCCGGAAGGGGACGACCCGGGCCCGCTGCTGGCCGCCCACGGCGGGGACACCGCCGAGCGCCTGCACCGGCTGCTCAACCGGCCCCGGCCGCTGCCGGCCGCACTGACCCGCGCCGCGGCCGTCCTGTTCACCCTGCTGCCGGTGACCCCGATAGTGATCGCCGTGGTCCAGCGCTCACCGCTGGCGCCTTAGCTCGCGGATTCACCCTGCTGCCGGTGACGCCGATAGTGATCGCCGTGGTCCAGCAATCACCGCTGGCGCCTTAGCTCGCAGATTCACCCTGCTGCCGGTGACGCCGATAGTGATCGCCATGGTCCAGCAATCACCGCTGGCGCCTTAGCTCGCGGACCACGTCGGCGATCAATACGAGTAGCCGTGCTCGGAGATCCAGTCGGCGAGCTTGGGGGTGCTCACCCAGTAGCTGCCGTTGCCGCTCCGATCGGCCGGATCGGCGATCTTCACCGCTTTGCCGTCGTCCTGGTATCCCACGAGGGTGAGGTAGTGCCCGCCTTCGTAGGCGTGGACGACGCCGGCGGCGTCGGTGAGGTGCCCGGCGATGTTGGCGACGATGGCCCGCCCGCTGCCGATGGTGCCCACCACGTCCGCCTGCAGCTGGGCCGCCTGCGCCGCCGTCGCCGGATAGGCCGGGATCTCCCTGGTCCGGTACACCGTCCGGCCTTCGGCGAGGACGCTGTTGAGCACCCGGGTGGTGTCGAGGGCGGAGTCGGTCCCGTTCGTGGTGGTACCCAGCATGGACGCCGCCTGGTCCTGGCTGATCGCGTGACCGGCCGCCGTCAGCGCGATCCGGGTGGCCGCCGGACCGCAGTAGTAATAGTTGGGCTGCAACTGGAACTGGTAGGCGAGGACCTTCGTCGACGGGGCCGGTGCCGTCGACTGCACTGCCGCGTCGCCCATACCAGGACCGGCCGACGGTGGTGGTGTCGCCGCCGCCGCGCCCGCCGCGGCGGCGCTGGCGGGCGGATCGCCGAGCCGGCTGCACGCGCTGCCGGCCGCGGCCGCCGCGCCGAGCAGCGCGATCGAGATCACCGCCAGTCGCAGCCGGCGGGTGCCCCCGGCGTGGTTGGCCTGCTCACGTACGGGTTCAGGATTCATCGCAACTCTCCAAGACCCCATGCAGGGGCGATCGATCAATGTCCAGGCCGTAGGAGCAAGCCGGAAGCCTGCCACCGCAACGCATCCCGGCGGGCCCGCAGGCGCCGGTCCGGGCTAGCGCCCTGCCGCCGCCGATCGGCGCAGCGCCGGGCGAGGACGTCTGTGACGGGGGCTGCGGCCATGCACTGGCATAACTCCTTACGCATCCGCCCAGCGGGTCGGCTGACGGATTCGGGCGCGAAGGTCGCCCTACAGGTCCCCGGCTCGTGCCTGCACGACTCAGCGGACCCAACCCGGCGTCACCAGTTGTGAGCTTGAACCGGGCCGAACGAGCCCCGACGTTACGCAAGGTCACCGGCGCTGCCAACGCCCGCTAGCTGGAAGAAGCGGCCTCCGTTCAACTACGCACCGCGTTGATATCCGCACCGCCCGAACAAAGACCCAGGCTGATCTGGCGTTATGCAGCCAAGTAAATATGTAGATCTCCTACGGTGCGTAGGATTCGGTCTTGTGCTCGGTACGCACAGTACGTAGGGTCGGCTGCGGCGCGACAGCGGTGGGGCGCACCACTCGTCCGGCCGCGTCAACCGATCCGGTATGGCCGAAGGAAAAGGGAGCCTGCTGCACGTGCCGCCACGCCGCCCGCGACACTCCACCGGAGCCCTGGCCACGCCGGCCCGCACCGTCATCGCGATCCTCGCCGCCGTTGCGATCCTGCTCGCCGGAACCGGCACCGCGCAGGCCGAGCCGACACCGGCGGAGCTGGAGCAGCAGATCGACGAGATGTGGAACCAGCTCGAACCGACCATCGAGCAGTACAACCAGGTCCACACCCAGCTCAAGGAGAACCAGGCCAAGGCGGCGGCGCTGCAACAGCAGCTGCAACCCCTGCAGGCCCAGGTCGACGCAGCGATGGGCAAGATCGGTGAGATCGCGGCCCGGCAGTACAAGGTCGGCCGGGTCACCACCATGCAGGTGCTGTTGTCCGGGGCTACCCCGACCGACATGCTCGACCAGCTCGCCATGGTCAACGCCATCGCCCGCAACGAGCACGCGCAGATCGCGGGCGTCGCCGCGGCGCGGGACAAGCTGGCCGGCGACAAGCAGACCCTGGACGGGCTCATCGCCCAGCAGACCGTGCAGGACGCCGACCTCGCGGCGAAGAAGACCCAGATCGAGGCCAAGGTCGCCGAGTTGCAGAAGCTGCGCCAGCAGGCGTACGGCAGCAGCGGCGCCACCGGCACGCTCAAGCCGGTCGCGTGCCCGGTCGACTACCTCGGCGGCGCCGGCGGCACGGCGGCGAAGAAGGCGTGCGAGCTCATCGGCAAGCCGTACGTCTGGGGCGCGACCGGCCCGAAGAGCTACGACTGCTCCGGCCTCACCCTCGCGGCCTGGGCCGCCGCCGGGGTCACGCTGCGTCACTACACCAAATGGCAGTGGGAGGACGCCAAGGCCGTCGCCCGCGCCGACCTGCGCCCCGGCGACCTCGTGTTCTTCTACAGCGACCTGCACCACGTGGGCCTCTACGTCGGCGGTGGCTGGATGGTGCACGCGCCCACCAGCGGCGACTACGTCCGCATGGCCAAACTCGACGGCCGGCCCATCGCCGGCTACCGCCGGCCGGGCTGAGGTCTGTGTCGAAGTCCGGTTGTAATGCCGGGCTTGATGAACAGTCCGGGGTGTGCGTCTCGTCGTTCCGGTGTGGTCCTGGCCACTGGTGTGGTGGTGGGGCTCATCCGGGGTTGTCGAGGGCTCGTTCCGAAGGTTCGCCGAGCGCCCTGCCGCTGGCCGTGTTGGCCGGTGGTGGGCTGCGGCCGCCGCGGCCGTCCACCGTGTTGGTGGGGGTCGGGGTGGTGGGTTCCGGTTGACTCGGTCAGGGCTCCTTGCAGCCCTTCGTTGATGGTCTCGATCCCGTACCGGTCGAGGGTGGCCTGTGCCGCGTCCCAGTCGACCCGGGCGGTGCCGGGCTGGGCCGGGTCGGTGAGCACGGTGTGCGCGCCGATCAGCGCGGCAACCAGGTCGCGGTCGCCGGTCAGCCCGCAGCTGGGGCAGTGGTGGCGGCGATCGGCGAGGCCTTTCGGGACTCGCTGGCTGCAGAGGCAGTGTTGGGTCCAGGCGGTGTGCCGGGTCCCGGCCCGCACCAGCCCAAGTCCGGCCCCCTGCCCGGTGTGGGCGGCGACGGCGGTGGTTTCGCGGCGCAGGGCGGCCAGGAGCATGCCGGGGGTGAAGGCGTGAATGCCACGACCCCACCGGCGCGCCCACACGCGGATGTCGGTGTCCTCGACGACCAGCCCGGCGCCGTGGACCGCGACCAGGGCCGCGGCGGTGATCCGGGCGCGGGTGTGCCCGGCCCGGGTGCGGGCAGCACCGTCGGCCGCGGCCCGGCCTCGCAGCCGCTGGTAGGTGTTCGTCAGGGTGTCGCGTCGGTAGGCACGGACCGGTATCCCGGCCGTGTTGGCGACTCGCGGGCCGCCGGGCACGGCGGCCTGCACCGGTGGCAGCCCGGCGGCGTGGCGGCGGTCGGCGCGGCGCTGCTGACGTGGCGAGAGCCGGTACTGGCCGGGGTTGGCGGCGCGGCGGGACCGCTCAAGGGCCCGCTGCCGGCGTCGCTGCCGCAACCGCTGCGCGGCCAGGGCGGCGTCGTGTTCGCAGGTGCGGGCGATGCGGCTGGCCGCCAGGTCGCCGTCCGGGCCGGTGGGGACGGACACGACGGTCAGGTTGGACACGTTGACGTCCACCCCGCCCCGCCGCAGCAGCTGCCCAGCCGTCTGGCGGCGCTGGGTGACGGCGGGTGAGGTGTAGCCGGGGCCGAGGATCATCAGGTGCGCCTCGTACCGCCACCCGCCCACCGCGCCCGGGTCGCGGTGCCGGACCAGGTCGATCTTGTGCCAGCGGCCGGGGTCGGCGAGGTAGTGCTCCAGGACGGGCCAGCGGGCGGGGCCTTGCGGCAGCCGCACCGGCAGGACGAGGTCGTCTCCGCCGAGGCCGGTCAGGATCACCGCGAAGGGGCCGTCGTGATCCCACCATGACCGCACCGGCTCACTGGCGGCGGTGGCGGTGACGGCCGGCATCCGCCGCGGCTGCCACAACCGGCCGGCGTGCCCGAACGTGGCACGATGCCCGGCCAGGCTCCCCACCAGCCGGAACGTCTCCCACTTCCGGGCCCGGGTATGCGAACGGGCCCGGCCCGGGATCGTCGCGAATTCCCACCAGCCGCCCAGGCGGGGCCGGCCGTGCCGGCGGCCGGTGACGTCGGGAAACAGATGCCGCTCGGTGGCCTCCCACACCCCGTCGGCCAGGTGCATGGCCAGGGCCTTGGTCAGATACCGCCGCACATGCGGCGCACCGTCCACATGCCGGTAGGCGGCGTGTTCCAGGCCGCTGCGGGACAACCCGAGCCGGCCCCGGACCGCGTCCGGCCCAGCCGCCGCCCGCTCACGACACGCGGCCCAGTAGGCGTCGACCCGGGCCCGGGCGTCACGCTGGACCGCCCGCCGGACCGTGAACGCGGCCGCGAACACCCGCTCCACCATCTGCCGCGTCCGCGGCTCACGCACGTCCAGCGGCAGGCGTAGCACCGACACCGGACCCTCACACCGCCACGGCACCGCCCGGTTCGGCCCCCGCCGCCGTGGTCCTGCCCCCGCCACACATCGACACTACCCAACGCCACCACCCAGCCGGAACCGCGACACACCCTGCGGAGAGCAGCGTTAAGGGGACTTTGATACACGCCCTAGCTAGCCGGTACCGTGAACCGCGTGGCGCATGCGGTCAACGGAGGTCTCGGGCGGGCGGCCCGGATCGCGCTGCTGCTGGCCACGCTGGTCGGCCTGACCGCCATGCACACGCTCGGCCATTCCGGCCCGCATCTCGGCGACGGTCACCGCCACGCGCCCGTCGCCGAACACGTCGCGGCGATGCCGGTGCTGTCCGCCGTGCTCCTGACCGGGTCCGGCCACGAGCACGGCGGCATGGACGATTGGGCCATCTGCCTGGCCGTCCTGGTCGCCTTCGCCGTCGTCGTCCTGGGCGTCGCGTTGCTGGCCCGGCGTAGCACCACCACCGCGGCCGCGCTGCGGCATGCCGCGCGGCAGGCCCGCCCGCGGGCGCCCCCGCCCCGTCCGGTCGGCCTCGCCCTCGCCACGGTGTCGGTCCTGCGCAGATAGGACGCCCCGCACGACGCCGGCCGCTGCGCCGGTGCCGTGCCACCGCGTCCCGTGCAGGCTCGTCCGACACCGAAAGGTCCATCATGAAGCGCACCCTCGTGCGCCGAGCCGTCCTGGCCGGCGCCGCACTCACCGCTGCCCTGCTCCTGGCCGCCTGCGGCGGCAGCGACAGCCACGATCAGATGCCGGGCACGCACCCGGCCGGCGGCGGCCCATCGGGCGCCGCCGCGTTCAACGACGCGGACGTGATGTTCGCCCAGATGATGATCCCGCATCACCAGCAGGCCGTGGAGATGGCCGCACTCGCCGGCACCCGCGCCGCCGCACCCGAGGTCAAGACCCTCGCAGGGCAGATCAAGGCCGCGCAGGATCCGGAGATCCAGGCCATGCGGGGCTGGCTGACCGCATGGGGCAGGCCCGCCCCGACGGCGAGCCACGGCATGGGCGGCATGAACCACGGCGGCATGCCGGGGATGATGTCCGACGCCGACATGACCGAGCTCGAGGCGGCCACGGGCAACGACTTCGACAAGCGGTTCTGCACCATGATGATCGCCCATCATCAGGGCGCGATCGCCATGGCCGAAGACGAACTCGCCAACGGCGCCAGCAGCGACGCGAAGGCGCTCGCCCAGAAGATCATCGCCGCGCAGCAAGCCGAGATCGACACGATGAACAAGATCGTCGCTCGGCTGTAACGGGCACCGCGGATGCCCGGGCGCCCCCGCGCCCGGGCACCCGCGGCACCTACTCGTCCGCCTGGCGCTGCCGCGCGACCCGCAGCCGGGTCTTGACGGTCTCCTTCGGCACACCCATCGCGGCCGCCAACGCGTTCACCGGCTCCGGATGTCCCCGACCGGCGACGTCCTCGTAGATGTCGAGCAGACCCTGGTAGTAGGCGTCGCCGCCGGACCGGGGGTCGGCGGGCAGCTCGGCCAGGCGTCGCTGCAGGTACTGGCGGACCATGACCTGATACGCGCCGACGGCCGGAACCGCGTTGTACTCGGCCGTCAGGTCGGCGAGGTGGCGCTCGGCGCGGCGCATGACGCCCGAGGTGACGCCGCGGCGCCGGGCGTCGGGCGCGGCGTCATCGGTGATCCGGATCAGCACCTCCCGAGGGCCGGACGGCGGGGCGTCGACCGGGTCGCCGCCCTCCCATCGGGCGACGACCCGCAGGCCGGGCTCGCGCCGCTCCAGCTCGACGACCTCGTGGTGACCACTCGCTCCCATGATCCGATCATGGCTACTCAACCCCAGCCTGTCAACCCCGGGTTGTCAGGCAGGGGTTCACTCTGCGGGTGTCGATGGCGGGCCGCTAGAATCTGGCGCGTGGGCCAGCGCGTCGCGACGACCGAGTCGGGCGATGGGGTCCGGATCGCCTATTCGGTGGCGGGGTCGGGGCCGCCGCTGGTGTACGTGGCCGGTTGGCTGTCCCATCTCGAGCTGAGCTGGGCGCTGCCCGCCGAGCGATCCTTCTACCAGGCCCTGGCCCAGGGACGCACGCTCATCCGGTACGACAAGCCGGGCTGCGGGCTGTCCGAGCGCACGCCGCCGGAGCGGTACTCGATGGCGCAGGAGCTCGACGCGCTCGACGCGGTGGCCGGCGCCGCCGGGGTCGAGCGGTTCGAGCTCATGGGCGCCTCGCTCGGGGCCGCCGTCGCCGCCACCTGGGCCGCGCGGCACCCGGAGCGGGTGGCCCGGCTGGTGCTGTACGGCGGCTGGGCCTCCGGCGCCGACGTCGCCGCGCCGGAGATCCGCACGCACGTGCTCGGCCTCGTCCGGCAGCACTGGGGGCTCGCGTCCGGCCTGCTCGCCGACGTCTTCGCGCCCGACGCGGACGCCGGCACCCGGGCGGCGTTCGTGCGCTACCAGCAGGAGGCCGCCGACGCCGAGACCGCGTGCGCGATGCTGCGGGCCGCCTACCGGGTGGACCTGCGCGACGTGCTGCCGCAGATCGCGGCGCCCACCCTCGTCGTGCACCGCGACCGGGACCGGGCGGCGCCGATCGGCGAGGGCCGGCGGCTCGCCGACGGCATACCCGGGGCCCAGTTCAAGGCGGTCGAGGGGCGGTCGCATCTGCCGTACATCGGCGACGCCAACGCCCTGACCCGCGCGATCCGGCAGTTCCTCGGCCTGCCGGGCCGCCACCGCGGGGCCGCGCCCACGCTGACGGCGAGGCAGCGCGAGGTCGCGGCCCTCATCGCCGAGGGGCGCACCAACCGGGAGATCGGCGAGCGGCTCGGCATCACCGAGCGGTCCGCCGAGGCGCACGTGGAGCGGATCCGGTACCGCATGGACTTCCGCTCCCGCTCGCAGATCGCCGCCTGGTACGTCGCGAGCGCCGCCCCGAACTGAGGTACTTTCCCGCCTGCCCCGGGCCGGCGGCCGCGCCGACGATGGGCGGATGCGCTTCTTCAGCAACCTTGCCGTCCACGCCCACGCGGCGAACTGAGGTACTTTCCCGCCTGCCCCGGGCCGGCGGTCCGCCGACGATGGGCGGATGCGTTCCCTGTACGCCCTCATCGCCTACGCGGCCTTCGTGCTCGCCGCCGCCTGGGCCACACGATTCCTGGCCGGCACCGTCGACGGGCCGGCCAGGCACACCACCCCGGTGGCGCTCGCGATCGACGCCGCGCTGCTGCTGGCCTTCGCGGCACACCACTCGATCGCCGCCCGCGACCGGTTCAAGCGCCACGTCCCCGAGGCGATCGAGCGCAGCACCTACGTGCTCGTCGCGAGGCAGGTACCGGCCCTCGTCCCGCGCTGGAAGTAGTCACGGTCCGCCGGGCGCGGGCGGTTTGCCGGTCGGACCGCCGGGCAGGAGTCCGCGGATACCTCTTCTTTGGGGGTGTGGCCATGCGGGTTGTCGTGAACCTCACGCGCTGCCAGGGCTACGCGCAGTGCGCCTTCCTGGCTCCCGAGGTGTTCCGGATGTCGGGCGCCGAGGCGCTGATGTACGACCCGCAGCCCGACGAGATGCAGCGGGAGCGGGTGCTGCGGGCGGCGGCCGCCTGCCCGGTGCAGGCCATCCTGGTCGACCACGTCGACGACACGGAGGCCGCGGTGGAGTCCGCGACGACCGGCCCGGCGGTGTCCCCGAGGACGGGCGCACCGTCGCGGACGGCCGGGTGGCCGCGAACGCGCGGGCGGCCCTCGCCGGACGGGCACGACGCGGCGATGGAGCGGCTCCGCCGGCACGGCCGGATCGTGATCGTGGGCGCGTCGCTGGCCGGCCTGGCCGCCGCGGCGACCTTGCGGCAGGAGGGCTTCACCGGCTCCCTGACGATGATCGGGGACGAGCCGTACCGGCCCTACGACCGGCCGCCGCTGTCCAAGCAGGTCCTCGACGGGTGGGTACCGCCGGACCACACCACGCTCCCCCGGGTCGACGAGCTCAACGCGCGGTGGCTGCTCGGCGTGCCCGCCACCGGGCTGGACCTGGCCGGCAAGCAGGTGTACCTCGGCGACGGCGGCGTGATCGGCTACGACCGGTTGCTGATCGCCACCGGCACCCGGGCCCGGCCCTGGTTCAACGCGGACGAGGCGGCCCTCGACGGCGTGTTCGTGCTGCGGACCCGCGACGACGCCGCCGTGCTGCGGCACCGGCTGGCCGGACGGCCGCGCCGGGTGCTGGTCATCGGCGGCGGGTTCACCGGCTCCGAGGTCGCCTCGGCCTGCCGGGAGAGGGGCCTGGCGGTCACCCTCGTCGAGCGCGGGCGCACGCCCCTGGTCGGCGCGCTGGGCGCGGTGGTCGGCGCGGTGGCCGCCGACCTGCAGCGTGAGCACGGCGTCGACCTGCGCTGCGGGGTCACCGTCACGCGCCTGGAGGGGGACACCGCCGACAGGCTGCGCCGTGCCCACCTGTCCGACGGCACCACCGTGGATGCGGAGGTGGCCGTGGTGGCGCTGGGCGCGGTCCGCAACACCGAGTGGCTGTACGACAGCGGCCTGGCCGTCGGCGAGTGGGGCGTCGGCTGCGACGCCGGCTGCCGGGCCTTCGACGCCGCCGGCGTGGTCACCGACGACATCTTCGTCGCCGGCGACGTGGCCCGCTTCCCGCACCCGCTGTACGACTACCAGTTCCTGGCTCTCGAACACTGGGGCAACGCCGTGGCCCAGGCCCACATCGCCGCCCACAACATGATCAGCACCCCGGCCGAGCGGTGGCCGCACCTGGCCCTCCCGGTGTTCTGGTCGGCGCAGTTCGGCACCAACATCAAGTCCGTCGGCGTGCCGACCCTCGCCGACCAGGTCGTCGTCGCCCAGGGCTCGGTCGCGCAGCGCCGGTTCGTGGCCGCCTACGGCTACCGGGGCCGCCTCACCGCCGCGGTCGGGTTCAACCAGGCCAAGTGGCTGGAGTCGTACCAGCGGCTGATCGAGGCGGGCGCGCCCTTCCCGCCGGATCTGCGCGGTGTCGACGAGCCGGCCGTCGGGCAGCCGGTCGCGGCGCAGATTCCCGACGACCGCACCCGCAACCGCCACGCCACCGTCTCGGTGACCGGCCACGACCCGAGCGAGCGCCGCGCCGAGCTGCTCCACCAGCACTGACGCGGCGGCTGGAAAGGCACCGACATGGCACAGTCCAGCATCTTCGAGCAGGTTCTCGACCCCGCCAACCGGGCCGATCCGTTCCCGCTGTACGCCCAGCTGCGCAAGACCCCGGTGGCGCGCCAGCCCGACGGCACCTACCTGGTCAGCACCTACGACGAGATCGTCGCGCTGCTGCACGACCACCGGGTCAGCTCCGACCCCCGCAACCACCCCGAACTGGCCGGCGTCCCGTCCGCGCCGCAGGAGGGTCCGTCCGGTCTGCCGCTGGCCTTCATCTCCCGCGACCCGCCCGAGCACGACCGGCTCCGGGACCTGGCCACGCGGCCGTTCGGGCCGCCCAGCACCCCCGGCCGCATCGAGGACATGCGCCCCTGGCTGACCGAGATCGCCGACGGCCTGATCGACAACTTCGCCGGCCGGAGCCGCGTCGACATCGTCGACGAGTTCGCCTACCCGCTGCCGGTGACCGCGATCTGCCGGCTGCTCGGCGTCCCGCGCGAGGACCAGCCGCGCTTCCACCACTGGGCCGACGCGATCATCGAGACCGTCGACCCGGCCACCGGCACGTTCGCCGAGCGGCAGCGCAGGCGGACCGAGATCAACGCCGAGCTCGGCGCATACCTGAACGGGCTGGCCGACGCCCACGCCCGCCGGCCCGGCGACGACCTGATCTCCGGGATGCTCACCGACACCGGCCCGGGTGCGCCGATGTCGCGCGCCGACCTGATCAGCACGGCCGCGCTGCTGCTGGTCGCCGGCCACGAGACCACCGTCAACCTCATCGCCAACGGCACGCTCGCCCTGCTGCGCCACCCCGACGTGCTCGACCGGCTGCGCGACGAGCCCCAGCTGATCACCCCGCTGGTCGAGGAGCTGCTGCGGTACGAACCCCCGGTGCAGTTCCTGACCAGCCGTACCGCGCTGGCCGACATCGACATCGCCGGCACCACCATCCCGAGGGGCTCGCCGATCACGCTGATGCTCGCCGCCGGCAGCCGCGACCCCGCCCGCTTCCCGGACCCCGAACGCTTCGACCCCGACCGCACCGACAACGTCCACCTCGGCTACGGCAGCGGCATCCACTACTGCTTCGGCGCCCCGCTCGCCCGGGTCGAGACCCAGGTCGCCCTGTCCGCGCTGGCCCGCCGTCTGGTACACCCCCGGCTGGCCGCCGACCCGCCGCCGTACCGGCCCAACCCGACCCTGCGCGGACCCCGCCACCTGCCCGTCGACATCGACGCCGTCGCCCCGGCGACCCAGGCGGCACCCCGCGAACGCGTCCTGCGGCCGGCCCACCGATAAGGCGCGCCCCAGCGCCCGAACCACGCACCGTCACGCCGGCGGCACTGCGCCGCGAGCGCGCCGCCGGCGCCGGGCGTGACCTTGCCCACCTCGCCTCTGCGCGACGCACAGGGGCAGGTCAACTGCTGTTAACCGGCAGTTAGAGTGGCGCTGCGACGTCGCGCTCCGACCAGGGTGCGGCATCGAAGGGCTTCACGGGATCCGTGGAGCCCAGTCGCTCCGACGTTCTCCGGGCCAACCGAATCGAAGCGGCTGCAACCACCCCCAACCGCCCGACCGGCGCGCCCGGCGGGCCAACCCGGAACGGAGCGAGCCACGCCATGAGCGTGACGAAGCAGGATCCTGCTGTCCCGGTCGAACCGGCGGAACCCGCCCGCGGCCGCCTCGACCAATACTTCGAGATCACCCGCAGGGGCTCAACGGTCCGGCGTGAGGTGCTTGCCGGGCTCACCACCTTCGCGACGATGGCGTACATCGTCGTGCTCAACCCGCTGATCATCGGCACCGCCCCGGACAAGCACGGCACCCTGCTCGGCATCGCGCCGGTCGCCGGGGTCACCGCGCTCGTCGCCGCGGTCATGACGATCATGATGGGCATCGTCGGCCGGGTCCCGTTCGCCGTGGCGACCGGCCTGGGCCTCAACGCCTTCGTCGCGTACGCCGTCGCCTCCCAGATGAGCTGGGCCGAGGCGATGGGTCTGGTGGTGATCGAGGGTCTGCTCATCACCGTGCTGGTGCTGACCGGCTTCCGCCAGGCCGTCTTCAGGGCCATCCCCGCCGAGCTGAAGGCGGCCATCGCCGCCGGTATCGGCCTGTTCATCGCGCTGATCGGCTTCGTCGACGGCGGCCTCGTCCGGCCCAGCACCGGTGTGCCGCTGCAGCTCGGCTCGGGCAGCAACGGCACGCTGCACGGCTGGCCCACGGTCGTCTTCGTGGTCGGCCTGCTGGTCACCGGCATCCTGGCCGCCCGCAAGGTGAAGGCCGGCGTCCTGATCGGCATCGTGGCCACCACGGTCTTCGCCGTGATCGTCAACGCGTTCGCCAAGCCCGGCGGCGCCTTCGTCGACGGCAAGCCGAACCCGGACGGGTGGCGGCTCAACGTCCCGACCCTGCCGGACCCGCTGGTCCAGAAGCCCGACCTGCACCTGATCGGTCACGTGTCGTTCAGCGCGTTCGCGCACGTCGGCGTCATGACCGCGCTGCTGCTGGTCTTCACCCTCGTGCTGGCCGACTTCTTCGACGTGATGGGCACCACCGTCGGCCTGGCCAAGCAGGCCAACCTTGCCACCGAGGACGGCACCGACATGCCCCGGCTTGGCAAGGTGCTCTTCGTCGACGGTGTCGCCGCGGTCGCCGGCGGCGCGGGCAGCGCCTCCTCCGCCACCACCTACGTGGAGTCGTCGTCCGGCATCGCGGACGGTGGCCGCACCGGCCTGACCAGCGTGGTCACCGGCATCCTCTTCCTCGGCGCGCTGCTGCTCACCCCGCTGGTGACGCTGGTGCCGAGCGAGGCCGCCGGCCCGGCCCTGGTGGTCGTCGGCGCGCTGATGATTCGCCAGGTCAAGGACATCGACTTCACCGACGTGGGTGTCGCCGTCCCGGCCTTCCTGACGATGACCCTCATGCCGTTCACCTACTCGATCACCAACGGCATCGGCGCCGGCTTCATCAGCTGGGTGGTGATCCGGGTCGCGCAGGGCAAGGCCCGTCAGATCCACCCGCTGATGTGGGCGGTCGCGGTCGCGTTCCTGATCTACTTCGGCATCAACCTGGTCAAGGCCGTCACCGGCGTCAGCTGACCGGTCGCCCGCCGCGCCCCCGCCGCCCCTGGCCCGAGGCGGCGGGGGCGTGGCATATCCGGACCACGGGTCGTCAGCTCGGCCGCAGGGCGGCGAAGACCTCGGGCCAGTTGGCCGGCAGGCTGTCGTAGATGAATCGCCGGTACAGCGACACGAACCGCGCGCCGGCCCTGCTCACCTCGGCGCTGTCCGAGCGCGTGGCCGCGACGCACTGGTCGAGACAGTCCCAGTCGTCGCGGTCGCGCTCGCGCACGCCGATCGTGGCGAGCGTAGCGCCGCCGGCCGGCCGGAACCGCTCCCCCGGGACTCAGGTGTTGACCGGGAAGCCCAGCTCCAGGCCGCGGCGGCTCGGTTCGCTCCAGCGGGTGGTGACGACCTTGGCCCGGGTGAAGAAGTGCACGCCCTCGGTGCCGTGCGCGTGCACGTCACCGAAGAGCGAGGACTTCCAGCCGCCGAACGAGTAGTAGGCCATCGGCACCGGGACCGGGACGTTGACGCCCACCATGCCGACCTGCACCTCCCGGCAGAAGCGCCGCGCGGCGCCGCCGTCGGCGGTGAAGATCGCGGTGCCGTTGCCGTAGGGGTTGGCGTTGATCAGCGCGATGCCCTCCTCGTACGACGCCACCCGCACGACCGAGAGCACCGGGCCGAAGATCTCGTCGGCGTAGACGGACATGCCGGGCTCGACGCCGTCGAGCAGGGTCGGGCCGACGAAGAAGCCCTCGCCGTCGGCGTCGTAGCTGCCCTCCCGGCCGTCGACGACCACCCGGGCACCGGCCGCCGCTCCGGCGGCGATGGACGACGCCACCCGGTCCCGCGCGGCGGCCGAGACCAGCGGTCCCATGTCGCAGCCGCGGCGGCCGTCACCGGTGCGCAGCCCCCGGGCCCGCTCGGCGATCCGCTCGACCAGCGGGTCGGCCACGTCGCCCACCGCGACGACCACCGAGATCGCCATGCAGCGCTGGCCGGCCGAGCCGAACCCGGCGTTGACCGCCTGGTCGGCCGCGAGGTCGAGGTCGGCGTCGGGCAGCACCAGCATGTGGTTCTTGGCCCCTCCGAGGGCCTGGACCCGCTTCCCGTGACGGCTCGCGGTCTCGTGCACATAGGCCGCGACCGGGGTGGAGCCGACGAACGACACGGCCGCCACGTCGGGGTGCTCGAGCAGGGCGTCGACCGCCTCCTTGTCGCCGTTGACGACGTTGAAGACGCCGTCGGGCAGGCCGGCCTCCTGCCAGAGCCGGGCCAGCCACAGCGCGGCGGAGGGCACCTTCTCGCTGGGCTTGAGCACGACGGTGTTCCCTGCCGCGATCGCGATCGGGAAGAACCACATGGGCACCATCGCCGGGAAGTTGAACGGGCTGATGATGGCGACCGGCCCGAGGGGCTGGCGCAGCGAGTGCACGTCGACCGCGGTCGAGGCGTTCTCGGTGAACCCGCCCTTGAGCAGGTGCGGCATGCCGCACGCGAACTCGACGACCTCCCGCCCGCGGGCGACCTCGCCGCGAGCATCGTCGAGGACCTTGCCGTGCTCGGCGGTGATGATCGCCGCCAGTTCGTCCGAGCGCTCGTTGAGCAGCTCACGGAACCGGAAGAGCACCGTGGTACGACGGGCGAGCGAGGTCTCGCTCCACTCGGCGAACGCGCTCGTCGCGGCCTTCACTGCGGCGTCGGCCACGGCCCGGTCGGCCAGGCCGACCCGGGCGGTCTCCGCCCCGGTGGCCGGGTCGGTCACCGGGGCGGTGCGGCCGGCCGGAGGCAGCTCGGTGCCGGAGATCCAGTGCGGGACGACGGTCATGGTGGGCAACTCCCGGTATGGGTGAGGGTGGTCAGGACGGGGTGCCGAGGCGACTGCTGATGCGGGCGTGGACCGCGAGGGTGCGCTGGGCGCCGCGGACCATCGCCGGGTCGACCATCCGGCCCGTCGCGGTGACCGCGACGGCGCGGCCGTCGGCCCCGGCGGCGGCGAGGCTGTCGAGCAGTGCCTCGGCGGCGGCGACCTCGTCGGCGCCCGGCGCGAAGCCCGACAGGATCGGCTCGACCTGCTTCGGGTGGATGGCGGTGCGGCCGAGGAAGCCCATTGCCCGGCCGGCGCGGCAGGAGGCGACCAGCCCGTCGGTGTCGGCGAGGTCGGTCCAGGCCGACATCATCGGCGCGGGCAGGCCGGCGGCCCGGGCCGCGACGACCACCCGCGAGCGCGCCCACGCGAGGCCGTCGTCGGAGGTGACGCCGAGGTCGCTGCGCAGGTCCGCCTCGCCCAGGGCGAGCGCGGCGACCTGCGGGGTGTGGGCGATCGCGGCCGCGGCCTCGATCCCGACGGCCGACTCCAGCAGGGCGTGCACGGGGACCTGCCCGAGCGCGCCGGCGATCCGCGCGACGTCGGTGGGCGACTCGACCTTGGGTACGCGAACCGAGTGGAACCCGGTGACGCCGGCCAGGGCCGCGAGGTCGGCGCCGCACGCCGGCGTGCCGACGGCGTTGACCCGCACCGAAACCCGGGCGCGGGAGTCCGCGGGGATCGCGCTGAGCCAGTCGCGTACCGCGGCCCGCGCGCCGTCCTTGCCGGCCGCCGGGACGGCGTCCTCGAGGTCGAGGATCACGACGTCCGCCGGTCCGGCCAGCGCCTTGTCGAACAGCGCCGGCCGGTCACCGGGGACGTACAGGGCAACGAGGTCGGGCGACAGCGTCACGCGCCGGCCCGGCCCGTGGGGCGGTGCAGGAACCGGCCGCGCGGCTCGCCGGTGATGACGCCGTCGGTGAGCACCCGCATGCCGCGCACGAACGTGTCGGTGACGGCGGCGCTCAGCTCGAAGCCCTCGAACGGCGTGTACTCCTGGGCCGAGAGCGAGTCGGCGGCGCGGATCGTCCACGGGTGGTCCGCGTCCAGGAGGCACAGGTCGGCGTCGTAGCCCTCCTTGATGGCCCCCTTGGTCGGCAGGCCGAAGCGCTGCGCGGGGTTCCACGAGGTGAGGGCGGCGATGCGGTCCCAGCCGAGGCCGCGCTTGCGTCCCTCGCTGACCAGGGCGGGCAGGAGGTACTCCGCGCCGCCGAAGCCGGACTTGGCCAGGAAGACGTCGTCGCGGTCGTCGCCGAACTTCTGCTCGTCACGGCAGCAGGCGTGGTCGGAGACGACCCAGTCGAGGTCGCCGGCGAGCAGGTGCTCCCACAGCACCTCGACGTCCTCGCGCGGGCGCAGCGGCGGGTTCACCTTCCCGCCGATGCCCGACGCCGTGTGGATGTCGGCCACCAGGTGGCCGATGGTGACCTCGCGACGGAAGTCGATGTGCGGGAACGTCCTCGCCATCAGCAGCGCGGCCTCGACGGCCTTCGCCGAGCTGAGGTGGAGCAGATTGATCTTCGGCAGGCCGGTCTCGTGGGCGAGGTACGCCGCGATCGAGATCGCCAGGCCCTCCGAGTGCGGCGGCCGCGAGGCGGAGTAGGCCTCGAGACCGGTGAGCTTGCCGTCCTCCTCGACCAGCTTCGTGTAGGCCGCCATGATCTCGGCGGTCTCGCAGTGCAGGCTGAGCGAGATCGCCTCGGCCTTGTCGGGGTACTGCTGGCGGGCCTTCTGGATGCCGCGCATCACGAACTCGAAGTGCGCGATGTCGTAGCGCTCGCCCTCGGGCGTCATCAGGAACTTCGACTGGTCCGACGAGCGGCCGTGCAGACCGTGGCTGCCGTAGAACATGAAGATCTTGAACGACGTGACGCCGAACCTGTCGACCAGCATCGGGATCTCGTCGATGTGTTCCTTGCTCATCGGCGCGAGGTGGAAGCCGTAGTCGATGAAGGCCTTGCCGCCGGAGAGCTCGAGCACCTCGGGGAAGACGTCGGCGTAGGCGCCGCCCTTGTTGAGGTAGTACTGCCCGGTGCGCATGTAGCTCACGCCGGTGGTGACACCGCCCTGAGCCGCGGCCCGGCTCTCCACCTCGGTGTCGACGGCGAGCGGGTTGTAGATGCCCCAGTGCTGGTGGGCGTCGACGACACCGGGGAAGGCGAGCTTGCCCCCGCCGTCGACGACCTCGGCGGCGTCGCTGGTGTCGAGGCCCTGCGCGACGGCCACGATCTTGCCGTCGACGACGCCGATGTCGGCCGGGACGGGCTCGGGCGCATCGTGGGAGACCACCCGGACGTCACGGACGATCAGGTCGTAGTGGGTCATGGGTCGTTGTCCTTCCGGGATCACGGGTGCAGCAGGGCTCGCACGTCGGCGAGCGTGTCGAGGGCGAGGACGGCGCGGCGCAGCCGCTCGGCCTCGCCGGCCGGGAGGGCCGCGCCGGCGTTGTCGGCGAACTTGCGCCCGACCTCTTCGTCGGTCAGTGGTCGCTGGTCCCCGCCGCGGTTGGCGAGGACCTCGACGGTCTCCGTACGGCCGCCGCTCAGCCGCGCGGTGAGCACGGCCGGGAACTGGTGGGGGAAGATCGCGTCGCAGCGCGGGTCGGCGACGACGCTCACCTTCGCCATCAGCTCGCGGCGCAGCGGGTCGGCCGCGAGCTCGTCGGTGTAGTCCTCCAGGGCCGCACCCAGGCCGCCGCCGCCGAGCAGGCCGACGGTTACGGCGTACGGCGCCGAGAACTGCGCCTGGTATCCGGTCCGGGGCGCGCGCTTGACCTCGATCGGCTCGCCGATGGTCCGGATGACCGGGCCCGGCACGCCGACCTCGATGGACTCGACGTCCTCCGGGCGCACGCCGCGGCGGCGCAGCTCGGCCGCCGCGTCGATGGTGGTGTGGGTGAAGTGGTTGGCCGGATAGGGCTTGAAGAAGATGCCCGGGACCGCCCACTGCTCGCCGAGCCGGTCGGTCACCTGGCCGGCGTCGAACGTGCCGTGCAGGAACGCCTGGAAGAAGCCGAACCGGCCCTCGAGGGCGGTCGGCGGACCGGTGAGACCGCGCCGGGTCAGGTCGGCGGCGGTGACCGCGCTGTGCGCGGCCCAGCCGCAGTGCAGCCGCTTCACGGTGCCACCGGTGCGGTTCGCCTCGATGATGCCGGAGGCCATCGAGGCGGCCACGCCCAGGGACGACTGGATGCCGTCGGCGTCGAGCCTGTGCAGCATGCCGGCCGCGACCGCGCCGCCGAGCGCGCCGCAGATCGAGGTGGCGTGCTGGCCGTGCTCGAAGAAGGTCGAGTTGCCCGACTCCTTGTCGTAACCGGCCATGCCGATCCGCACGCAGGTCTCGATCCCGACCGCCACCGCGGCGACCAGCTCGGCGCCCGAAGCGCCGACCGCCTCGGCCGCGGCGAGCGCGGCCGGAACGACGCCGGCGCTGGGGTGCAGTACGGACGGCAGGTGTGTGTCGTCGTAGTCGAGGGAGTGCGCGAGCGTGCCGTTGACCAGCGCCGCGAGGGCCGCCGGCACCCGGCCGGCGACGCCGATCGCGGTGGCCTCGGCCCGGCCGCCCTGGTCGGCGACGTAGCCGATGACCGCCCGGCTGGAGTCGAGCTCCTGTGCCCGCAGCGCCAGGCCCAGCGTGTCGAGGACCCGCAGCCGGGTGCTGGCCACCACGTCGGCCGGCAGCCGGCCCAGGTCCGTCTCGGCCGCCAGCTCCGCGATCCGGCGGGAGAGCGTGGGTTCAGCCACGGGAGACCACCGCCAGCGGACGGACCGGCGAGCCGGTGGCGCCGTACAGCTTGAGCGGCGAGAGCACGAAGGTGAACCGGTGCACGCCGGCCGCCGCGAGGTCGTCGAGGACCATCGCCTCGATGATGTAGATGCCGCGCTCGACGAGCAGCACGCGGTGGGCCGGCAGGAGCCCGTGACCGGCGCCGGGCTTGAGGCACTCGAAGGCGATGGTGTCGGCGCCGACGGCGTGCGGCCGGCGGTCGGCGAGCCAGGTCGCGCCGTCCTCGCCCACGCCCGGGACGCCGGTCTCCTTGCCGACGAAGGTCGCGTAGTCGTCGAAGTGCCGGCCCCAGCCGCTGCGGATGAGCACGACGTCGCCTTCCTCGATCGTCGTGCCCTGCACCTTCGCGGTCAGCTCGAGGTTGGCGGGCGTGATCTCGTAGCCGCCGTCGAGGCCCTCCGGCGAGCCGAGGGCGGTCGGGACGTCGAGCAGCACCCCGGTGCGCACGATCGGGTCGATGGTGTGCGCGCCGAGCGCGTCGAAGCGGCCGCCCAGCGACGCCTCGCGGGCGTCGGACCCGTCGGCCAGCCGGCCGTCCTGGCTCACGTGGGCCAGCGCGTCGATGTGGGTGCCGACGTGCGTGCCCATCGAGATCATGTCGTTGGCCGCCGAGCCGCCGTCGCTGCGGACCATGTCGCCGTGCCGCCGGGGCAGCGCGTGCCAGTACGGCGGGTGGTTGGGCGACTGCGGCATGCCGATGCGCAGGGTGCGGCCGAGGTCGTGGACCTCGACGCCGGCGCTGACCGCGGCGATGAGGGGGTCGACGGTGGCGGCCGAGTCGTGCACGTGCTCTCCTTGCTGGTGGGAATGACTGTCGTGCGGGTGGATCAAGCGATGACCTGCCGGGAGCGCAGGTCGTCGACGCGGTCGGCGTCGTAGCCGAGGCCGGCCAGGACGTCCTCGGTGTCGGCGCCCAGCGGGCGTCCGGTGAAGCGGATGGCACCGGGGGACGCCGACATCCGCCACATCACGTTGTGCATGAGCACCGGGCCGAGCTCGTCGTCCTCGACCTCGGTGAGCATGCCGGTGGAGCGGACGTGCTCGTCCTCGACGAGATCGCGCGCGGAGTAGATGGGCGCGACGGCGGCGCCGGCCTCGGTGAAGGCGCGCACCACCTCGTCGCGATCGCGCTCGCCGACCCAGCCGCCGACGTAGGCGTCGATCTCGTCCGCGTGCCCGGCCCGGCCGCGCCCGGAGGCGAACCAGGGCTCGTCGATCACCTCGGGGTGCCCGACGAGGCGCATCACCCGCTCGGCGATCGACTGGGCGCTGGAGGACACCGCGACCCAGTGACCGTCGCGGGTCTGGTAGGTGTTTCGCGGCGCGTTGTTGGTCGAGCGGTTGCCGTGCCGGGTCTCGACGATGCCGAGCTGCTGGTAGGCCGTGGGGCCGGGCCCGACCGCCGTCGTCAGCGGGCTGAGCAGGTCGAGGTCGATGACCTGTCCTTCGCCCGTGCGCTCGCGGTGCAGCAGCGCCATCGCGATCGCCGAGGAGGCGGCGATGCCGCAGATGCTGTCGGCGAGGCCGAACGCCGGGAGCGTGGGCGGGCCGTCGGCGGGGCCGGTGAGGTACGCGAACCCGCTCATCGCCTCGACCAGGGTGCCGAAGCCGGCGCGCTGCGCGTACGGGCCGGTCTGTCCGAAGCCGGTGACCCGGGCGACCACGAGGCGCGGATTGCGGGCGTGCAGGACGGACGGCCCCAGGCCCCACTTCTCGAGCGTGCCCGGCCGGAAGTTCTCGACCAGCACGTCGGCGGTGGCGACCAGGTCGAGCAGCACGGCGGCGCCGTCGGGGTCCTTGATGTTCAGCGCGACCGCGCGCTTGTTGCGCGAGATCTCCTTCCACCACAGGGCGACGCCGTCCTTGCTCGGCCCGTGGCCGCGCATGCCGTCGCCCTTCACGGGGTGCTCGATCTTGATGACCTCGGCGCCGTAGTCGCCGAGGAGCTGACAGGCCAGCGGGCCGGCCAGGATGGTCGAGAGGTCGATGACCCGGATGCCGGCGAGGGGGCCGGCGCCCGCCGCGCTCACCACGTGAGGATCCTGTCGCCGAGCAGCCGGCCGAAGGTCATCGCCGGGGTGGCGAGCATGCCGCCGCAGAACGAGTTGCCCATGAACGCGCCCGAGCCGAGCAACTCGCCGATGGCGTAGAGGCCGGGCACGGCCGTGCCGTCCGGGCGTACGACGCGCAGCCCGGCGTCGACGGCCAGGCCGGCCGTCGAGGTGATCGACATGCCCTGCACCCGGATCGCGTAGAACGGCGCCTCGGCGAGCGGCAGCGGGCGGAACTCCCGCCCGAGCGGGTCCTTGCCGTCGAGGCACGCGTTGTACTCCTCGACGGTGGCCACCAGGTTGCCGGCGTCGATGCCGGCCGCCTCGGCCAGCGTGCGCAGGTCGTCGGCGACGTGGAACATGGGGTGCCGCCCGGCGCGCGCCCGCACGTCGTCGGCGCTCCAGCCCGGGATCATCGGCGGCGCCTCGCGCAGCATCCGCTCGTCGAGCACGATGTACCGGCGCAGGTCGGTCTGGCGCAGCAGCGCGTGCTCGCGCACGTCGACGCTGGGTTCGTCCTCGGCGACGAACCGCAGGCCCTCGACGTTCACGTAGATCTCCCACGGCATGCGCATCTCGGGCCAGTGCACGGGCCGGCACAGCACGGGTGCGGGGAACTCGTCGTGGTCGAGGACCGAGCCGAACGAGCACAGGTAGAGGTCGTGGTTGCGGGTGTAGCCGCCCGCCTCGACGCCCAGCCGGTGGCCGGCGCCCTTCGCGAAACGGTATGAGGCGTCGGCGTACGCGCGGACGCCGTTCATCTTCTGGAAGAGCGCGGGATCGGCGTTGTAGCCGCCGGTGGCGAGCACGACGTTGGCACCGCGGTGCTCCTCGCGGCCGGCCTTCGCGTCGCCGGTGGGCCGGGTGACGACGCCGGTCACGCGGCCGCCGGCCTCCGCAGGGTCCTGGACCAGGCCGACGACCTCGGTGCCGAAGCGCGCGGTGACCGCGCCGCTGCCGATCAGCTCACGCAACGGCGCGCGGACCGCGGCGAGAATCGAGCGACCGAGGTCGGGTCCCCAGTAGTAGCGGTCCTGGCTGTAGTGCTCGTGGTTCTGGCCGCGGACCGGGTGCTCGGGCAGCACCGGCATACCCAGGTCGTCCAGCAGCCAGTCGATGGTCGCGGCGGCGTTGGAGACGGCCAGCCAGGCCAGCTCGCGGTCGGCCGTGTCCTTGCTGATCCGGACGATGTCGGCGAAATGCGCCTCAGGGGTGTCCTCGATGCCCTTCGACCGCTGCAGCCGGGTGCCGGCGGCGCTGAGCTGGCCGGTGGCCAGGTGGAGGGCACCGCCCTCTTCCGGGGCGGCGTCGATGACCAGCACGCGGGCGCCGCTGCGCGCGGCGAAGATCGCGGTGGACATGCCGCCGGCTCCGGCTCCGACGACGATGACGTCCCAGTGCGTGCCTGGGCCGGCGTCTGAGGTGGTGCTCACCAGGACTCCTTGGTCGGCGTGGGTGGTCCGTGCGGGTGGTCCGGGTGTGCGGCCCGAGAGGGCCGGGCCGCGCACCCGGTGATCGGCCGGGGCTAGCCGGCGGTCTTGTAGTCCTTCGCGGCCTTGATCACGGCGTCGTGATCGAAGTCGTTGATCTCCTTGATCAGCGAGCCGTCGAAGACGTCGGCGACGTTCGGCTCCTTCTTCACCTGGCCCGTGGAGACGGCCCACTGCGCCGCCTTCTTGAGCTGGTCGTCGCTGAGCTGGCCCCACGCCGGCCAGGCGGACGTGTCGTCGGTCTGCGGGGTGGAGGTCGTCATCCATGCCTTGAGCAGGGTCAGCAGCTCGGCGCGGCGCTTGGGGGTGTCGCCGCCGGTGCCGGCGAGCTCGGGGAACGTCTTCAGGCCCATCTCGACGGCCGCCTCGGGGTTGAGGCGGGCGAACATCAGGCCCTTGTAGGCGGCGCGGGCGTACTTCACCGCCAGCTCCCGGTCCTTGCCGCTCAGGGTGCGGGCACTGACGGTGAAGGAGATGCTCGGCATGCCGTCGAACAGCGACGGGTTGTCCAGGTAGGTGAACTTGCTGCCGGCCTGTTCGAGCTGCGAGAACAGCTCGGCGTAGAGCGCGATCGCGTCGACCTGGCCGCTGTCGAGGGCCGCCTTGGCCTGCGTGCCCTGGCCCACCGGAAGGATCTTGACGTCCTTGTCCGGGTTGATGCCGTTCTCGTTCAGGAAGGAGCGCGTGAACAGGTTCGAGCCCGAGGCCAGCGAGATGACGCCGATCTTCTTGCCCTTGAGGTCGGCGGGCGACTTGATGTTCGAGCCGGCCGGGATGCCGATCTTCCACGGGAAGGAGGTGTTGATCGAGCCGATCGTCCTGACCTGGACGCCCTGCTCGACCGCGGCCATGGTGGAGGCGACCTCGGCGTTGGTGGCCAGCGCGTCACCGGAGGCGATCACCTGCAGCGCCGCGGAGGAGCCGTTGGCCGTCTTCAGGTTGGCCTCGAGCCCTTCCTCCTTGAAGAAGCCCATCTGCTTGGGGACCGCGTACAACGCGATCTGCGTCGAGCCCGGCACCGTGGCCGTGGTGACGTAGTTGACCGACGTGAGGCCACCGGCAGCGGGGGTCCCGCTGTCCTTGGCACCACCACAGGCCGAAGCGACGAGCGCCAGCGCCGACAGGGCGGCGGCCAGCGCGAAAGGACGACGGAACATGAATCTCCTTCGATGCACCCACGCTCCGTGCGTGGGGTCTGGCGCCTGGACCGAGGTCCGGTGGGTGCGCCGCGAGACGGGGGTTGACTAGCGGCGTGCGACGATCAGGCCGATGCGGCCCGCGGAGGACTGACCGGTCACCAGGCGGCGGCCGGTCGGGATCAGCTCGCGGCTGACCTTGCCGGGCTCGAAGCCCGCGCGGACGGCCATGGCCTCGAGGTCGAGCGTCCGGACAGTGCTCCAGAACGGCTCGTTGTTGTTGGTGGTGTCCCACTCGACGAGGAACTGCGCGAAGGGATCCATCGTCGTGAACGGCGGGTACTCCGCGTGGATCATCAGGCCGCCCGGCTTCAGCAGCCGGAAGCTCTCGGCCAGGATGTTCTGCACGGCCTTCGTGCTGGTCTCGTGGAGCAGGATGTGCGAGACGACGAGGTCGAAGCTTCCGGCCGCGAAGCCGGTCGCCTCCGCGTCGCGCTGGGAGAAGTGCACCGGCAGACCGAACGACGCCGCCCGGGCGTGGGCGTAGCGCAGCATCGGGGCGGCGACATCGATCGCGTGCACCTCCGCCCCGGGGTAGCGCTCGACGTAGGGCAGCGTGCTGTGGCCGACCGAGCAACCCATGTCGAGGATCGCGGCCGGCGCGAGGTCGGGGTAGCGCACGTCGAGGTAGTGCTCGATGACCGAGCGGCCCTTGTCGTCGTTGGCCGCGCCGAGCTGGCCGGCGGCGTAGATGTACACACCGCGGTCGTAGAGCGCGCCGGCAGTGAGGTCGTCGGGCGCGGTCTCACGGTAGTAGCCGGTCGGCATGCAGTGGATGTCGACGGTCTGCAGGTACGCCGGAACCTGCACCGTAGCGTCCAGGCTGAGCGACCCGGCGCTGCCCAGGAGGGCGCCCGCGGTGTCGGTGAGCCGGGCCAGCTGCCGGGCGGTGCTCTGCGCGACCAGGTCCCACATCTGCTCCTGGCCGCTGCGGCGCAGCGCGCTCCACATCTGGGTGGCCGGATCCTCGGCCATCAGCTCGCCGATCACGTGGCGGCTGGTGGGGGCCGAGCCGTGCGCACTGGCGTAGGCCGGCGCGATCTCGGTCTCGTACCGCTCGCGGATCCGGCCGGCGACGTCGTAGGCGAGCCGCGTCTTCAGGTCCCAGATCTCCTGCTGCCGGTAGGCCTCGCCGACGCTGGGCGTCGCGAGCACGGCGTGCGCGAGCTGGCCGTCGGCGAGCCTCGGGAGGCCGCTCATCGCGCGTCTCCCTGCCGGGTCGGCCCGGCCGGCTCGGCGCGGGCCGTCAGCTCGTTGACCAGGCGGCTCATCGCGATCGATGCCGCGCCGGGATCGTCGCCCTCGATGCCGGCCGCGGCCTCGAGCGCGGCGACCCGGCGCTGCAGGACGCCGACTTCCTGGGTGAGCACGACGACGGCGGCCAGCAGCCGGTCCGTGTGCGCATCGCCGAGGTAGACGGGACGCTTGCCGCGTACGGTCTTCACGCGCCCTCCCCCACGCCCTGCCGTGCCTGCTCCGGCGGGTAGTCGTGGAGCACCTGGGCGACGGTGTCGGTGGTCCAGCCCTGCTTGAACGCGTACGCCGCGAACGGCTCCACGTCGCGCAGGAGCGCGAGGTCCTCGTTGACGGCGTCGTGGATCGTGAGGTGCGGGGTGCCCCGGAACACGTCGCCGGTGCGGACGTTCGAGAGCTGGAGTCCGAGCAGGCTCGTGCGGGTCGGGACGGCGGGCGACGGCGACGGCTGGTGCGACAGCAGGAAGCCCCTGTTGCCGTACGCCGGCATCTGCGACGCCTCGATCGCCTCGGTGATCTCGATGCCGACGTCGAGCACCCGCTCGCCGAGCCGGCTGACCGACCCGGACAGCTTGGTGCCCGGTCCGATGGGGCCCATCGCCGGGTTGTACGGGTTGATGTGGGTCCGCCGGACCTCGCCGATCTTCTTGCCCCAGCCCATCACGTTGCCGAAGCCCATCGACCAGTCCTCGGTCACCCAGATGAAGGTGCTGAACCGGCCGGGCTCGCCGCGGTAGGTGGCGTAGAAGCCGATGATGCCCTCGCCGTACTGGGTGCGGCGGGGCGACGTGAACGCCTGGTCGGGGTCGCTGTCGCTGACCTTGATCATGTCGGCCACGAACGCGAAGCCGACGCCGTCCTCGACGGGCTCCAGCGGCTCCGGGAGGTAGCGCCGGGCCAGGTCGGCGCCCGCGCGGAACAGCACGCGGATGGCGTCCGAACCGATGTGGTGCGGGGGCGGTTCGACAAGGCTTGCGGATCCGGTGGGCGAGAGCGGGTTGGTGAACCCTCGCAGGTGCATCGCGGCTCCTGGAGTGAGGCGGAGGAGGGAGACGTTCCCAGTTGTTCCGCTGGCAGAAACGCTGTTTCGCCTGTGGGAGCCGACGCTAGACAGGCGCAACGGTGCCGTCAAGGGGTTACCGCGCGTGAAGTTCGTGCGGCCCTTCCCCGGAAAACAGGCGTTACGCGGCGGAAACCATCCCGGACGAGAATGGTTGGCCCGAGCTCTTGACGGGGTCGGAGACTGCTGCTTAGCGTTTCGGGCAGCGGTCAGTCGTACCGCTCAGGTGAACGCATCGATCCGACCGAACCTGTTTCGGAACCGCCTGGGAACCGCTCGGAATCCCGTCCCCGACTCGAAGGACACCTCGTGACGTCAGCAGCCAACGTGGTCCCCGCGGCCGCCGACGGCGACCTCGACTCGCGCTGGATCGAGGCCTCCGGCCTCGACAAGGTCTACCGACCGCGCAAGTCAGCGCCGACCCACGCCCTCTCGGACGTCTCGTTCGCCGCCCGGCGCGGCGAGTTCGTCTCCATCGTCGGCCCCTCGGGCTGCGGCAAGACGACCCTGCTGAAGATCCTGGCGGGCCTGATCCCCTACACCGGAGGCGAAACCAAGATCGCCGGCAACCGCGTCAGCGGGCCCGACAAGGGCGTCGGCATGGTGTTCCAGGCGGCGACCCTCCTGCCGTGGCGCACCATCCTGGAGAACGTCATGGTGCCGGTCGAGATCCAGAAGCTGGACCGCAAGAAGCATGCGGCGCGCGCTCGCCAGCTGCTGGAACTGGTCGGCCTCCAGGGCTTCGAGAACAAGTACCCCGGCGAGCTCTCCGGCGGCATGCAGCAGCGGGCCGGCATCTGCCGCGCGCTCGTGCACGACCCGGCGGTCCTGCTGCTCGACGAGCCGTTCGGCGCGCTCGACGCGATGACCCGCGAGTACATGAACCTCGAGCTCCTGCGCATCTGGCAGGAAAGCCGCAAGACGGCCATCCTCGTCACGCACTCGATCCCCGAGGCGGTGTTCCTCTCGGACCGGGTCATCGTGATGACGCCGCGCCCCGGCCGGATCGCCGAGATCATCGACATCGACCTGCCACGCCCGCGCGAGCTGCGGATGATGGCCACCGACGACGCCGGGGTCTACGTCGAGCGGATCCGCGCGTACTTCAACAGTGCCGGCGTCATCGACTGAGGACGGAAAACCAATGACCACGCAGACCGTCCCGCCCGCCGCGCAGGCGCGCCAGTCTCCCGCGCCTCGCCGCGGTCTGATCCCCGACCTGCACGAGCGTCCCGAGTTCGCCCTGGTGCCGATCGTGTTCATCGTCGTGATGGCCGCCTGGCAGTACGTCCCGGGCTGGCTCGGCGTCGACGACTTCGTACTGCCCAAGCCCAGCCAGATCGTCAAGATCTTCTTCGAACAGCTCGGACAGGGTCCGTTCTGGCACAATGTGTGGGTCACCGTGCAGGAGGCCGGCGTCGGCTTCGTGATCGCCACCGTGGTCGCGGTCCTGATCGGCACCTGTGTCGCCCAGATCACGCTGCTCGAGCGCACCGTGCTGCCCTACATCGTGGCGTTCCAGTCGGTGCCGAAGGTCGCCCTGGCCCCGATGTTCGTCGTGTGGTTCGGCTTCGGCATGACCTCGAAGATCGTCATGGCAGTGATCATCGCCTTCTTCCCGATCCTCATCAACGTGATCGCCGGTCTGAAGTCCGCCGACAACGATAAGATCGAGATGCTGACCTCCTTCGGGGCGAGCCGCTTCCAGGTCTTCCGGATGGCCCGTTTCCCGAGCGCGCTGCCGTACATCTTCGCCGGCCTGCAGAGCGGCGTGGTGTTCGCAATTCTCGGCGCCATTGTGGGTGAGTACATCGGCGCGCAGGAGGGTCTCGGCTACCAATTGATGCAGGCCAACTACCGGTTCGACATCCCGGCGATGTTCGCGGTCCTCATCGTCCTCTCGATCATGGGCATGATCGCCCATGGCGTCGTCAAGCTGTGCCAGCGTAAGTTCGTGTTCTGGTCCGGCGATGAGAGCAAGCGGGGGACGTGATGTCGCTAGCGGAGGTCCAGTCGACGCGGGAGCCGACGTCGGGGCTCGAGCGGGTGCTCAAGGTGATCTACGCCGTGTCGGCCGCCGGTGCCGAGGGCATCGGGGTCTCGGCCCTAGCCCGGGAGATCGACCAGCCCAAGGCGGTCGCCCACCGGCTGCTCAAGGGCCTGGCGGCGGACGGGTTCCTCGCCTTCGATGACGCCACCAAGTGCTACCGGCTCGGGACCGGCGCGCTCGCGATCGGGATGGCCGCGCTGCGCCAGACCAACGTCCAGCAGGCCGCGCGCCCGATCCTCGAGCGCCTGGTCCGCGAGACGCGTGAGACCGCGACACTCTCGCTCAAGCAGGGCGACAGCCGGATCTACGTCGACCAGGTGCTCTCGCCGCAGGAGATCCGGATGTCGGTGACCATGGGCGTCGCCTACCCGCTGCACGCCGGGGCGTCCTCCAAGGCGATCCTCGCGGCGCTGCCGGACGCCTCCATCGACGAGTACCTGGCCTCCCACGACCTCAACGTGCTGACGTCGGCCACCATCGCCGGACGCCACCAGCTGCTGGAGGAGATCGTCCAGATCCGCGAGCGGGGCTACGCCATCAGCGCGGGCGAGCGTGACGCCGGCGCCGCGAGCGTCGCCGCCGCCGTGCTCGGCATGGACGGCGGGGTGCTCGGCTCGATCTCGGCCTGCGGGCCGGTCGGCCGCTTCGAGGCCACCGACTTCCAGCGCCTCGGCGTGCTGGTCCGGGCCGCGGCGCAGGAGGTCTCCCGCGCGGTCGGGCACGCGCCCGGCTGACCCGTGCTCGATCGGCCCGCGCCCCGCCACATCGGCGGCGGCGCTGCCGGCGCGCACCCTCGGTCGGGCATGCGCCCGGCCTCGGTCAGGCATGCGCCCGGCCTCGGTCAGGCATGCGCCCGGCCTCGGTCAGGCGCACGCCCGGCCTCGGTCAGGCACGCGCCTGGCTGACCCGTGCTCAATCGGCGCGCGCCACACCCGCGGCGGCGCGCGCCCTCGTAACCCCACCGGAAGGCTCCGAACCGCATGACGCACCGCACGTACCTCGAGACCTCCCACGGGCAGATCCACGCTCGCGTCGCCGGCGACCGCGGTCCGCACGTCGTACTGCTCCACGAGAGCCCGCTCTCGTCGTTCGTGTACGACGACGTGCTGCCGCTGCTCGCCCCCTGGGCGCGCGTCCTGGCCCCCGACACGCTGGGCTACGGCATGTCCGACGCCCCGCCCCAGCGGCTGGACATCCCGGGCTACGCCAAGCCGGTCGTCGAGCTGCTCGGCTCGCTCGACGGCCCCGCGGTGCTCGTCGGCTCCCACACCGGCGCCAGCATCGCCATCGAGGCCGCGCACCAGGCGCCGCAGCTCGTGTCCGGCCTGGTCCTGCTGGGCATCCCGACCTACACGCCCGAGCAGCAGCGCGACCGCCGGCAGAACTGGGCGCCCGAGGAGCCCGTCGCGGAGGACGCGGCCCACCTGCTGTCGGCGTGGACGCGGTACCAGGGCCTGTGGCGCGGATGCGACCCGGTGACCCGCCAGCGCGCGGTGTGGACGATGCTCGGGTCGCTCGAGCGCTACAACTGGGCGTACAACTCGGCGTTCGAGTACGACCCGCTCACCCCGCTCTCCCGCGTCACCTGCCCGGTGCTGTGCGTGGCGGCCGACGGCGAGTTCCTGGAGGAGGGCACCCGGCTCGCGGCCGAGCGGCTCGGCCTGCCGTACGCGGTGGTGCCGGACTGCATCGGCCAGATCCCGGTCCGGCAGCCGCAGGTCTGCGCCGACCTGATCGAGCGGTTCGTCGCCGAGCACGACCTCGCGGGAAGCGTGACCGGTGCCGCTCGCTGAGGACGCCTTCCGGCCCGGCGCCGATCCCGCGCGGCTGCGCGAGGTCCAGGACGCCGCCCTGCGGGCCACGGTCGGCCGGCTCGCGGCGAGCCATCCCTTCTACCGCGAGCTGTGGGCGGAGCAGGGGGTCGACCCGCTGGCGGTGCGGGGCATCGACGACCTCCCGCTGCTGCCGCTGACCACCAAGACGATGTTCACGGCGGCCCCGGAGCGGTTCCGCCTGGAGCCCGACGGGTCGCCCGAGCGGCAGCTGTGGGACATCGCCTACACCTCCGGCTCGACCTCCGCGCCCGCGCCGATCTACCAGTCGGCCTACGACTTCCACGCGATCCTGGCCGCGCAGGTCCGGATGGCCGAGATCCGCGGGATGCGCGGGGACGACCGGATCGCCAACCTCTACCCGCTCACGCCGCAGCCGCACGGCGCGTGGACCCGGACGAACCACGCCGCCGCGGTCCTCGGTGCCACCGTCGTGTGCGGGATGAGTGGCACGAGCCCCTGGTTCGGCGTCACCCGGCGCCTGGGCGAGGTCGCGGACCTCCTCGTCGCCACGCGCCCGACGGTGCTCTGGGGCGTGCCGAGCTACGTCCGCCGCGTGGTCGACGAGGTCGTTCGCCGCGGCGGCGCCCTGCCGGACGTTCGCATGCTCGCCATCAGTGGCGAGGCCACCACGCCGGCGATGGCCGCACAGCTCGCCGGCCTCCTCGCCGCCGCCGGGGCCCCCGACGTGGTGATCTCCAACAGCCTCGGCGCCTCCGAGCTGCAGTACGGCCTCGTCGAGTGCGTCCCCGGCGCCGGGTTCCACAACCCGGTTCCCGAGCTGCTCCACCTCGACGCCGTCGACGACGGCGGCCGGCCCGTGCCGCCCGGCACCCCGGGCGCCTTCACGATGACCCACCTCGACCGGCACGGCACCGTCCTGGTGCGGTATCTGCTCGGCGACCGCGTCGAGGTCGACCACGGCCCGTGCCCCCATTGCGGCCGCCTCGGCGGGCGCGTGGTGGCGCACCATGGGCGGTCGGGTCGCTCACTCAAGATCAAGGGCCAGCTCGTCGACACGACGGTGCTCGAGACGACCGTGGCCGGCGTGCCGGGCGTGGTCGACCATCGCGCCGTCGTACGCCGCAGCGACCCGGCCGACCCGCTCTCGGGCGACGCGCTCGTCGTCCAGGTGGCGCTGGCGCCGGCCGCCGGGCAGGCGGTCACCGAACACGTGGCGGCCGCCGTCAAGCTCGCGACCCGCGTCACGCCCACCGTCGAGGTCACGACCGCCGACGTGCTCTTCCCGCCCGACGAGCGGATGAAGCCGCGCCGGTTCGTCGACGAACGCCAACATCAGGAGACCCCCGCATGAGCACGCCCGCCATCGACATCGTGTGCAACCTGTTCACGCCCGAGGTGATCGCCTCCCGTCCCGCGTGGTCCAAGCAGTTCCTCGGGGGCAAGGTCAACGCCTCCGACACCACGCTCGCCGGCCTCACCGTCGAGCAGCACCTCGCGGCGCTCGACGCCGCGAACGTCGAGCACGCGCTGATGATCGCGCCCAAGATGGGCCGCGAGGGGCTCTCCGAGTCCTGGCGGCTGGACCCGATGAGGATCGTCGACCTGGTCCAGGCGCACCCGGACCGATTCAGCGGGCTCATCGGCATCGACCCCTTCGAGGGCATGAAGGGCGTGCGGGAGCTCGAGCGGATGGTGACCGAGTACGGCATGGTGGGCGCGCACCTCTACCCGCACTGGTTCGAGCTCGCACCCGACCACGCGCGCTACTACCCCTTCTACGCCAAGTGCGCCGAGCTGGGCGTGCCGGTGCAGATGCAGGTCGGGCACTGCCTGCGCTACAGCCACGACAACCCGCTGCCGTCGGTCGGCCGGCCGATCCTGCTCGACACGATCGCGTGCCACTTCCCGGAGCTGAAGATCATCGGCATCCACGTCGGCTGGCCGTGGACCGAGGAGATGATCGCGGTGTCGTACAAGCACCCCAACGTGTACATCGGCATCGACGCCTACGCCCCGAAGTACCTCGACCCGAAGCTGGTGAGCTACCTCAACGGCTGGGGCTCGGACAAGGTCATGTTCGGCACCGACTTCCCGGTCATCCCGCACGCCCGCGCCCGCGAGGAGATCGCCGCCTGGAACCTGCGGCCGGAGTCGGAGGCCAAGCTGATGCGCGAGAACGCGCTCAGGGTGTACAACCTGAAGCCAGCCACTCGGTGAGGATGGCGGCCGCTCCAGCCCTGTCCTGCGCGACGCTGCGGTGCCCCCGGTCCACGCCGACCGGGGGCACCGCCGTCTGCTCGCGGTGCCGTGCCGCCAACGCTGCGAACGACGCGTTCCCCAGGAGAGAATCGCCGGCTACCAGCCCATTTCGAAGTACAGATCCCCGCAAGCACGCCGGAATTGGACTTTCGGGGGTCCTCCCGCCGGACGAAGTTCGATAGGATTGAACAAGTTTCGGCAGGAGGTTCGAAGGTGAGCACGACCGCGAGGCAGCACCGCGTCGAGGACAACGGGCAGGCGCTGGTCGGCGCGCGGATGCGCCAGTTCCGCAAGGAGCGGGGGCTCACGCTGCGCGGCCTCGCCACCCAGTCCGGGCTTTCCATCGGGTTCCTGTCCCAGGTCGAGCGGGGCATCTCGGCGATCGGCCTGACCGCCCTCAACGGCGTCGCCGCGGCGCTGGACCGCCCGGTCGCCGAGTTCTTCCACACCGACGACGAGGCGGCACCGCCGCCGGCGCCGACCGACGACCTGCCGGACCATTTCACGTTGACCCGCGCCCAGAACGGCGCGACGGAGTACGTCTCCGGCCAGATCACCTACCGCATGCTCTCCGACCGCGGCCCGCACCTGGTGCTCGAGCCCATGGTCGTGCACATCGCGCCCGGCGGGCGCCGCGAGGAGGCCTACGGCCACGCGGGCGAGGAGTTCGCCTACGTGGTGTCGGGGGAACTGCTCTACGAGGTCAACGGCATCGAGCACCGGCTCTACCCGGGCGACAGCCTGCACCTGCGCTCGAGCACCCCGCACCGGCTCTACAACGACACCGACGGGGTCACCACCGTGGTGTCGGTGGTGACCCCGCGCCTGTTCTAGAGACCGTTGTTCACTCTCACGTCAAAATTTCGCTGACCGCGTCCATGGTGGCCGTCCAGGCCGGCGTGCGCGGGTCGATCACGTCGAAGTGGTCGGCGGCCACCTCGAGCCGGACCACCCGGTCGCCGGCGGCCAGCGCGGCCCGGCCGTAGCGGCGGGACATGTCGACGAGGTCCAGGCCGTCGGCCCGGCCCTGCACCACGACCACCGGCACGCCCAGCGGCAGCCGCAGCAGCGGGTCCGCCGCCGCCAGCGCGGCCTCGTCGCCGCGCAGCGCCCCGGCGACCGCCCCGGTGCCGATCCCACGCCGCTGCCCCTCGGTCAGGTCGAGCACGCCCGCCTGGGACACGACCACCGAGACCGCACCGGGCGCGTCGGCCGCCGCCCGCACCGCGAGCTGCCCGCCGGCCGAATGACCGAACAGCACCAGCCGCGACGGGTCGACCCGGGCATCGGCGGCGCCCGCGAAGGCCAGGCCCGCGGCCACGTCGGCCGTGGTGGCCGCCCAGCCGTGACGGTCCGGGCGCCGGTACTCGAGGTTCCACGCGGCGAATCCGCGCCCGGCCAGGTCGATCGCCATCGCGTCCATGAGGTCGGCGCCCCAGACCGAGCGCCAGAAGCCGCCGTGCAGCAGCACCGCGACGGGCGCCGGGCCGGTGCCGGCGGGCAGCCGCAGCTCGCCCCACTGCTCCTCGTCCGGACCGTACGCGATGCGCCGGGCCGGGTGCCGCAGCCGGTGCACGGCCCGCCGGACGGCCCAGGTGACACCCCAGATCTCGCGGCCCTGGTGGTGCTCCGACCCGGCGGCGACGGGCCGTGGCCCGGTCGCGGTCAGGTCGAGCCACACCGTGCGCGGGGCGTGCCGGCCCGGCTCCGTCATCAGCCGCCGGGCCGGTGCCGTGGGCCCGGGCAGCGCGACGACGGCGCCGGTCGTGCCCTCCAGCGCCGCCGCGAGGTCGGGCGCCTCGCGGACGGCGCCGTCCACGCCGAGCCCGGCGAACTCGGCCTCGGCCAGCTCGCGCACCAAATCGAGGTCGGCGGCCAGGTCCGGACCGACGAGCACGTCGACGTTCACGCCGTCTCCCTCCGCAGCAGGGGCAGCACCGCGCCGCCGAGCAGGTCCACGCCGCCGTCGTCGGTCAGCCCGTGCGGCGTGCCGAACTCCACCCGCCCGACGCCGGCGTCAATCAGCGCCTGCGCCTGGGCCGCGACCTGCTCCGGCGTGCCGGAGAACGCGAACAGGTCGAGCACGTCGTCGGGCACGAGCCGGCCGGCGGCCTCGTGCTCGCCCTGGTCGACCAGCTCGGTGACCCGGCGGACGAGGTCCGCCGGCACGCCCGCGGTCGGGTCGAGATCGGCGACCACCGCGAGGTACATCGCGACCTCGGTGCGGGCCTTGGCCCGGGCGGCGGCGCCGTCGCGGTCGACCACGGTCACCGCGCCGAGCACGATCCGCACGTCGTTCACCGACCGGCCGGCCGATTCGGCGCCCGCCCGCAGCCGGTCGCGCATCACGGCGACCATCGCCGGGTTGGCGCTGCCGCCGACCTTGATCTCGGCGGCGATCCGGCCGGCGAGGGCCGCGCCCTGCGCGCCCCAGGCGCCGATCAGCAGCGGCGGGTCGGGCCGCTGGACCGGATAGCGCAGGGCGACGCCCGGCGCGAGCCGGAACACCCGGCCCTCGAAGCCGTCGGTCCGGCCGCCGAGGAGGCGGTAGACGACCTCGGCCGCCTCGCCGAGCGCCGAGATCGGCCGGGGCTGCTCGATCCCGACCGCGCCGAGCCAGGTGCCGCGGGCCAGCCCGAGGTAGGCGCGGCCGGCCGAGGCGAGGTCGAGCGCCGCGAGCTGCCCGGCGATCTCGTACGGCGCCATGGAGTACGGGTTGAGGCAGGCCGCGCCGAGCCGGACCCGCGAGGTGGCGCCGGCCATCTCCAGCAGCGGGAAGATCGGCGGCTGGAACATGAGGTCGCCGAAGACGGTCAGCACGTCGAAGCCGTGCGCCTCGGCCGCCCGGGCCAGGCGGGCGTAGTCGCCGGGCCGCTTGTCGCTCTGGATGCCCAGGCCGATCTCGACCCCGGCCGGGGCGCTCACGTGAGGTCGGCCGATCGCATCCCGCGCCGCTGCGTCCGCTCGACCCGCATCACCAGGCGCTCCTCCGGATCGGGGCAGCAGAACAGGGTGTCGCGCTCCAGCCAGTCGCCGGCCGGCAGCGCGCGCTGCTTGGCCGCCAGGAACGGCAGGACGGCCGCCAGCGCGTAGACGCAGAAGTGCTTGCCGTCGGGCAGCCGCAGGTGGGCGCTCTGCTCCAGCTCGAAGCAGTCACCGACCGCCATTCCGCAGACCGAGCGGCCCTCGATGTGGTCGACGGTGACCCTGAGGTCGTAGATCTCCATGTCGTGTTCTTCGGACATTCCTCACCCTCCGATCCGGACGACGATCTTGCCGGTGGTACGCCCGTCAGCCAGGTCCTGCAGCGCGGCGGGCGCCCCTTCGAGCGGCTCGACCCGGTTGACCGGCGGCCGCACGGCACCCGAGGCGCAGAGTGCGAACAGGGCCTCGTAGGCGGCGGCGACCTCGTCCGGCCGCCGCCAGGGGTAGGCCGACCCCCACGAGAGGCCGACGAGGGTGGCGTTGCGGGCGGTGAGGCGCATCGGGTCGACGGCCGGCGGCGGGCCGGCCGCGGCGCCGACGGCGACGATGCGGCCCTCGAAGGCGAGGCAGTCCAGCGAGCGGGCGAACACGTCGCCGCCGACGGGGTCGACCACGACGTCGACGCCCGCGCCGCCGGTGGCCGCGTCGACGGCCCGGGTGAAGTCCTCGGTGTGATAGTCGATCGCGACGTCGGCACCGTTGGCGCGGCAGGCCTCGGTCTTCGCCGGGCCGCCGGCCGTGCAGATCACCCGCGCGCCCCGGGCGACGGCCAGCTGGGTGGCCGCGACGCCGACCCCGCCCGCCCCGGCGTGCACGAGGACGGTGTCCCCTGTGGACACTCCGGCCCGCTCCAGGGCGAACCACGCGGTCTGGTACGTCACCGGAATTCCCGCGCCGGTCACCGGGTCGAGCCCGGCGGGCCGCGGCACGAGCAGGCCGGCCTCGATGGTGACGGTCTCGCCGAGGGCGCCGTGCGGCAGCGCCGGGCACCCGATCACCTCGCGGCCGGCGTCGGGCCCGGTCAGGACCCGCCCGCTGAACTCGACCCCGGGCGTGACCGGAGGATCCGGGTGCACCGGGTAGGTCCCGCGGCAGAGCATCACGTCGAGGAAGTTGAGACCAACCGCCTCGACCTCGACCGTCACCCGGCCCGGACCGGGCTCCGGGTCGTCCGGCACGTCCGCGACGGCGAGCACGTCGAGCGGCTCGCCGTCGCGGTATGCGACGAGGCGCCTCACGGGCGCACCAGCTCCGCGTGGTGGTGGACGATCCGCCAGCCGTCGCCGGTGCGCCGCAGCACGTCCGTGACACGGGTGACCGACACCTCGTCCTCGGCGCGGCAGTGCAGCTCGTAGCGGGCCACGCCGACGTCGCCCCACACGTCGATGCGCTTGGCGCGGGCGGCCATCTCGGCCAGCACCGGGCGCCGGCCGGCGGCATCGCGGGTGTCGCGGTACTCGTCCAGCTCCGCCCGGGTGCGCAGCGGCCCCGGCAGGTGCGTCTCCCAGGTGGTCACGTCGGGGTCGAGGTGGGCGTCGAAGCGGCCCCGGTCGCCGGCCAGGAAAGCGGCGTACATGTCGTCGATCGCGTCGGCGATCTCCACGGGGGCGGTCACGGCCGCACCCCGACCCGGTCGTCGCGCACCACGGCGCCTCCCTTCATCACCCACCGCACGCCCCGGAATGCCGAGGTGTGCGCCATCGGGTCTTCGTCCATCGCGATCAGATCGGCGTACTTGCCCGGCTCGACCGTGCCCAGGTCCTGCTCGGCGCGCAGCCAGCGCACCGGCCCGAGCGTGCCGGCGTAGAGCGCCCGCTGCGGCCCGATGACCGCCGACATGTGCTCCAGCTCGCGGACGGTCGCGCTGGTGCCCTCGAACTGCCAGAACGGCGGCATGTCGCTGCCCAGCAGCACCTCCACCCCGGCGGCGACGGCCATCGCGAAGCTCTCCAGGTGCCGGTCGCCCGCGCCCAGCGACCGCTGCTGCATCCACTCCGGGACGCCCAGCTCGTCGAAGAACGCCTTGCACCGGGTGACGAGCAGGGTCGGCACGAGGGCCGTGCCGCGCTCGGCCATGAGTGCGGCCAGTTCCGCGGTCAGCTCGTAGCCGTGCTCGACACAGTCGAGGCCCAGCTCGACCGCCTCGGTGATGACCGGCGCCGGGCCGGCATGGGCGGTGACCCGCCGGCCCCAGTCGTGCGCGGTCTTCAGTACCGCCGCCAGCTCGTCGGGGTGCAGCTGGCGGGTGTCGATCGACTCGTGCTTGCCGGCGATGCCGCCGGAGATCATCACCTTGATCAGGTCGGCGCCGGCCTTGACCTGCTCGCGTACCCCGCGCCGGAAGCCGTCGGCGCCGTCGCACTCGAGGGTGTCGCTGCCCTCGTGGCCGTGGCCGCCGGTGCACACCAGGGCGCGTCCGGCGGTGAAGATCCGCGGTCCGGGCGCGCGGCCGGCCTCGATCGAGCGGCGCAGCGCGAAGTCGGCGTGGTCCTTCTCGGCGACGCACCGGACCGTCGTCACTCCACAGTGGAGGGTACGGCGGGCGCCGTCGGCCATGTACAGCGCGAGCTCGTGCGGGCCCATCTGCTTGAGCCGGTCACCGGCCGCGCCCGGCAGGGTGAGCGACAGGTGGGTGTGCATGTTGGCCAGGCCCGGGGTGAGCCAGGCGCCGCCGAGGTCGATGCGGGCCGGGTCGCCGTCGATCTCGGCCAGCACCCGTTCGCGGGGCCCGACGGCGGCGATCCGCTCGCCGATCACCCAGACGGCGGCGTCCTCGACCGGCTGGATCCGCCCATCGACGACCGTGCAGTTCTCCAGCAGCAGGCTCATGGTTCCACTCCGTAGGTCGTGCGGGCGGCGTCGGCGGAGACGTAGCCGTCGGCCACGTCCTCGCGGACCGCGTCGGGATGGCGCAGGGCGGGGTCGCCGTGTCCCCCGCCGCCGGCGGTCAGCACCGTCACCCGGTCGCCGGCCGCGACGGCCGTGCGCTTGGTACTGACGGCGCGCTCCCGGTCCGTGCCGGGGAACAGCAGGATCCGGTTCGCCTCCGGGGCCGCGCCGCCGTCGCTCGCCCAGGGCGGGGACTTGGTCTTCTTGATCACCGACAGGAACTCGCCCGGGGTCACGAACCGGATGTCCCGGCGCAGCCCGGGTCCGCCGCGGAAGCGCCCGGCCCCGCCCGAGTCGGTGCGGATCTCCATCCGCTCGAAGAACATGCCGGTCTTCGCCTCCAGCACCTCGACCGGCGTGATCCGGGCCTGGGTCTGGCACGGGTGGTTGGCCGGCCCGATGCCGTCGTGACCGGGCGTCCCGCCCCAGCCGACCGGCTCGTTGTTGGACACCGCGAACAGCGATCCGGTGTCCGGGTGGACGCCGACCATCATGAACCCGGGCACGTCGCCGCCCGACGAGGCCGGCAGCCGGCCGCCCATGCCCTGCGCCAGCGCCTTGTAGATCAGCTCCAGCGCGACGGTGCCCGTCCACTGGGTGAAGGTCGCGGCCGGGTAGACGGCGTGGAAGAGCGTGCCCGGCTCGGCGCGCACGACCAGCGGCGCGAAGTGGCCGGCGTTCGTCTGCTCGGTCGGCGTGGTGATCGCCTTGAACGCGACCCGGCAGGTGGCGATCGTCGCGCCGAGGGGCAGGTTGACGGGGCCCGGCACGGCCGGCGACGAGCCCTCGAAGTCGACGGTGAAGGTGCCGCCGTCGATCGTCACGGTGACCCGCATCAGGATCGGGTCGTCGGTGATCCCGTCGTCGTCGAGCCAGTCCTCCGCCGTCCACGAGCCCTGCGGCAGCGCGCCGACGGCCTCCCGGGCGGACTGCTCGGCGGCGGCGATGACGGCGTCGACCACCGCGCCCACCGTTTCCTGGCCGTACGTGGCGAACAGCTCGGCGACCCGCCGCTCGCCGGTGCGCAGGCACGCCACCTGGGCGTGCAGGTCGCCGAGCACCGCGTCGGGCATGCGCGAGTTGAAGCGGATCAGCTCGTGGATCTCCCGGACCGGCTCGCCTTCCGCGAACACCCGGGTGCCCGGGAAGAGCAGACCCTCCTGGTGTACGTCGGTGGAGTCGAGCACGTAGCCGGGGTCCTTGGCGCCGAGGTCCATCCAGTGGGCCCGGACGCACAGGAAGGCCACGAGGGCGTCGTCGACGAACACGGGCGCGAACAGCGTCGCGTCGTAGGCGTGCGCGGCGTTCCAGTACGGGTAGTTGAGCAGCACGACGTCGCCCGGCCGCAGCGTGTCCCGGCCGACGTACTCCACGCCCTTGCGGATCGAGTAGTCGTTGGCGCCGAGGAAGCGCGACAGGCCCGTCGACTCGGCGACCAGGCGCAGGTCGGCGTCGTAGATCGAGATGCCGAAGTCGTGGACCTCGTAGATGACCGGGTTGAACGCGGTACGCACGAGCGCGGCCCGCATCTCCTCGGCCGCGGCCACGAGGTAGCTGCGCACCACCTCGGCGGTGGCGCCGTCGACCTCAGGCATCCTCGACCCCGTAGACCTCGCGGGCCTGCTCCGCCGACACGTACCCCTCGGCCACGTCCTCGCGCACCAGGTCCGGGTCGCGCTCGCGCGGGTCGCCGTGCCCGCCGCCACCGGCGGTCAGCAGCGTGATCCGGTCCCCGACGGCGACGGCGGTGCGCTTCGTGCTGACCGACTGCTCCCGCTCGGTGCCCGGGAAGATGACCACCCGGTTCGACTCGGGGGACAGCCCGCCGGAAAGCGCCCACGGCCGGGCCTTGGTCTTCTTGATGACCGACAGGAACTCCCCCGGCGTGACGAACCGGATGTCCCGGCGCAGGCCCGCCCCGCCGCGGAAGCGCCCGGCCCCGCCGGAGTCGGTGCGGATCTCCATCCGCTCGAAGAACATCCCGGTCCGCGCCTCCAGCACCTCGATCGGCGTGATCCGCCCGGTGCTGCCGGAGACGTGGGTGGCGGCGTTCATACCGTCGTGGTGCGCCGTGCCGCCCCAGCCGACGGGCTCGTTGTTGGAGACCGCGAACAGGGCGCCGGTGTCCGGGTGGACGCCGACCATCATGAACCCGGGCACGTCGCCGCCCGACGAGGCCGGCAGCCGGTCGGGCATGCCCTGGGCGAGCGCCTTGAGGATCAGCTCGACCGCGACGATGCCGGTCCAGAGCGTGAACGTCGGCTGCGGGTACACGGCGTGGAACAGCGTGCCGGGCTCCGCCTTCACCACCAGCGGCGCGACGGTCCCGGCGTTGGAGGGCTGGTCGGCCGAGGTCAGCGACTTGAGGATGACCTTGCAGATCGCCTCGGTCGCGCCGTAGGGCATATTGACCGGCCCGGCCACGGCCGGCGACGAGCCGGCGAAGTCGACCGTGAACGTGCCGTCGGCGATCGTGACGGTCACCTTCATCTGGATCGGCTCGTCGGTGATGCCGTCGTCGTCGAGCACGTCCTCGGCGGTCCAGGAGCCCTGCGGCAGCGCGGCCAGGGCCGCGCTGGTGCGGGCGGCGCCGTCGGCGATCATCCGCTCGATCGTCGCCTCGACGGTCGGGCGGCCGAACTTCTCGACGATCTCCAGCAGCCGGCGCTCGCCGGTGCGCAGTGCGGCGATCTGGGCGTGCAGGTCGCCCATCACCTCGTCGGGCATGCGCGAGTTGAACCGGATCAGCTCGTGGATCTCGCGGACCGGCTCGCCGCGCGACACCACCTTGGTGCCCGGGAAGAGGATGCCTTCCTGGTGTACGTCGGTGGAGTCGAGCACGTAGCCGGGGTCCTTGGCGCCGAGGTCCATCCAGTGCGCGCGGACGCAGAGGAAGCCCAGCAGCGGGCCGCCGGGCTCGAACACCGGGGCGAACAGCGTCGCGTCGTAGGCGTGCGCGGCGTTCCAGTACGGGTAGTTGAGCAGCACGACGTCGCCCGGGTGCAGGTTCTCCCGCCCGACGTACTCCACGCCCTTGGCGAGCGAGAAGTCGTTGGCGCCGAGGAAGAACGTCAGGCCGGTCGCCTCGGCCACCAGGCGCAGGTCGGCGTCGTAGAGCGAGAGCCCGAAGTCGTGGACCTCGTAGATGACCGGGTTGAACGAGGTGCGGATGAGCGTCGCGCGCATCTCCTCGGCCGCGGCGAGCAGGTAGGAGCGCACGACCTCCGCGGTGGCGCCGTCCAGGTCCGTCATGCGCCCTCCGCTTCGCTCCGGCCGCACGACTTGCGAGCTGAATCCATGATGACCGGCCTCTCCGCTTCGCTCCGAACCGGTCATCGCGCACGCACCAGCAGGTAGCCGTGGGCGTCGACCGACACGCGCTGGCCCGACGGGACCACCGTCGTCGACGTGCCCTCGTCGACCAGCGCCGGGCCGTCGAACGCGTCGCCCGGCGCGAGCAGCGCCCGGTCGTAGACGTCGAACGGCACGATCGCCCGGGCGCCGAAGTCGAACGCGTCCCGGCGCCCGAGCAGGGCCCGGGCGGGATCGCCGTCGCCGGGCGGCGGCTCGACCAGCGTCGGGCTCGCCGTGCGGCCCACCGCGCGCAGGCGCAGGTTCAGGATCTGCAGGCGGTTGTTCATCGCGTGGCCGTACCGGGCGGCGTGCAGCTCCTGGAAGGCGGCCCGCGCGCCGTCGGGGTCGAGGGTGTCGCGCCCGATCGTGACCGTGAGGCTGTGCTCCTGCCCGAGGTAGCGCAGCTCCAGCTGCCGCTGCAGGACCGCCAGCTCCGCGGGCACGCCCTGCGCGCTCAGCGAGGCCAGCGCCTCGGCCTCGACCTCGGCGAAGGTCGCCTCGACCGCGGCCGGGTCGACCTCGTCGAGCGGGGTCATGAGGGTACGGCTGAAGTTGTCCTCGATGTCGGCGCTGAGCATGCCCCACGCCGAGAAGCCCGACGGCGCGAACGGCACGATGACCTCCGCGATGCCCATCTCCCGGGCGAGCAGCGGCGCCAGCAGCGGCCCGGCGCCGCCGAAGGCGAGCAGCGAGAACTGCCGCGGGTCGCGGCCGCGCTCGACGGTGATCTGCCGGACCGCGCCGACGGTCCGCGCGAGCAGCACGTCGAAGATGCCGGCGGCCGCCGCCTCGACCGGCAGCCCGAGCGGACCGGCCACCTGCTCGTCGAGGGCCTTACGGGCCGCGTCGGCCTGCAGCCCCATCTCGCCGCCGAGGAACCGGTCCGGGTCCACGTAGCCGAGCGCGACGGCGGCGTCGGTGACGGTCGGGCGGGTGCCGCCGCGGCCGTAGCAGACCGGGCCCGGGTCGGCGCCCGCGCTCTGCGGGCCGACCTTGAGCAGGCCCCGGTCGAGCCAGGCGATCGAGCCGCCGCCGGCGCCGATGGTGCGGATGTCGTACGTCGGGATCAGCAGCGGGAAGTGCTCCAGCTGCGCCTCGTGGGCGGCGACCGCGCTGCCCTGCTCGATGACGCACGCGTCGAGCGAGGTGCCCCCGATGTCGAAGGTGAGGAGGCTGTCACGGCCCAGCGCGCCGGCGAGGTACGCGGCGCCGACGATGCCGCCGGCCGGTCCACTGAGGACGGTGTGGGTGGGCGAGCGCTTGGCCGCCTCGCTGGTCATCGACCCGCCGCCGGAGCGCATGATGAGGAAGCGCCCGGCGAAGCCGCCGTCGGCCAGCCCCCGCTCCAGCTCGTCGACGTAACGCTCGAAGATCGGGCGGATGTACGCCTCCAGCACGGTGGTGCTGGTGCGCTCGTACTCGCGGTACTCCCGCGCGATGTCGGTCGACAGCGAGAGGCTGACGTCGGGGTAGCGCTCGCGGATGAGGGCCGCCGCGGCGCGCTCGTGCGACGGGTCGAGGAACGCGTGCAGGAAGCAGATGGCGATCGACCGCACGCCCTGCACCTCGACCAGCTCGCGGGCGGCGGCGAGCACCGAGTCGGCGTCGAGCTCGTCGACCACGCGGCCCTTGTAGTCCAGCCGCCCCTTGACCCCCGCCGTGTGCCGGCGCTTCACCAGGCTCGGCGGGCGCTCGTACTGGAAGTCGTACATGTGGTCGGAGGGGACGTTGCCCCGCCCGATCAGGAACACGTCCCGGAAGCCCTCGTTGGTGATGATGCCGGTCGCGGCGCCGCGGCGCTCCAGCACCGCGTTGAGGCCCAGCGTCGTACCGTGGATGAACAGCTCGACGTCGGACAGATCCGTGCCGAGCGCGGCCACCGCGGCGAGCACGCCGTCGGCCGGGCGGGCCGGGGTGGTCGACGCCTTGCGGAACCGCACCTGGTTGGTCCGGGTGTCCAGCTCCATCGCGTCGACGAACGTGCCGCCGATGTCGACGGCCAGCCTGAGACTCACACCAACTCCCCAATCTCCGGCACCCGCCAGCAGGCGGCCCGGCTCTCCCCGTACTGCTGCAACTGCTGGTCTTCGCTCCGGCACCGGTCGGTGACGAACGGGCACCGGGCCGCGAGCGCGCACCCGGTCGATGCGTCGGCCTCCTCCAGGTCGCGGACCAGGGCCACGCCGCGCGACAGCAACGCCCGCGTGTATGGGTGGCGCGGCCGCGCGAAGACCTCCTCGACCGGACCCTCCTCGACGATCCGGCCGAGATAGAGCACGACGACCCGGTCGGCGAACCCGCGGACGGTGGCCAGGTCGTGCGAGATGAACACCGAGCCGTGCGAGCGGTCCGCGCCGACCTCGTCGATCACCGCGAGGATCTGCGCCTGCACGGTCACGTCCAGCGCCGACGTCGGCTCGTCGAAGACGATCAGGTCCGGCTCGGCGACGAGCGCGCGGGCGATGCCGACCCGCTGCGCCTGGCCGCCGCTGAGCTCGTGCGGCCGGCGGGCGAGGATCGAGCGGTCCAGCTCCATCCGGTCGAGCGCGGCGGCCGCCCGGGCGGCCCGCTCCGCCGCGGGGACGCCGAGCGCGCGCAGCGGCTCGCCGATCGCGTCCTCGACGGTCCGGCGCGGGCTGAGCGAGCCGATCGGGTCCTGGAAGACCAGCGCGCTGCGGGCGGCCGTGACGCGGCCGCCGGTCGGCTTGGCGAGCCCCACGATGAGCCGGGCGAGGGTGGACTTGCCGCACCCGCTCTCGCCGACGACGCCGATCCGCTCGCCCTTGGCGACGGTGAGGCTGACCCCGCGCAGCGCGTGGTGCCCGCCCCGGCCGAACCGGCTCTTGTAGACCACGTGCGCGTCGTCCACGACGAGCACGGGCTCGGTGCCCGCGGTCGCCGCGGCCCGCCGGGCGGCCGTGCCGACCGTCACGTCGGTCGCCTGCCCCGCCTCGACGTCGTCGTGCAGCGGGTGGAAGCAGGCCGCCGTCCACCGCCGGCCCTGCTCCTCCAGTCGCGGGCGGGCGGTCCGGCAGTCGTCCTCGGCGTGCGCGCAGCGCGGCGCGAAGGGGCACGCGACCGGCGCCTCGCGCATCAGCGGCATCGCGCCGGGCGTCACCAAGACGGGCCGGCCGTCGAGGTCGGGTACCGAACGCAGCAGCGCCCGGGTGTACGGGTGCGCCGGCGCGGTCAGCACCTGCCCGGCCGGGCCGGTCTCGGCGACGGTGCCGGCGTAGAGGACCACGATGCGGTCGCACACGGCCGCGATCGCGTTGATGTCGTGGGAGACCAGGAGTACGCCGCGGCCGTCGGTGTCGGCGGCGTGGCGGAACTGGCGCAGGATCTCGGCGGTCAGCGTGACGTCGAGGCCGGTGGTCGGCTCGTCGGCGATGAGCAGGCGCGGCGCGCACCCGGTGGCGAGCGAGATCATCACCCGCTGGGCCATGCCGCCGGACAGCTCGTGCGGGTAGGCCTCGAGGCGGCGCCGGGCGCTGCGGATGCCGACCGCCTCGAACAGCTCCAGCGCCGACGAGCGGGCCCGCGCGCCGTCCATCTCCTGATGGGTCCGGAGCCGGTCGATCAGCTGCCGCCCCGCGGTCCGGGTCGGGCTGAGCGCGCCGCGCGGGTTCTGGAAGCACATCGCGGCACCGTGGCCGCGGTGGTGGGCCAGCTGCTCGGCGGACATGGTCAGCACGTCGGCGCCGTCGAAGCCGACCCGGCCGGTCGCCACCGAGCCGGTGGGCAGCATGCCGACGATCGCCCGGCCGACCATGCTCTTGCCGCCGCCGCTCTCCCCGACCAGCCCGACGACCTCGCCGGCGTCGACGGTGAACGAGACGTTGCTGAGCGCGGCGACGCGGCCGCCGATGACGACGGAGAGGTTGTCGATCGAAAGCAGACTCACGTGCGGCTCCTCATCGTCGGACCCGGTCGGCGCGCTCCTGCAGGCCCTCGCCGAGGAGGCTGAAGCCCAGGACGCAGACGAGCAGTGCGATGCCGGGCGGCACCGAGGTCCACCACCGGCCCGCCACCACGTCGCTGGTGCCGAGGCTGATCATGGCGCCCCACTCGGCGTCGGGCACCGGGATGCCCAGCCCGAGGAACGACAGGCCGGCCAGCGTGAGCATCGCCCAGCCGCAGTTGAGCGGGGCGATGACCCGCACCGGCGTGATGCTGTTGGGCAGCACGTGTCGCCACAGCAACCCGATCGTCGAGGCGCCGGAGGTGCGCGCGGCGTCGACGAAGGTCAGGTCGCGGATCGTACGGACCTCGGCACGCACCAGGCGGGCGTAGGCGGGCGCGTTCACCAGCGCGATCGCCACGGTCAGGTTGAGCGGCCCGCTGCCCAGCAGGGCGGCGACCGCGAGCGCGAGGATGAAGGTGGGGAACGCCTGGAAGATGTCGGTCAGGCGCATCAGCACGTCGTCGAGCCAGCCGCCGAAGTAGCCTGCGACCACGCCGAGGATGCTGCCCAGCACGACGGCGACGGCGACCGCGGCGACGGCGATGCCGAGGTCGACGCGGCCGGCGTACAGCAGCCGGCTCCACACGTCCATGCCGTTGACGTCGGTGCCGAACAGGTGCGCGCCGCCGGGCTCGGCGAGGGTGGGCGCGTCCCCGTCGATCTGGTTCGGCCCCCACGAGGTGAGCAGCGGGCCGAGCAGCACGGCCAGCGCGACGACGGCCAGGATCCCGGCGCCGGTGGCCACCAGGACGGTGCCGAAGCGACCGTCGCGGTCCGGCCGGCGTCGGCCGGTGCGCAGCAACGACATCAGATCCTCACCCTCGGGTCGAGCATGGCGTGCACGACGTCGGCGATCAGGAACACCACGACGTAGCAGAGCGCGATCACCAGCACCGACGCCTGCACCACCGGGTAGTCGCGGTAGAGCAGGCCGCGCAGCGCCCACTGACCGAAGCCCTGCCAGGAGTAGACGTACTCGATGAGCACCGTCGAGCCGATCGCGAAGCCGAAGACGAGCGCGGCCAGCGACGGCAGGCGTACCAGGGTCGCCCGCACCAGGTAGCCGCGGCGCAGCAGCCGGCCGGGCAGCCCGTGGGCCTCGGCGGCCGCGTAGGGCTCGGACCGCAGTACCTCCAGCGCCGACGCGCGCACGCTGCGCAGCAGCGGGGCCACGATCACGATGACGAGCGTGAGCACCGGCAGCGCCAGGTGCCACAGCGCCGACGTCAGCGCCGGCATGTTGCCGGTCAGCAGGGCGTCGAGCGCGTCGGCGCCGGTGATCGGGGTGAGGTCGGTGTCCGGGTCGACGCGGCCGCTGGGCGCCGGGAACCAGCCCAGGCCCGCATAGCCGACGAGGATCAGCACCAGGCCCAGCCAGAACTCCGGCATCGAGTTGCCGATCAGCGCGAGCACCCGGATGCCGTGGTCGCCGGCCCGGTTCGCGTGCCGGGCCGACCACAGGCCCACGACGGTGGCGATCACCACGGCGATCGCCACCGCCAGCACGACCAGCTCCATGGTGGGGCCGATCCGCAGCGCCATCTCGCCGCCGACCGACTGTCCACTCTGGATCGACGTGCCGAAGTCCCCGGTGACCAGGCCGCCGAGGTAGTCGACGAACTGCCGCCACAGCGGCTTGTCGAGGCCGAACCGGGCCCGCGCCGCCGCCTCGTCGGCGGCGGTCGCGTTGGGCCCGAGGATGGTCCGGATCGGGTCACCGGGCAGCACCCGGACCAGCAGGAATGTCAGCACGACCACCCCGAGCAGGACCGGAATGAGCTGGAGCAGCCGGCGGGCGACGAACCGGAGGATTCGCATTTAGGCCGACGCACCCAGGTAGCGCAGGCGGGCCAGGCCGTCCATCGGCTGCACCCATCCGGACACCGACTTGCGCACCGGCAGGTTGAAGTTGGGCTGGCAGATCACGACCCACGGCACGTCCTCGGCCATGGTGTCCTGCACCTGTGCCCAGAGCTGGTTGCGCGCGCCGGCATCCACGGTGGTGTGCGACTGCTCGTAGAGCTGCTCGATCTTCGGGTTGGTGTAGTTCGAGTAGTTGAGGTTGGCGCCCTTGACGAAGCTGGTCGCCAGCATGTACTCGACGTCGTTGACCCACAGCTGGCCCGAGGTGATCTGCAGCGGGATGTTCTTCTTCCCGCGCCGGTCGGCGAGCGTCGCCGGGTCGAGCGGCGTCAGCTTGAGCTCGATGCCGGCCTTGCGGGCCTCACTCTGCACGAGCACGGCGAGCTGCTGCTGTTCGTCGTTGTTGGCCTGGAAGACCAGCTCCGAGCTGATCGAGGTCTTGCCCGACGCGGCGAGCGCCGCCTTGGCCTTGTCGATGTCGTACGTGTACGGGTACCCCTTCTCGGAGTAGCCCGGCATGTCCAGCGGCACGACGCTCTTCGTCGGCCGGGCGTCGCCGCCGTACACGTTCTTGATGATCTGCTCGTACGGCGTGGCGTAGGCCAGCGCCTTGCGCACGTTGACGTCGTCGAACGGCGCGGTGGTCGTCGACATCTGGATGGCGATCTGCGAGTTGCTGGCCGCCGACAGCACCGTGATGCCGGAGGCGCTCTTGAGGTCCTTGATGTCGCGCGGGCTCGCGCCCAGCGCCACGTCGATGTCGCCGGACTGCAGCTGCAGCCGCTGGTTGGCGGCGGCCGGCACGACCGAGATGCGGATCGTCTTGGTCTTGGCGGGGTCCGGGCCCGGGTAGGCGTCGTTCGCGGTGAGCTCGATCTCCTGGCCCTGGGTGGCCTTGGAGACGTTGAAGTAGCCGCCGGTGGGCGGGTTCTTCGCGAACCACTCCTTGGCCCACGGGTCCGCGTCGGTGGCGTGCTTCTTCGCCTCGGCCGAGTCGAAGACGTAGAGCGAGATGGCCTGGATCTGCCGGGTCAGCGCGCTCGGGAACTCCTGGTGGAACTCGACCGTGTAGTCGTCGACCACGACGACCTGCTCGGGCTTGGTGAGGCCGATCGTGCGGTAGATGCCGGCGACGTTGGCCTTGGCGGCGAACGCCCGGTCCTTCGACCACTTCACGTCGGCGGCCTTGAGCTCGTTGCCGCTGGGGAACTTGAAGCCCTTGCGCAGCTTGAGCGTCCACACCTTCTTTTCGGCGTCCGGCTCGAAGGACTCGGCGAACGTCGGCATGATGTTGTCGGTGTCGAGGATCTTGCTGTCCCCGACGGCCTTCACGCCGTAGTCGATCATGTATGGGAAGACGTTCTTGTACAGCATCAGGGCGGTCAGGTCGAAGCCGACGAAGTCCTGGTCCCAGCTGCTGATGTAGCTGGACACCGCGATCTTCAGCGTCGACGACTTGGCGCCGCCGGATTCCGACGACGAAGTGTTGTTCTTGCTGCCGCTCGCGCAGGCGCCGGTGGCGAGCAGGAGCGCGCCCACGCCGCCGAGCTGAAGTACGGAGCGGCGGGAGAGAAGGGGAGAGTCTGCCATGTTCACTCCTCTGTTAGCCCGACCTGTTCGATGTTCTATCAGGCGCGAGTTCAGTGAACAAGATGCGTCCCGCAGTGAACAGGAAAGATACAGCTAGCGGCGGCACTCTCCGACCGTATGGAGGATGCCGCGGATCAGGTCTGTTCACCAGATTTCACAGGCACGAAACAGCGGTCTGAGCGGCCGCCAAACGGCGCCGGGCCGTGCGACGACGTCGTCGCACGGCCCGGTGTTCGCGGGGCGGTGTCCGGCCGGCTCGCGGCCTTGTAGTCAGCGTCCGAGGAACCGCGGCGCAGCCTTGTGGTCAGCGTCCGAGGAACCGCAGTGCGTTGCCGCCCAGCAGCTTCGCGCGCTGGGCCTCGCTCAGGAAGCCGGCCCGGTCGACCACCGCGCCGACGGGGCGCTCGCCCAGCGGATACGGATAGTCGCTGCCGAGCATGACCCGGTCCTCCCCCAGCGTCTCGACCAGCAGCCGCAGGGCGGCCGGGTCGAACACGACGGAGTCGACCGAGAAGCGGTCGGCGTAGTGCGACGGCGGGTGGGCCGCGCGGCCCCGGACCACGTCGCCGCGGCGGTGCCAGGCGTTCTCGGCGCGGCCGAGCCAGAAGGCGAAGCTGCCGCCGCCGTGGGCGAAGCAGATCCGCAGCGACGGCGGTACCGCGTCGAAGACCCCGCCGAGGATCATCGCCACGATCGACAGGTGCGTCTCGGCCGGCATGCCGGTCAGCCAGCGGGCCATCCACCGGTCCAGGCGCGGACCGGCCGGCATGTCCCACGGGTGCACGAACACCGGCGCGTCGACGGCCGCGCAGTGCTGCAGGAACGAGACGATGCCCGGGTCGTCGAGGTCGCGCTCGCCCACGTGGTTGCCGATCTCGACGCCGACGTGCCCGTTGGCCAGGCAGCGGTCGAGCTCGGCGCAGGCCGCGTCCGGGTCCTGCAGCGGCACCTGGCAGAACGGCACGAGCCGGCCCGGGGCCTCGGCGGCCAGCTTCAGCGTCAGGTCGTTGAAGATCCGGGCGACCTTGACCGCCTGAGCGGCCGGGCGGTCGTAGGAGAAGAACACCGGCGTCGGGGAGATCACCTGCACGTCGACGCCGTCGGCGTCCATGTCCTCCAGGCGGGTCGGCGCGTCCCACGCCGACGGGCCGATCGGCCGGAACTCGGTGGACCCCACCATGATCATCGCCGCGCGCTCGGAGTCGACGCGCAGCCACGGCCACCCGGTGCCGCCGCACTCGGCGGCGAGGTCCGGCCAGCCGAGCGGGACCAGGTGGGTGTGGACGTCGACCCTCATCCTTTACCCGGGTGCACGCTGCCGCACTGGGTGCAGGTCCGCGCCTTCTCGTCCTCGTAGAACGCCTGGAACACCGGCGGCAGGTCGACCACGATGTCGCGCACCTGCAGCTCGACCTCATGCACCTTGTTCCCGCACGACGGGCAGTACCACTGGAACTTCTCCAGGGTCCCCTCCTCGCGCACCCGCTCCACCACGATGCCGATCGAGCCGGCCTCGCGCTGCGGCGAGTGCGGCATGTTGCCCGGCAGTAGCCACATCCCGCCCTCCTTGATGTGCACCGTGTCCGGGCCGTCGGGCGTCATGACGTTGAGGTGCATGTTGCCCTTGATCTGGTAGAAGAACTCCTCGTACGGGTCCACGTGGAAGTCGGTGCGCTGGTTGGGCCCGCCGACGACCATCACGATGAAGTCCGACCCGGTCGGGAACAGTTGCTTGTTGCCGACGGGCGGCTTGAGCAGGTGCTGGTTCTCGGCGAGCCAGTCGGGAAAGCTCACCGGCGACATGTCAGTCATCTCCACCTCCACGGGGGATCAGCGCGACGGCCTGGATCTCGATCAGCAGGTGCGGGTGCGGCAGCTGGTGCACCGCCACGGTGGTGCGGGCCGGCCCGGTCTCGTCGAAGAACTCGGCGTAGACCTCGTTGTAGCCGCCGAAGTCGTTCATGTTCACCAGATACGTGGTCACCTGCACCAGGTCGGCGAGCGACGCGCCGACCGCGGCGAGGATGTCGTCGATGTTGCGCAGCACGGCCCGCGTCTGCTCGCGGATGTCGAGGCTCGTCGTGCCCATCGCGTCCGCCGACGCGCCGGCGATGGTGTTGTCGGGCCGGCGCGACGACGTGCCGGAGACGTACGCGAACCCGCCCGCGACCTTCACGTGTGGGAACCGCCCGCGCGGCCGGGCCGCGCCGTCGACGATCATGACAGCGCCCGCAGGGAGGCGGTGCCGAGGCCCTCGACGACCGCGCGCACGTGCGCACCGGGCGCGAGCGGCACGGCCGCCGTCGCGGCGCCGGCGAGCAGCACCCAGCCGTCCTCCAGCCGCACACCCGCCGAGGAGGCCAGCGTGGCCGCGGCCGCGAGGGCCCGGCGGGGGTCGCCCAGGATGGCGGCCGTGGACCCGATCTGGGCGACTCGCCCGTCGACCTCCAGCAGCACGCCCAGGTTGTCCAGCCCGGCCGGCAGCGGCTGCCACGCGCCGATGACGAACCCGGCCGCCGAGGTGTTGTCGGCGATCACGTCGGGCAGCGCGAACTTGAAGTCGGCGTAGCGGGAGTCGATCAGCTCCAGGGCCGGCGCGACGGCGGTGGCCGCGCCGTTCGCGTCGAGGCGGAACGCCACCTCGGGCTCGACCCGGGGGTGGATGTACCGGCCGGCGTCGACCGTGCCGCCGTCCTCGACCCGCATCGCGTCGGTGAGCCGGCCCCAGATCACCTGGTCGACGCCGACCTGCGCCATCTTGGCCCGGCTGGTGAGACCCAGCTTGAGGCCGACCAGCCGTTCGCCGCGGCCGACCCGCCGCGCCACGAGCGCCTCCTGGATGCGGTACGCCTCGTCGGCATCGGCGCCGCTCTGCGAGACCACCTGGGGAATCGCCGTGCGGGTCCGCTCGGCCTCGTCGAGCCGCTCTGCCAGAGTCATCCTCGCTCCTTCACCAGATCGAGGGCGACGTCCACGATCATGTCCTCCTGGCCGCCGACCATCCGCCGGCGGCCCAGCTCCACCAGGATGTCCCGTACGTCCACGCCGAAGCGTTCCGAGGCCCGCTCGGCGTGGCGCAGGAAGCTGGAGTAGACCCCGGCGTAGCCCAGCGAGAGCGTCTCCCGGTCGACCCGCACGGGGCGGTCCTGCAGCGGCCGCACCAGGTCCTCGGCCGCGTCCATGAGCGCGAACGTGTCGCAGCCGTGCTCCCAGCCCATCAGGTCGGCGACCGCCACGAACACCTCCAGCGGCGCGTTGCCGGCGCCGGCGCCCTGCCCGGCGAGGGAGGCGTCGACCCGCACGGTGCCGTGCTCGACGGCGACCACGCTGTTGGCGACGCCGAACGACAGGTTGTGGTGGGCGTGGATGCCGATCTGGGTGGCCGGGTCGAGCACCTGGCGATAGGCGTCGACCCGCTCGGCGACGTCGCGCATGAGCAGCCGGCCGCCGGAGTCGGTGACGTAGACGCAGTGCGCGCCGTACGACTCCATCAGCTTGGCCTGCTCGGCCAGCGCCGCGGGCGGGTTCATGTGCGACATCATCAGGAAGCCGGAGACGTCCATGCCGTTCTCCCGCGCCCAGCCGATGTGCTGGGCGGCGATGTCGGCCTCGGTGCAGTGGGTGGCGATCCGCACGCTGGTGACGCCGAGGTCCCGGGCCTGCTTGAGGTCGGCGATGGTGCCGATCCCGGGCAGCAGCAGCGTGGTCAGCCGCGCGTTGGTGATCGCCTCGGCGGCCGCCGCGATCCACTCGGGGTCCGTGGCCGCGCCGCGGCCGTAGTTGACGCTCGACCCGGCCAGGCCGTCGCCGTGCGCGACCTCGATGGCGTCGACGCCGGCCGCGTCGAGCGCGGCGGTGATCGTGCGCACCTGCCCGACGGTGTACCGGTGCGCGATGGCGTGCATGCCGTCGCGCAGCGTCACGTCCTGGATGTACAGACGCTCGGTCATGAAGCCCTACCTTGAGTCGCAAGAACCAAGACAAGTGCGCGGCAAGCCCGCCTCCGCTTCGCTCCGGCGGTCATGCCGCCATCCTCTCGGCGACCTGCAACGCGGCGGAGGTCATGATGTCGAGGTTGCCGGCGTAGGCGGGCAGGTAGTGCCCGGCGCCGGAGACCTCGAGGAACACGGACACGAGCAGCCCCTCGGGGTCGGTGGAGAACTGGACCTCCTGCTTGAGGCGGTAGCCGGGCACGTACCCGCCGACCGCCTTCACCATCGCCTCGACCGACGCGGCGATCGCGGTCCGGTCGGCGTCGCGGTCGGGGCAGACGCAGTACACGGTGTCGCGCATCAGCAGCGGCGGGTCGGCCGGGTTGAGCACGATGATGGCCTTGCCCCGGGCGGCGCCGCCGACGACCTCGAGCGCGCGGGCGGTGGTGACGGTGAACTCGTCGATGTTGGCCCGGGTGCCGGGGCCGGCCGACTTCGAGGCGATCGAGGCGACGATCTCGGCGTAGGCGACCGGGGTCACGGCCCCGACCGCGGCGACGATCGGCACGGTCGCCTGGCCGCCGCACGTCACGAGGTTGACGTTGGGCGCGGCGAGGTGCTCGTCGAGGTTGACCGTCGGCACGACGTACGGCCCGATCGCCGCGGGCGTGAGGTCGACGACCCGGCGGCCGTGCGCCTGCAGCACCTCGTTGTTGTGCCGGTGCGCCCCGGCGCTGGTCGCGTCGAAGACGATCCGCACGTCGGCGAACTCGGGCATGGCGACCAGGCCGTCGACGCCGGCCGCGGTCGTGGCGACGCCGAGCCGCCGGGCCCGGGCGAGCCCGTCGGAGTCCGGGTCGATGCCGGCCATCGCGACCATCGAGAGCGACTCCGAGAGCCGCAGTACCTTGATCATCAGGTCGGTGCCGATGTTGCCCGAGCCGATGACGGCCACGCCCACGGTCATGCCGCGCTCCCTTCGAAAACCGCCCGGACCGACCCGAGCCCGGAGACCCGCGCCTCGTACACCGGCCCCGCGGCCGTCACGGGCACCGAGACCATCGGGCCGAGCGCGCCGGACAGCACGAGGTCGCCGGCGCGCAGCGGGCGGCCGGCGGCGGCGAGCGTGGTGGCCAGCCAGGCGACCGCGTGCACCGGGTTGCCGAGGCAGGCCGCGCCCGCCCCGACCGACACCGGCTCGCCGGCGTGCTCCACCACGGCCCCGCACAGCCGCAGGTCGACGTCGGCCAGCCGGCGCGGCGCGGTGCCGAGCACGTACAGGCCGCTGGAGGCGTTGTCCGCCACGGTGTCCACGATGGAGATGTCCCAGCCCGCGATGCGCGAGTCGACCACCTCGATGGCCGGCAGCAGGTACTCGGTGGCCCGGATGACGTCGACGACGGTGACCTGCTCGTCCGGCAGGTCGCGGCCGAGCACGAACGCGACCTCGACCTCCACGCGCGGCTGGAGCAGCTTGCCGGCCGGGATCGGGGCACCGTCGGGCACGGCCATGTCGGCGTACAGCACGCCGAAGTCCGGCTGGAAGACGCCGAACATGCTCTGCACGGCCGGCGAGGTCAGGCCGATCTTCGCGCCGACCGGCCGCCGCCCGGCGGCCTCCCAGCGCTCGGCCTGGGCCCGCTGCACGGCGTACGCCGTGGCGACGTCGCCCTCCGGCAGCACCGTCCCGCGCAGCGGCGGGATCGGGGTGCCGGTCTCGTAGGCGGCCAGCAGCGCCTCGGCCGCCTTCTGCACATCGGTCATGAGAGGTCCACGCAGACGTTGGTGAGCTCGGAATAGAAGTTGAGCGAGTGGACGCCGCCCTCGCGGCCGACGCCGGAGGCCTTGACGCCGCCGAAGGGCGAGCGCAGGTCGCGCAGGAACCAGGTGTTGACCCAGACCAGCCCGGCGTCCAGCGCCAGGCCGGCCCGGTGCGCCCGGCCGACGTCGCGGGTCCACACGGTCGCGGCGAGGCCGTAGTCACTGTCGTTGGCCAGCGCGAACGCCTCCTCCTCGGTGTCGAACGCCGCGATGTGGCAGACCGGCCCGAAGATCTCCTCGCGGTTGGTCCGCGCGTCCGGCGGGAGGCCGACGAGCACGGTCGGCTGGACGTACGCGCCACCGTCGCGGGCGTCGTCGAAGGTCGGCACCCCGCCGCCGGTCACCACGGTGGCGCCCTCCGTGCGGGCGAGGTCGTAGTAGCCGAGCACCTTCTCGCGGTGCTGCTTGGAGATCAGCGGCATCGTGCCGGTGCCCTCGTCCTGCGGCCATCCCCACGACAGATCGGACGCCGCCTTGCCCAGCCGGGTGACGAACTCGTCGAAGACCGGGCGCTGCACGTACAGCCGCTCGGTGCACAGGCACACCTGGCCGCCGTTGGTGAAGCTGGAGCGCACCGAGCCGGCGACGGCCGCGTCGAGGTCGGTGTCGGCGAACACCAGGCCGGCGTTCTTCCCACCGAGCTCGAACGAGACCGCCTTCACCCCGTCGGCGGCGGCCCGCATGATCGCCGAACCGGTCGCGGACTCGCCGGTGAACGTGATCGCGTCGACGTCCGGGTGACGGGTGAGGAACTCCCCCGCCGAGTCCGGCCCGAACCCGTGCACGAGGTTGAAGACGCCGTCGGGCACGCCCGCGGCGGACATCACCTCGGCGAGTACGGTCGCCGAGGAGGGCGTCTCCTCCGATGGCTTGACCACGACCGCGTTGCCGCACGCGAGCGCCGGGGCGACCTTCCAGGTCAGCAGCAGCAGCGGCAGGTTCCACGGCACGACGATCGCGACCACGCCGACCGGCTTGCGCACCGCGTAGTTGAGGGCGCGCCCCCCGGCCGGGGTGACGGTGGTGAACGACTCGGCCGGTGCCGCGGAGACGATGTCGGCGAACGCCCGGAAGTTGGCCGCCCCGCGGGGGATGTCGAGCGTGCGCGCCTGGCTGACCGGCTTGCCGGTGTCGGCGACCTCGGCGGCGACCAGGTCGTCGAAGCGCCGCTCCAGCTCGTCGGCGATCCGGCGCAGCACGGCGGCGCGCTCCAGCTCGCTGGTGCGCCCCCACGGGCCGCGCACGGCCGCCCGCGCCGCCTCCACCGCGGCGTCCACAGTGGACCGGTCGGCCTCGCACACCTCGGTGACGCGGTTGCCGGTGACCGGGCTCAGCTTCGCGAACGTCGAACCGGTGGCGACGAAGCGCCCACCGACGAAGTGGCGCAGGGTCATCGCCGCCGCCCCTTCGCCACGGCGGCGCCGAGCGCCCCGAGCCCGCCGAGCGCGAGCACGCCGACCGCCCCGAGCACCTGGTGCTGCCGCCGCACCCGGTCCCGCACCTGCGCGTAGGGCGTGGTGCTGAACGAGACCAGCTCGTAGCGGGACACGTACCGGCCGGGCAGCGCCCGCTCCAGCGCGTGCTCGATCTTCTTGCCGAGCTGGAACACCGGCGAGGCCACCTTGTCCCTCATCTCCACGAAGTTGTTGAGCGCCATCGTCGCGATCGCCTCGACGTCCTCGCGGCGGCGGGCCTCGAACAGCGGCAGCGCGGCGGCGAAGTCGTCGCCGGTCTCGTCGAGTACCCGGTCGAGCACGACGCAGTCCTCGAAGCCGCAGTTGGCGCCCTGCCCGTAGAACGGCACGATCGCGTGGGCGGCGTCACCGATCAGCCCGACCGGGCCGCCCGGCGTCGCCGCCTGCCACGGCCCGCAGCGGACCGTACCGAGCAGGCCGACCGGGTTGAGCCGGTAGTCCTCGACGAGGTTCGGCATCAGCGGTACCACGTCCGGGTAGACCGCCCGGAAATGCCGCTCGATCGCGGCCGGGCTGCCCAGCGAGGCGAGGCTCGACGTGCCGCCGTGGGGCCAGAACAGCGTGCAGGTGAACGTCCGGTCCGGGTTGGGCAGCGCGATCATCATCGACGTGCCGCGCGGCCAGATGTGCAGCGCGCCCGGGTCCATGGCGAAGTCGCCGTCCGGGCCGGCCGCGATGGTCAGCTCCTTGTAGCCGTAGTCGAGGAAGTCGACCGACTCGTCGATCAGCCCCATGCCGAGCAGCTGGCCGCGCACCGCGCTGCCGGCCCCGTCGGCGCCGATGACGACGTCGGCGCTCGCCTTCGCCTCGCCGGCCGGCGTCGCGAACACCAGCGGGTCGAGCCCGGTGAGCCGGTGCTCGAAGACAATGCTCACCCCGGGGGTGGCGGCGGCCGCGTCGAGCAGGGCGTTGTTGAGCGCGCCCCGGCTGATCGAGTTGATCGCCCGCTGACCGTCGATGCTGTACTGCTGGAAGTCCAGCTCGCCGTCGACCGGATGGATCATCCGCCCGTGCATCGGCAGCGCGTCGACGAGCACCCGCTCGTGCAGGCCGACCCGCCGCAGCGCGTCGATGCCCCGCTCCGACAACGCCAGGTTGATCGACCGGCCCCGCTCGGCCGCGGCGGTGCGCGGGTCGGGCCGGCGCTCGTAGACGGTCACCTGGTGCCCGCGCCGGGCCAGGAAACAGGCGAGCAGGCTGCCGGTGAGCCCGGCACCGACCACGGCGACATGAGTGGGCGAGGAGTGAGCTTGCGAGCCCCGCAGCCCACGGCCGGACAGACTGCTCATGCCCCCACCTCCTGTGCAATCGCGGCGGCGGCCCGCCAGCAGTCGTGGTACGTCGAATACAGCGGCACCGGCGCCAGCCGCACGATGTCGGGCTCGCGGCTGTCGGCGATCACCCCGTGCCGGTGCCGCAGGGTCTTGCTCAGCCCGCCGGCGTCGGCGACCCGCAGCGACAGCTGACAGCCGCGCCGCGCCGGGTCGCGCGGCGTCACCACCTCGACGCCGATCGGGTCCAGTAGCGACTGCAGGTACGCGGTGAGCCGCTCGCTGCGCGCCCGCAGTGCCGGCATGCCCACCGCGTCGAACAGCTCCAGGGACGTGCGCACCGGGCTCATCGCGAGGATCGGCGGGTTGGACACCTGCCACGCGTCGGCGGTCCGCGGCGGCCGGGACACCGGCGCCATCTCGAACCGGGTCGCCGCCTCGGTGCTCCACCAGCCCTCGAAGCGGGGCAGGTCGGCGCCGGCGTGCCGCTCGTGCACGAACGCGCCCGCCACCGCCCCGGGCCCGCTGTTGAGGTACTTGTACGAGCACCACGCGGCGAAGTCGACGCCCCACTCGTGCAGCCGCAGCGGGACGTTGCCGGCCGCGTGCGCCAGGTCCCATCCGACGACCGCGCCGGCCGCGTGCCCCGCCGCCGTGATCCCCGGGATGTCCATCAGCTCGCCGGTGAGGTAGTTGACCCCGCCCAGCATGACCAGCGCGATGCGGTCGCCGTGCTCGCGGATCGCCGCCAGCGGGTCGTTCGTGCGCACCACCGTCTTGTCCGGGTCGAGGCCGTGGAAGGCCGCCTGGCTGCGCACCGCGTAGCTGTCCGACGGGAACGCCGTGTCCTCCACGACGATCAGCGTGCGGGCGCCCTCCGGCCGGTAGAACGAGACCATCAGCAGGTGCAGGTTGACGGTCAGCGAGTTCATCACGACCGTCTCCGCGGGCAGCGCGCCGACCAGGCGGGCGGCCGGCTCGCGCAGCAGCTCGTGGTACGGCAGCCAGGGCCGTCCGGCCTCCAGATGCCCCTCGACGCCGAGCCGGGCCCACTCGTCGAGCTCCTGCAGCAGCTCGCCCCGCACGGCGCGCGGCTGCAGGCCGAGCGAGTTGCCGGCCAGGTACGCCGTCTCGGGGTGGTCGCCGCCCTCGGCGGGTGGCACGAGGAACAGCTCCCGGTGCCCCGGATCGTCGGCGTCGAGCCGCCGGGCCTCGTCTTCTCCGAGTCGCATCAGATCACCGTCCGGGCCGACCAGAGCTCGGCGAAGACGACCCGCGCCATGCTGCGGGTGAGCCAGGCCGCGCCGGAGGAGCCGCCGCTACCCGGCTTGTTGCCCATGGTCCGTTGTACCGCGGTCAGGTGCTTGTACCGCCAGTCGCCGAACACGTCCGCGACGTCGGTCAGCGCCTCGCCGAGCAGGTAGAGCGGGTTGTCGCCGCGGTCGTCGCGGTAGATCTCCACCCAGGCCCGCTCGACCTCCGGCGACGGCTCGTACTCGTGCGAGTGGTCGCGCTCCAGCACCTCCTCGGGGATCTCGAAGCCGCGGCGGGCGAGCAGCGCGGTGACGTCGTCCCACACGCTCGGCGCGCGCAGGGCGGCGGTCAGGTCCTGGTACAGGTCGGCCTGCCGCTTGAACGGGCGGATCAGCGCCTCGCTCTTGAGCCCGAGCAGGAACTCCAGGTGGCGGTACATCGCCGACTGGAAGCCCGACGCGTCGCCGAGCTGCGCGCGGAACCGGTTGAAGTCGGGCGGCGTCATCCAGCGCAGCCCGTTCCAGGCGGCGACGAGCCCTTCCAGATGCAGCTTGATGCGGCGCAGCGGGGCGAGGGCGCCCCACACGTCGTCCTCACGCAGGAGCCGCTGGGTCTCGCGCAGTTCGTGGCACGCCAGCCCGAACCACAGCTCCATCACCTGGCTGACCATGAGGAACGACATCTCGCCGGGGTCCTTGGTCAGCGGCTGCTGCAGCGAGTGCAGCGTGCTGGCGTGGACGTACGCGTCGTATGGAACCTGTTCGGGGAAGTCGAGGATCGGACCACTCACACCTCAATCCTGGTACGGTGACCCACCTCCACGAAATAGTGGATCAACGGTCGTTTAGGCTGCTCACGTACGGTATGGAAACCGTCCGGGGTGATCGACTTTTCGAACGGAAGGTGTCCGTGGACAACATGGACTGGGCGCTGCTGCGCGAACTGCAGGATGACGGTCGGCTCTCCTACTCCGAACTGTCCCGCCGGGTCCACCTCTCACCCCCGGCGGTCGCCGAGCGGGTCCGTCGTCTGGAAACCGCCGGGGTGATCACCGGCTACCACGCACACGTCGACCCGGCCAAGGCCGGCCGGCACGTCGTCGCACTGATCACGATGTCGTGCTACGGCTCGCGTTGCGTGCTGCGCGATCCCGAGGTGCTGAACTGGCCGGAGGTCATGGAGGTCCACCGCGTGACCGGCGACGCGTGCTCGATCCTGAAGGTCGTGACGGTGTCGATGGAGGACTTCGAGGCCACGATTGATCGTTTGGCCCCGTACGGCCAGCCGTCGAGCACGATGGTCCTGTCGACCCCGCTGAGCTGGCGCCCCCTGTCGCCTTAGCCGCATCCAGCAGGATTGCCCGCGCTCTGCGGGGGTAGTGCCCGGCCGATGTTGAACCGCCTTGATGGGCCATCTTCCCGGCCATTGTCGAACCGGCTGCGAGCGGCGGGCGCCGTGGCCTGGTCGCTCGTCGGCGTGGCGCTGCTGGTGGTCGCGGCGATCTTCCTGCTCGTCGTCCTGCGGCCCATCGTGATCGCGCTGGTGGTCGCCCTGTTCCTGGCCATCGTGTTCCTGCCGGTCATCGACGGCATCGCGCGGCGCCGCGTGCCCCGCAGCGTCGGTGCCGCCGCCACGCTGCTCCTCGTGATCGCGCTGGGCGCCGGCGCCATCGCGCTCGTCGTGTGGGGCGTGGCCAGCCAGCAGGAACAGATCAGCAAGAACCTGGACGCGGCCGTCGGCGAGCTGCACCGCATCCTCACGTCGGCAGGGGTCAGCGGCAACGCCGCCGAGGCCGGCCGGAATTCCGTGCAGCAGTCGGGCAACACGCTCCTGGCCGGCCTGCTGCCCGCGCTGGGCAACCTGCTCGGCACCGGCGTCAACATCCTGCTCGGCCTGTTCGTGGCGCTGTTCATCTGCTTCTTCCTGCTCATGAACGGCCACGCCATCGCCGACCGGGCCGCCACACGGCTCCCGCTGCCCGAGCACCTGGCTCGGCGCCTCCTCGGCCGGGCCGCCGTCGTCATCCGGCGCTACTACGGCGGGCTGAGCCTGATCGGGGCGTTCAATGCCGTCGCGGTCGCGATCGGCGCGCTGATCCTGCACGTACCGCTGGTGGGCGCGATAGCGGTGATCACGTTCCTCGGCACATACGTGCCCTACCTCGGCGCGGCGGTCGCCTCGATCTTCGCCGTGCTGATCGCGCTCGGCAGCGGCGGGCAGTCGGCCGCACTGTGGATGATCCTGGTCGTCGTGCTCGCCAACGGCCTGCTCCAGAACCTCGTCAGCCCGCTCGCCTTCGGCGCCACACTACGCATGAGCGCACCGGCGGTCCTCCTCGCCACGCTGGTGGGCGGCGCGCTGGCCGGCGTCGCCGGGCTCGCGCTCGCCACCCCGGTGACCGCGATCGTGGCACGCAGCATCGAAGTCCTGCGGGAGCCGCCCGCGACGGCGGACGAGGACACGGACGAACCGCCACTCGCGGCACCGGCGTCGGAAGGCGATCCGGCTTAGGGCGGGCGTGCGTCAATCGCCGGCGACTGGGTAGTCCGCTCATCCGTCGGATTTCCAGGAGGCGACCAGCTCATGGCCACGTCGGCGGCCACGGAGGCCGAATCCCCGCCCTTCCACGCGCTGTCGGTCCGCGACGCACTCGCCGTGGAGCACGTCGAACCGCTCGCCGGCCTGCCGGCCGCCGAGGTGACGGCGCGACGCGCCGCGTACGGCCCCAATCGGCTGGTCGAGTCGCGCAAGGAGCCGTGGTGGCGGGCGTTCCTGCGGCAGTACGCGGACCCGATGCAGATCGTGCTGCTGTGTGCCGGGATCGCCAGCCTGTACCCGCTCAAGCAGTACGGCACGGGCATCCTGCTGCTGGTGCTGACGCTCTTCAACGCGGTCCTCGGGCTGCGCCAGGAGGGCAAGGCCGCGGCCGCCGTCAGCGCGCTGCAGAAGATGATGATCGTCAAGGCGCGGGTGCGCCGCGACGGGCAGCTGACCGAGCTGGCCGCGGAGGAGCTGGTGCCGGGCGACGTCGTGCAGATCGAGGCCGGCGATCTGGTCCCGGCCGACGGTCGCCTGGTCAGGTCCGCCGGGCTGGAGGTCGACGAGTCGGCGCTCACCGGCGAGAGCGTCCCGGCGGCCAAGGACGCCGGCACGGTGGCCGGCGCCGACGCGGCGCTCGGCGACCGGGTCGACATGGCGTACATGAACACCAACGTCACCCGGGGCACCGGCGAGCTCCTGGTCACCGCCACCGGGATGGCGACCGAGGTCGGGCACATATCCGGGATGCTGCAGGCGGAGCAGGACACCGAGACGCCGCTGACGCGGCAGCTGTCCCGGCTGACGAACCAGATCCTCGTCGTCGCCGGCGTCGCGCTGGCGCTGTCGATCGCGCTCAACCTGGCGCGCGGCAACGCGTTCAACGTCGTGTTCCTGGCCGCGGTCGCCTTCGCGATCTCGGCCGTCCCCACCGGCCTGCCGGCGGTCGTGACGACGATCCTGTCGCTGGGCACCCAGCTGCTCGCCCGGTCGAACGCGATCGTCAAACGGCTGCGGTCGACCGAGACGCTCGGGTCGACCTCGGCCGTCAACTCCGACAAGACGGGGACGTTGACGCTGAACCAGATGACCGCGGTCGAGCTGACCATCCCGGGCCGGCGGTACGTGGTGTCGGGCAGCGGGTACCGCACCGACGGCGACATCCGGCACGCCGCGGGCCAGCCGGACGTCCCCCTTGAGCCGTTCCTGCTGCCGATGGCGCTGGCCGGCGACGCCGTGGTGAGCGACGGCCGGCTGATCGGCGATCCCACCGAGGGCGCGCTGGTCGTGCTCGCCGAGAAGGGCCACCTCGACGTGGCGTCGACGCGGCAGCGGTACCCGCGCGTCGCGGAGGTGCCCTTCGACGCCGCCTACAAGCTGATGGCCACGTTCCATCGGATGACCGACGAGTCGGGCACCGAGGTCGTGCGCTGCTTCGTCAAGGGCGCCCCGGACCAGCTGCTCGCCCGCGCGGCGGCGGTGATCTCGCCCGGCCTGACCCCGACCCCGCTGGACGACGAGCTCCGCGCACGCTACCTGGCCGAGAACGACCGGCTCGCCGCGCAGGGACTCCGGGTCATGGCCACCGCCCGCAAGGACTTCGCCCCGGCGACGTTCGACCCGCAGGCGGACCTGCTCGCCGCCCTCGACGGGCTCACCCTGCTCGCCCTCGTCGGCATCGTCGACCCGCCGCGGCCGCAGGCGCAGGCCGCGATCGCCACGGCGAAGGCGGCCGGCATGCGGGTCCGCATGATCACCGGCGACCACGCCGTCACCGCGGCGGCCATCGCACAACAGCTCGGCATCGACGGCCGGGCCATCAGCGGGGCCGAGTTCGCCGCGATGAGCGACGAGCAGCTGATCCGCGAGATCGACGACATCGGGGTCATCGCCCGGGTGACCCCGGAGCACAAGGTACGCCTCGTCGAGGTGCTGCGACGCAAGGGGCACATCGTCGCGATGACCGGCGACGGCGTCAACGACGCGCCCGCCCTCAAGCGCGCCGACATCGGCATCGCGATGGGCATCACCGGCACCGAGGTCTCGAAGGAAGCCGCCGCGATGATCCTCACCGACGACGACTTCGCGACCATCGTCAAAGCCGTCGAGATCGGCCGCGCGCTCTACGACAACCTCAAGCGGTACGTCTTCTTCCAGATGGGCGTCCTCATCGGCTTCATCGCCACGTTCCTCGGCGCCAGCATCTTCAACATCGCCTCCGGCGTGCCCTTCGTGCCGCTGCAGACCCTCTGGGTGAACTTCACGACCCAGGTGTTCCAGGCGATCGGCCTCGGCTACGGCCGCCCGGAGCCCGACATCATGGACCGCCCGCCCCGGCGGGCCGACGAGCCGCTGCTGCCCCGCCGCACGCTGCTGTGGCTGGCGTTCGTCGGCGTGGTGCTGGGCGTCGTCACGCTGGCGGTCATCCAGTGGGCGGACGCGTGGTACGGCATCGGCGTGGCCCGCACGATGGGCTTCACGACCTTCGCGCTGCTCAATCTGTTCCTGTCGGTCACGGTGCGCAGCGAGACCCGCTCGGTGTTCAGCCTGGACACCTTCGACGACCACCGCTTCCTGGTCACGAGCGGCATGTCCGTCGCCGCCATCGTGCTGGCCACCGAGTGGGGGCTGCTGCAGCGGTTCCTGCACACCGTGGGCCTCAGCGTGGTGCAGTGGCTGATCTGCATCGGCGCCGCCCTGTCCGTGATCGTGGTCACCGAGGTGCGCAAGGCCATCCTGCGCAGGGGAGGCGAGCGCCGTGCCGAGCAAACCGCGTGACGGCCGCCATGGCGGCGACGCCCCGGGCGCACCGCGTGACCGCATCGCCGAGCTGATCGCGCCGCTGCGTGTCCGGCCGGGCACGAAGGTCCGGCTGCCGCGGGACTTCGACCCCGGGGACACCGGGGACCTGGTCAACAAGGGCGCGGGCACCGAGCTGCTGCAGCGCGGCGTGGCGATGCTCGCCGAGTACCAGGCGCGGCTCGCCGCCGAGCACCGCCGGGGGCTCCTGGTCGTGCTGCAGGCCCTCGACGCCGCCGGCAAGGATGGCACCATCCGCCACGTCATGAGTGGCGTCAACCCGCAGGGCGTGCGGGTGCACAGCTTCAAGGTCCCGTCGGCGGAGGAGCTCGACCACGACTACCTGTGGCGGTACGGCTGGCGGCTGCCCGCCCGCGGCGAGATCGCCATCTTCAACCGCTCCCACTACGAGGAGGTGCTCGTCGTCCGCGTCCACCCGGAGCTGCTGGACAAGCAGAAGCTGCCGCCGTCGGTGCGGATGCGCGACGTCTGGGACCACCGGTTCCACACCATCAACGAGTTCGAGCGGCACCTGAGCGAGAACGGCTTCCGGATCGTCAAGCTGTTCCTCAACGTCTCCAAGGACGAGCAGCGCAAGCGGCTGCTGCAGCGCATCGACCGGCCGGAGAAGAACTGGAAGTTCTCGGCGGCCGACCTGCGGGAGCGGCAGTTCTGGGACGACTACCAGCGCGCGTACGGCGACATGCTCTCGAACACGAGCACGGAGTGGGCGCCGTGGTACGTCATCCCGGCCGACCACAAGTGGTTCGCCCGCATCGCCGCGGCCGCCGCCATCGTCCACGCGCTCATGGAGCTCGACCCGCAGTTCCCGACCCTGGACCGCCGGGCGCGTGACGAGCTGACCCGGTTGCGCAGCGCGCTCGAACAGGAGTAGCCCCGCCGCTCGTGGGCGGCGGGGCCAACGTTGTCCTCCTAGTGCGCGGTGACCGCTCGGCGTGCTTGCAGGGCCACGCCCACCTCGACCGCGCCGAGCACGAGCGCGGTGATCCCGGTCAGCAGGATCAGGGATGTCAGCGAGATCCCCGGCCAGGCGAAGAACACGATGCCGACCGCGATCGACACCGAGCCCATCGTCAGCAGCCACGTCCGCGGCCGCCCATGGGCCGTCATGCCCAGCAGCAGCTCGGCGAAGCCGCTCACCAGCCAGGCCATGCCGATCAGCACCGACAGGGCCACGACCGCGGTCCCGGTCGAGCGCAGGCACGCGACGCCCAGCACGAGCAGCACCAGCCCGAAGGCGCCGTCGACGAGGTGCTGCATGGTCGCGCCGTGGCCGCTCCTGAAGACGCCGGCGACGCGCGCCACGCCCATCACCACCAGCCAGATGCCGGCGAGCACGCCGAGCAGGCGCAGCGTCGCCGCCGGCCAGACCAGCACGGCGACGCCGAACAGCACCGTGATGACCCCGGCGGCCACCAACTGCCAGAAGGGCACCTCCACCGGGCCGTGCAGCGTCCCGGCGGTCGAGGGATGTCCGGAAGCGGTAGTCATGGGTGCGACACCTCCAAGGGCTAGCCCGACATCTACAGCGTCGGCCTCCAACCGTCACCGCTCATCCCCCGTGCGGGGTGAGCGGAAGCGGTGCTGCAACTGGCGAGCGTGGGCCGGGACGGTCGCCCGGCCGCAATGGCCGGTGAGGTCAGCGGCCCGAGGTCGCCATGCCGTGGCGGAGCACCGGCTCGACCCAGCCGGCGCCGTGGTCGAGCTGGTAGTCGAGGTTCATCGCGGCGCTGATGAGCGCGAGATGGCTGAACGCCTGCGGGAAGTTGCCGATCTGTTCACCGGTGGGCGCGATCTCCTCGGCGTACAGGCCGAGATTGTTGCTGTACGTCAGCATCTTCTCGAAGGTGAGCCGCGCGTCGTCGAGTCGCCCGGCGCGGGCCAGCGCGTCGACGTACCAGAAGCTGCACATCGTGAAGGTGCCCTCGGATCCGCGCAGCCCGTCCGGGGACGCCATCGGGTCGTAGCGGTAGAGCAGGCTGTCGGCCACGAGCTCCTCGTCGATGGCGCACAGCGTGCTGTGCCACATCGGGTCGGTCGGCGCGATGAAGCCGACGAGCGGCATGTACAGCAGCGAGGCGTCCAGCACCTCGGAGTCGTAGTGCTGCACGAACGCCTCGCGCTTGGGGTGGAAGGCGCGCTGGATGACCTGCCGGTAGACCATGTCGCGCATGTTGGTCCAGCGCGCGGTGTCGGCCGGCCGGGCCCGGCGCTGGGCGATCCGGATCGCCCGGTCGAACGCGACCCAGGACATCAGCCGCCCGTAGGTGAAGTCCTGCCGCCCGCCACGGGTCTCCCAGATGCCGTCGTCGGGCTGGTCCCAGTTCTCGCAGAGCCAGTCGACCACGCGCGCGACGTGCTGCCAGGCCCGGTGCGATATCTGCAGCGCGTGCGAGTCGGCGAGGTGCAGCGAGTCCAGCGCCTCGCCGTAGATGTCGAGCTGGAGCTGGCCCGCGGCGCCGTTGCCGACCCGCACCGGGAAGGACCGGTTGTACCCCTCCAGATGCTCGAGGACCTCCTCGTCGAGGTCCGGCGAGCCGTCGATGCGGTACATGATCTGCAATGGGGCGGAGTTCTCGCTCGCGTACTGCACCCGGTCGTTGAGCCAGCGCAGGAACGCCTCGGCCTCATCGGTGAACCCGAGCCCCAGCAGCGCGTAGACGGAGAAGGAGCCGTCGCGGACCCAGGTGTAGCGGTAGTCCCAGTTGCGCTCGCCGCCGATCTGCTCGGGAAGCCCGGCGGTCGGCGCCGCGACGAGCGCCCCCGTCGGGGCGTAGGTCATGAGCTTGAGCGTCATCGCGGCGCGCTCCACCATCTCCCGCCACCGGCCCGTGTACCGGGACCGGCCGATCCAGCCGCGCCAGAAGTCCCTGGTCTGCTGGAACATCGCGAGGATCTGCTCGACGTGCAGCGCGCGGGGCGGGCCGTCGGGCTGCGTTTCCAGGACGAAGCCGCCCACATCACCGGTGGACAGCGTGGCGGTCAGGTGCAGTCCGTTGTCGTCCCGCCGGATGTCCTCCGGGTGGACGAGTGACCCGTTGCGGCGCACCGCGCTGACGTTCAGCGTGGCGCCGGCACTGCGGAACGCGGCACCGTCCGGGGTGATCTCGAGCTCGTGGCCGTCCCGCGCGTAGTTGAACCGCGGCTGGCACTCGACCCGGAAGCGCATGTGGCCGCGGACCACCCGGATCATCCGGACCAGCCGGTGGACGTCGGTGGCGGTGCCACCGGCGATCGGCATGAAGTCGATGAGCTCGCCCACGCCGTCCGCGCTGAGGAACCTCGTGATGAGCATCGTCGTGCCGGGAAGGTACAGCTGCTTGCTGACGTAGCTGGTGCCGTCCGGAACGATTTGGCAGTAGCCGCCTTTGCGGCGGTCGAGCAGCGCGGCGAAGATGCTCGGGGAATCGAAGCGCGGCGCGCAGAACCAGTCGACGGTGCCGTCGTTGGTCACCAGGGCGGCGGTCTGCAGGTCGCCGATCAGGCCGTGATTCTCAATGGCCGGATACGCATCCACTTGGGCCTCCCGGGGAAAATCGTGTCCGTCACCCTGTTTCTCAGCCTCGGACCGCGCGCCGCGCAGCGCCATCCTTCGCACAGGATGAAACGGCGGGAGCCCGGGCGGAATGGCCGGCACGACGATCGTCACTCCCGCCGGGCGAAGCGGTCCGGCGGCGAAATGCCGACCGTTGCAGTCGGGCGGACACGCCAACCGCGATCTGAGAGGACGCATCATGAGCGATCTGATTGCCATCGGATACCGCGACACGACCACCGCGAACGCCGCTCGGGAGAAGATCATCGAGCTGCAGCGGCAGGGACTCATCACCGTACGTGATGCCGCCGTGGTGGAGGCCGGAGCTGACGGCAAGGTCCGGCTGCATCAGGCAGCAAGCGCAACCGGCGTCGGTGCGGCCGGTGGGGCCATGTGGGGCGGCCTCATCGGGCTGCTCTTCTTCGCACCGTTCCTCGGCATGGCGGTCGGCGCGGCCACCGGTGCGATCGCCGGAAAGGCCACCGACGTCGGAGTCGACGACAAGTTCATGAAGGACGTCGGCACGGCGCTGCAGCCCGGTCACGCGGCGCTGTTCCTGCTCATCGACCAGGTCACCGTCGACAAGGTCATGGCGGAGATGGCGCCGTACCAGTTCGGTGGCCAGCTGCTGCGCAGTTCGCTGAGCATGGAGGCGGAGCAGCGCCTGCGCGAGACCATCGAGGCCGCGCACCTGACCCCCGCGCGATGAGCCGGGTACTGCGGTAACGGATGGTGCCCCGGCGGATCCCCCGCCGGGGCACCCGCCGGTCAGGTCAGGCCGGCCTGATGCGCGGCGATCGCCGCGTGCACGCGGTCGCGCAGGCCCAGCTTCATCAGCACCCGCGCCACGTGCGTCTTCACCGTCGTCTCGCCGATGAAGAGCTCACGGGCGATCTCGGCGTTGGACATCCCGCGCCCGACGAGGCGCAGCACGTCGAGCTCGCGGGCCGTGAGCCGGCCGAGCCCGGCGGCGCTCGGCTTCGGCGGCGCCGCGGCGAACCGCTCGACGAGGCGCCTGGTCACGGACGGGGCGAGCAGGGAGTCGGCGCCGCGGGCGGCCTGGCGCACGGCGGAGACGATGTCCTCTCCCGGCATGTCCTTCAGCAGGAACCCCGAGGCTCCGGCGCGCATCGCGTGATAGACGTACTCGTCGAGATCGAACGTCGTCAGCATCAGCACGCGCGTCGGCACGTCGTGCGTGGCGATCTGCCGCATCGCGGCGATGCCGTCGACTCCCGGCATCTGCACGTCGAGGAGCAGCACGTCCGGCCGGTGGGCCAGGACGAGGGCGACCGCCTCGTCACCGTCGGCCGCCTCCGCCACCACCGAGATGTCGGCCTCGCCTTCCAGGATCATCCGGAGCCCGCCGCGCACGAGCGGCTGGTCGTCGGCGATGACGACGCTGATCATGCCTGGACCTCCAGATCCGCCGGCGCGGGCAGCGGCAGCACGGCCCGCAGCTCGAAGCCTCCGCCGTCGCGCGGCCCCCAGGTCACCTGGCCGCCGGCCGCGGCGACCCGCTCCCGGATGCCGGCCAGCCCGCGACCCATCACGGGGCCGCTGCCCGGCCGGGTCGGTGCCGAGTTCGTGACCCGCACCCGCAGCTGCTCCTCGTCCCGGCGCACCACGACCGTGGCCCGTGAGCCGGGCCCGTGCCGCAGGACGTTGGTCAGCGCCTCCTGGATCACACGGAGCACCACGGCCCGCTGCTGCGGCCCCAGGGCGGTCACCTCGGCGACGTCCGCGTCCACCGGGAGGCCCGTGGCGCGCGTCCGGTCGATGATCGCCGAGAGCTCCGGCCCGGCGTCGGCGGGCTCCAGCGCGGCCACGCCCTCGCGCGCGGCGGCGGCGATGGTCCGCATCACGCCGGGCACCCGTGCCGGGTCCGTGGCCGACAGCCGTCGCGCGGCCCCCGCCTGCAGCGCGACGACCGTGAGGCTGTGCCCGATCACGTCGTGGAGCTCGCGGGCCATGCGTACGCGCTCGCCGACGACCGCCCGGCGGGCCGCCGACTCCTCCTCCCCGGCGAGGAGCTCGTTGTTCGCCCGGGTCTGCTCGACCAGCCGGGTCACCTCGTTGACCGCGAGCCCGCCGAGCCAGAACACCAGGATCGCCGCCTCGTCACCGAGAATCTCGGGGTTGGCCGCCGTGGCGGCGTGGCCGGCCCAGCACACGACGAGACCCACCACCGCCATCCGGCGCCGCGACAACACGGCGACCCCGAACGACGTGGCGAACACGAGCGCGGCCTCCGACAGGGTGCCACCGAGGGGCGCGCCGAGGTGCGAGTACGCCGCGGCGGCGAGCCACGCCAACGCGGCCGAGGTCACCGGCACGCGCCAGGCTGCGACCAGCGGCAGGCCGACCGCGACGCTCGCGAGCACGGCGACCCACCCGGCCGCGGGGACGGCCAGCACGCCGACCGACTCGGTGGCGAGACCGGCCGCGAACGCGCCCGCCGCCAGGATCACCCAGGGCTGGGCGGCGGCGCGCAGCGCGGGCACGTGGTCGGCAACGGCGGGCACGACACTGACGGCCGCGCCGGCCGGCGCGGTCAGCGCGACCACCTCCTCGCGGGTGCGGGCGAGCAGCTCCCGGGCGGCCTCTTCGACCGCTCCCGGGTCCGTGCCGGCCTCGGCGTCGTCGGAGAGCGCGCGCATGCCTTCCAGCAGCGTCGGGCGCAGCCGTTCCGACGTGTACAGCCGCTCGGCCAGCACCGCCGACCGCGCGTTGGCGCGTTGCTCGCGCTCGATCCGCTCCCGCTGCTCGCGCAGCATCGACAGCCGCTGTTGCCGCGCCCGCACCGCCCGGCCGACGAGCATCGGGACGAGCCCCAGGAACAGCGTGACGAACAGGACCCCGTTGAGCAGCCGCCACCCGCGCATCATCGCCGTGAGGTCGACCGCGAGCACGACTCCCAGCGGGAGCAGGACGCCGAGCCACAACACCGCCCGGCTGCGCGCGTGCGCGCCGAGGGAGTACGACGCCACCATGAACGCGACCATCGGCACCGTCAGCTCGGCGCCGGTCGGCGGCCACACGAGCCGCGGCACGACGGCCACCAGCACGCCCGCGACGGCGACGCCGGCGATCGCGAGCACCGGCCGCCGCCGGCGCACGGCGAGCACCACGAGCAGCAGCACGCCTACCACGTTCAGGAGCAGGTGCCCAGGCCCGGTGTGACCGACGACGGCCGCCTCCACGACGCCGGCCAGCGCGAAGCCGGCCGCGACGACCGCGTCGACCCTCGAACCACGATCCACGCAGGTCAGCCTAGAAGGACCCCTACCCGGGGTCGTCCTCCTCGCGAAGGACCCCGGCCGGAGGACGGGCGTTCGCTCGCTGGGCCGACGATCCGGGCGCCCGCCTTTCCTAGCGTCCTTACCGGCAGTCATCGAACCGGGAAGGACAACCAACCATGGCAACCACCGCAACCGCGATCGACACCGGCACCACCGACGCGAGGCTGGTGCGCGTCGTCCGGGTCGCGCTCAGCATCGGCATCGTCGCGCTGGTCGGGTTCGCGATCGTCAGCACGTTCTGGACCACGGTCGACGGCGGCGAGTTCAAGTACGCCGCCGACTACTGGTACACCGCCGCCGGCGTGCCGATGGCCCTGGTCGGCATCGTGCACGCGTTCGCGGTACACAAGCTGCAACACGGCCGCGACGGAGCGCTCGGCGCGATCGGCACCTGGCTCTACGCCGTCGCCTGCGCCGAGCTCGCCGTCCAGTGCGCCGCGTCGGTCCTCGCCGGCGCCGAGCTGCGCTGGGGCCCCACGTACGTGCTCTGCTCGTTCCTCACGTTCATCGCGCTCGCGCTGCTCGCGGCCGGGTCGTGGCGCACCGGCCTGTTGCCGAAGTGGCTGCTCGGCCTCTGGCCCGTGGTGTGGCTGCTCGGCTCGTTCTTCGCCATCGGGCCTGGGCCGCTGCTGCTGGTCGCGCTGTACGTCGTATTCATGATCGTGCTGCCCCGCCGCATCGCACAGCGCTCCAGCTGAGAAAGCGCACAGCATTCGCCGGGTATGGTGCGCGGGACGTGAGCACGGACGCACCGAGGGTGCGGGTGGAGGCGATGGCGTGTATATGTGGGTCCACTACACCGACATGGTGATCGCGTTGCTGCAGCTCCCCGCGGCCGTGGCGGTGTGGTGGGCCGGGACGGGCCCGAAGGCCTCGGCGGCGGGGCCGTCGCGCGCGGCCGTGGTGTCGTTCGCCCTGCTGCTCGGCGGGGCCGCGCTGCGGCTGGCCGCCGGTGCGCTGATGCTGCCCTGGGGGTGGGAGTTCGCCGGGCCCCGCCTGGTGTTCGTGGCGCCGGCGCTGGTGGTGGCGGCGACGGTGTACCTGGTGTGGCTGCGCCCGGCCGGGGGGCCGTCGGACGAGCTTCCGGTGCGGTACCGCAGCGGCCAGGCCCGCGTGGCCGCGCTGGCCGGTGCGGTCGGTGTCGTGCTCGTCGCGGCGATGGCGGAGCTGGCCGGGACGAGCGCCGCCGTTGCCACCGGCTTGGCCGTCCTCGGGGCGTCGGCACTGGGCTGGGCATTCCGGAAGCTCCCGCGCCGTCCGGGAGCCGGGCAAGCCGGATGGCGGCCCGCGGCAGCACGCGCCGCGATCGGTGTGGCGCTGGTCCTCGCGGTGACGGCGGGCGTTTCCGCAGCCAGCGTCCTGCCGGCGCGCAGCGGCATGACGGGCGGCGCCGTGGACACCGGCGGCGGCGCGGCAGAGCATCAGCACCTCGGCGGGCGCAGCGTGACCGAGCTGACCGGCACGGACACCGCGGCCGCCGGGGACGCGGCGGTGGACCGGTTCACGTTGACCGCGCAGGAGGCCACGGTACGGCTGGACTCCGGTGAACAGGTGGCGGCGTGGACGTTCAACGGCGTCACGCCCGGCCCGCAGCTGCTGGTCCGGCAGGGCGATCTGGTCGAGGTGACGCTGGTCAACCGGCTGCCCGGGGTCGGTGTGACCCTGCACTGGCACGGCGTGGACGTGCCCAACGCGATGGACGGCGTGGCCGGGGTGACCCAGGACGCCGTCGCGCCGGGGGCCAGCTTCGTGTACCGGTTCCGGGCGGTGCAGGCGGGCACGTACTGGTACCACTCGCACGAGATGTCCTCGGTCCAGGTCCGCCGCGGCCTGTTCGGCGCCCTCGTCGTGCTGCCACGGGACGCGCCGGTGCGCGACGACGACACGGTCGACGAAACGGTGCTGCGGCACATCTGGGGCAACGAGGACGGGGTGGCGACGCTCGGCCTGGCCTCCGGCGTGCAGCGGCGGGCGGTGCCGCCCGGGCGGCAGGTGCGCCTGCGGCTGGTCAACACCGACGGCGACCCCGCCACGTTCACCCTGACCGGCGCCCCGGTGCGCGTCGCGGCGATCGACGGCACCGACGTGCACGAACCGGGCGTACTGCCCGGGGCACGGATCCTCGTCGGCGGCGGCGCCCGCTACGACCTCGTCTTCACCATGCCCGACCAGCCGGTCACGCTGCGCGCGGACGGGCCGGCCATCGTCTACAGCCCGCACGGCGACGCCGGCCCGGACTCCGCCGCCGCGCCGCCGGTGCTCGATCCGGCCCGCTACGGCACGCCGGCCGCGACCGCGTTCGGGGCGGACAGCCACTTCGACCGGCGGTTCACGCTGCGGCTCGACGAGCGGCTCGGCTTCTACGACGGCCGCCCGGCGGTGCGGTACACGCTGAACGACGCCACGTTCCCGGACGTGCCGATGCTCATGGTCTCCGACGGCGACCTGGTCGAGGTCACCTACGTCAACCGCAGCGGCCAGCACCACCCGATGCATCTGCACGGCCACCACATGCTGGTGCTGTCCCGCGACGGCCGGACCACCACCGGCAGCCCGTGGTGGGTCGACACCCTCGACGTCGGCCCCGGCGAGACGTATCGGGTCGCGTTCCGCGCCGACAACCCCGGCATGTGGATGGACCACTGCCACAACCTCGAGCACGCCGCCAGCGGGATGATCCTGCACCTCGGCTACACCGGCGTCACCAGCCCGTTCCAGACCGGATCGGGCACCGTCAACCACCCGGAGTGACCGCGCATTACGTGCTAACACTGATGTCCCGGTACGGGTGCGATTTCTCCCTTGGGCGCAGTCCCCCCGGCCGAGGAGCCCAGGATGTCGGCCCCGGTGCCGGTGTGCCGGGGACGCTAGGCGGGGTTGGGGGCGCTGTCGCGAGCCGCGATGGCCAGTGCGACGAACGAGCGGAAGCGCTCGTACTCGACCGCGTCCATGGTGAGCCAGGCGCCGGACATGACCTGGTCGCCGTACGCCGGCCCGACCTGGACCTTGAACCGGTCGCCCTTCGGCTTCACGGAGACGCCCAGGAACGCCACGTGGACCCGCCTCGAGTCCTCGTTGCCCCGGTGGAAGATCTCCAGGATCCGGCCGTCGAGCACCAGGATGTAGGCCTCGTGGATGAATTCGGTCGCCATGGTGGTGAAGCTAGCGGAGTCACCGCGGTGCTAGGCCGGTGGGGCGGCGGTGCGCAGGAAGTCGTCAACGGCCTTGGTGGCCTCCGGTGCGCCCTCGGCGGTGACGCTGAGCAGGGCCGTGCCGTGCAGCCGGCCCTCCACCAGGACCAGCTTGCGGTCCTGGCCGGGGGTGGCGTCGTACATCTCCTGCGCCGACGATGCGAACGCGCTGTCGCCCTTCGCCGCCACGTAGAGGACCGGCGCGGTCAGCCCCGGCACGGCCTGCAGGGCGCTCTCCCGGGCGTAGTCGCTGGGGCCGGACAGGCTGATCACCGCGACCGCCGGCGGCTTCAGGGCCGCCGCGGCGATCAGGGTCGCCGTCGCGCCCCGCGAGGCGCCGATGAGCACGACCTTGGTCGAGCCGCTGGTGCGGGCGAAGGCGGCCGCCGCGGCGACGTCGTCTGAGTTGTGGCCGGTATCGGCGCTGGTGGAGCGGCCCTCGCCGTTGAAGTCGAAGGCCAGGACGCGGTACCCGGCCGCCGCCTGCCGCTTCGCCCACGACAGCCACGAGCAGCCGGTGGTGCTGGCCTGCGGGGCGAGCACGAGCGTGACGCCGCCGGTGCCGAGGACGTAGGCGGCCAGGTGGGCCCCGGTCTTGGTGGGGAAGGTCACCTGCTTGTCGTCGAGCTCCGTGTCGCCGCCGCACAGGCCGTGGGTCGGGCTCGGCGCGGCGGCCGGGCTGGGCGAGGTGGGCGTGTCGGCCGTGCCGGATTTTTCGGATTTGGAGGAGCAGCCGGCAAGGAGCAGCAGTACACAGCAGATCCCCGTCAATACGCGCATACCGTTGCGACCAGCGAACCGGTCCGGAGGTTGCATCACGATTCGTTCTCAGGTCCTCACAGCCCCCACAGCGGATCGTCAGCCTGCTGACGAGAGCGGCCCGTCATCGGTGCCCTACCACTCGGGCCGTCCGGCCGTTTCCCGCTCGGCCTCGAGCCGCTCCAGCACGCCGTCCAGGATCGCGTCGGCGACGGCCGTCGGTCCCGTCTTGCGCTTGCGGTGCAGGGCCGGGTGGAACCGGTCGCGTGCCGAGGCCAGGGTCGCCTGCACGTAGGCGTGCGCCGCCCGCCGGTCGTAGTGGCCGGGCGGGACCGCGGCCTCGAAGAACACCGAGCGCAACCGGGCCGACCACCCTCCCGCGCGCAGCCCCTCGAAGGGCGGCCGCCAGATCGTGCCGGGCAGCATGAACACCACACGCAGGCCGATCTCGTCCGCCCCGATGTCGAGCCCATCGTGCAACTCGAGCGCGTGTCGGCCGGCGCGGCCCGCGGCGTCGGCGACGGCCCGGGCCACCCCCGCGCCGCCCTCGATCATGCTGATGCGCACCAGGGTCGGCAGCCTGAAATCGCTCACCGCCTGTACCCCCGGATCTCCTCGAAGAGCGACGCTTGGGATCGTAGGTGATGTCCCTGGACGCCGGAGCGGTCGCGGGGTGCCGCTGCAGGCCATATGCTCCGTCAGCCAGTGGACCGGTCCGCGATGACGCCGCCGAAACGACGAGACGACGAACTTGCGCATGGCCAGCACGTGGCCGGAGGCGAAGGGCAGTCCCAGGACGCCGTAGCCGCGGAAGAACTCCGCGGCCCCCTCGCGAGATCGATTCCTCATGACGGCGAGCGTGCCGCCGCCGCCTTCCCCGGACCTGCCCGGCGGGTCCGGGCCGGCGGCGATCAGGGGAAGGCGGGGCAGGAGCGTGACCGGCGACCTCATTCCCGGCTGATCGCGTCCAGGACGTCCAGGCGGGCGGCCCGGCGGGCGGGCAGCAGGCCGGCGAGGAGCCCGGCCAGGGTGGCGACCGCGACGACCAGCGCGAGCCGGCCGGCCGGGATCTCCACGGCCAGCGGCGTGGCGCGGCCGAGGGCCCGCACGGCCCCCGCGCCGAAGGCGACGCCGAGCCCCACGCCGACCACGACCGCCAGCGCCGCCACGAGCACCGCCTCGGCCCGGATCATCCACCGCACCTGGGCCCGGGTCGTGCCGACGGCCCGCAGCAGGCCGATCTCCCGGGTCCGCTCGACGATCGACAGCGCGAGCGTGTTCGTGATGCCCAGCAGCGCGATGACGACGGTGAACAGCAGCAGGGCGGTGGTGACGGCCAGGATCTGGTCGATGCTGCGGGTCCGGCCGGCCACCGCCTGGGCCTGGTCGCGCAGCTGCGCGGTCGGGCTGCCGGCCAGCGCCGCCTCGATGGCCCGCCGGGCGGCGGACGCCTCGACGCCGTCGGCGGTCCGGACCAGCACGCTGGCGTCGACGTCCTCGGTGTACAGCCGGGAGTACGAGTCCAGGCCGATGAGGTAGTCGGTGCCCAGGGCCTGCGCGTCGGCGTCGCGCAGGAGCCCCACGACGCGGAGGCGTTGCGCGCCGGTACGGGCGAACGTCATCGCCAGCTCGTCGCCGACGGCGACGTGGCGGTCGCGGGCGGCCCGCTCGGCCAGGACGATCCCGTCGGCGGCGAGCGCGTCGAGGCGCCCGGCGACCATGTGCAGCGAGGCCACCCGGGGCAGCGTGGCCGGGTCGACCGCCGTCAGCGCGCCGGTCATCCCGCGGTCGTCCTTCCAATGGCCGTACCGCAGCCGGGAGGCCACCGCGACCTCGGGCAGCCCGGCGACGCCGGCGTGGACGGTGGGCGGCAGGCCGCCGAGCATCTCGTTGCGGCTGCTCTCGATGACGTAGTCGGCGGTGATCGTCTCGCCGTACGACTGCCGGATCGCGTCCTTGACCGACGTGCCGAGCACCGTCATGAAGCTGATCAGCCCCAGGCCGAGGGCGAGGGCCAGGGCGGTCGCGGCGGTACGCCGGGGCGCACTGGCCGCGGTACGGCGGGCCAGCCGGCCGGGGACGCCGGCCAGGTCGAGCGGGCGCCCGACCGTGCGGGCCAGGGCCGGGGCGAGCGCGGGGCCGAGCAGCGCGAGCCCGGCGACGGCGACCAGCCCGCCGGCGCCGAGCAGCGGCAGCGAGCCCCCGCCGGCCAGCACGAGCACGAGGGCGGCGGCGCCGGCGACGGTGACGAGCAGGCCGGTCAGCCGGCGGGCCCGGCCCGTCGCCGCACCGGTGGCGGACTCGCGCATCGCCTCCACCGGCGCCACCCGGGCCGCCCGGCGGGCCGGCGCCCATGCGGCGATGACGGTGACCAGCACGCCGATGGCGGCCGCGATCGCGACGGTGCGGGGAAGCAGGACGAGGGAGCCGTCCGGCAGCGGTACCCCGAACCGGGCGGCCAGCGCCCGCAGCCCGGCCGCGGCGGCGACGCCGAGCCCGATCCCGGCGGCCGAGGCGGCCACGCCGACGAGGACGGCCTCGCCGAGCACCGAGGCGAGGACCTGCCGGCCGGTGGCCCCGGCGGCGCGCAGGACCGCCAGCTCGCGGGTGCGCTGGCTGACGACGATGGCGAAGGTGTTGGCGATCAGGAACCCGCCGACGAGCAGCGCGGCCCCGGCGAGCGCGAGCAGCATGGCCCGCAGGTAGCCGACCTGGGTCTTGGCCGCCGCCGCGCTCGACGCGGCCACGTCCCGGCCGGTGACGACCTCGTGGTCGGCGCCGAGCCGCTCGGACAGCCGCCGCTGCACCTCCTGCGCGGTGGCGCCGTCGGCGACCGACACGGCGATCTCGGAGGCGCCGTCGCCGAGGTGCAGCAGCCGCTGCGCGGCCGGCAGGGTGACCAGGGCCACGGTGGCGTCGGGCAGGCCGGGCCGGTCGCCGAACCAGGCGAGCCCGACCACGCGCAGCGGCGCGTTCTCGGCGGCCTGGACGGTCACGGCGTCGCCGAGCTGGATGTGGTACTGCCGGGCCGTGGCGGCGTCGAGGACCACTTCCCCGTCGGCGGCGGGCGCGCGGCCGTCCCGCACGGCGAAGGCGTTGAACGGCGCCGTCGTCCACGACTGCAGCAGCGACGGGCCGGACGGCACCACGGGCCGCCCGCCGACGACGAGGAGCCCCTGGCCGCGGGCGACCGGCTGGGCGTCGGCGACGCCGGCCACCGCGCGGACCCGCTCCAGCGTCGCGGCCGGCAGCGGGTCGCGCTGGACCTCGACGCCCATCGCGTCGTCGAACGCGGTGGCGCGGCGGACGGTGAGGTCGGTGCCCGCGGCGGCGGTGCGGAACTGATCGTCCAGCAGCGTGCTGGAGGTGTCGGTGAGGATGAGGGTGCCGGTGACGAAGGTGATGCCGAGCGCGACGGCGAGCAGGGTCAGCACGAGCCGGGCCGGCCGGGCCACGGCGTTGCGGATGGTCAGGCGCCACATGGCGGTCACCCGCCGATCCGGGCGGGCGCGTCGAGGCGCGCCATCTGGGCCAGGACGGCGTCGGCCGTGGGGTCGTCGAGCTCGGCGGTGACGCGCCCGTCGGCCAGGAAGACGACGCGGTCGGCGTACGCGGCGGCGCGGGGGTCGTGGGTGACCATCACGATCGTCTGGCCGAGGTCGCGGGCGGCGTGGCGCAGGAACTCCAGGAGGGCCTCGCCGCTGCGGGAGTCCAGGTTGCCGGTCGGCTCGTCGGCGAAGACGATCTCCGGCCGGGCGATGAGGGCGCGCGCGACGGCGACCCGCTGCTGCTGGCCGCCGGACAGCTCGGCCGGGCGGTGGTGCAGCCGGCCGGCCAGCCCGAGGGTGGCGACCAGCTCCTCGTACCAGTCCTGGTCGACGGGGCGGCCGGCGAGGGTGAGCGGCAGGGCGATGTTCTCGGCCGCGGTCAGGGACGGGATGAGGTTGAAGCTCTGGAAGACGAAGCCGAGCCGCTCGCGGCGCAGCAGGGTGCGGCGCCGCTCGTCGAGCGCGGTGAGGTCGGTGTCGCCGAGCACCACCCGGCCGGAGTCGACGGTGTCGAGGCCGGCGAGGGCGTGCATGAGCGTCGACTTGCCGGACCCGGAGGGGCCCATGACGGCGGTGAAGGTGCCGGTGGGGATGGTGACGCTCGCGCCGTCGAGGGCGCGTACGGCGGTGTCCCCCCTGCCGTAGATCTTGACGAGGTCGTGCGCCTCTGCGGCCATGTCCGGTGCTCCTTGGATCGGTGGGCTTCTGTCATGGGGAGCGTGCGTGGCCGCGCTGTCCGGTCGCCGCCGGCGGCCCGGCCGGGGCGGGCAGCGCGCGGACAGCGGCCGGACAGCGGCCCGGTGGAGGCTGGGCGGCATGACAACGGATGACGGCCGCGGCGCGGGGGGCGTGACGACCTTGTCGATCGGCGGGCCGATCTGCCGGCGGTGCGTGCGCCGGATCAGCGCGCGGGTCGGCGACGTGCCCGGCGTCGTGGCGCTGGAGGTGCGGGCCGGCCGCGGCCTGCTCGTGGTGCGCGGCAGCGTGGACGCGGCCGTGATCGCCGCCGCGGTGCGGCGCGGAGGCTACTGAGCGGCCTCGGCCTCGGCGGCGAAGGCCCGCAGCTTGTCCAGGGCCCACGGGAACTCGCGGTCGTCGAGCAGCCGCAGCGCCCGGCGGCACTCCCGGTCGGCGGTGACGGCGTCGCCGTGGCCGAGGGCGATGCGGGCCCGGCCCCAGGCCGCCCACGCCTGGCAGCGCGGGTTGTGGACCTGCCGGGCGACGGCGTCGGCCTCGGCGAGCAGCGCGGTGACCGTGTCGTCGCCGGCGTCGAGGCGGGCGTGGGCGAGGTGGATCAGGGCGAACGCGAGCCCGTGAGGCGCGTGGAGGCGGCGGCACTCGTCGGCCGAGGCGCGCAGCGTGTCGAGGGCCTCGGCGGTCCGGCCTGCGCCGTGCAGCGCGACGCCGAGGTGGGCCAGCGACGCCTCGGCCATCATCGCGTCGCCGAGGTCGCGGAACATCGTCTCGGCCTGCCGCCACCGCCGCACGGCCACGGCGAAGTCGCCGGTGCGCAGGTCGAGCAGGGCTTCGAGATACTCGGCGGTGGCCAGCCAGTAGTCGTCCTCCGCGCCGCCGAGCTCGCCACGGCTGCGCTGGATCAGCTCCCGGTACTGCCCCGCGTCGCCGCCGTACACGCCCTCCCAGGCCACGACGAGCCGGGAGATCGCGGCATTGCCGGCGTCCCCGAGCTGCTCGAAGAGGGCGAGGCTCGCCCGGGCCGCCGCCCGCGACTCGGGGGTCGGGTAGTAGACGCCGAGCAGGCCGAGGCCCTGCAACAGCCCGGCGCGGGCGGCCGGCGGGACGTCGCCGGCGCCGAGCAGGACGGTGACGGCCCGGACGCCCTCGTGGCGCACGCCGTAGTTCCAGTACCGCATGAGCGCGCCGGCCAGCCGCAGCCCCGGTCCGAGCTCGGCGGGTGCGAGCTCGAGCGCGCGGTCGACGGCGGCGCGCAGGTTGTCGGCGTCCTCGCGCATCCGCGGCCACGCCCCGCCGGTCGAGCGGATGAGCGGCCCGAGCCGCTCGCCGAGCCGGGTGTAGTGCTCGAGGTGGCGGTCGCGGCAGGCGCCGGTCTCGCCGGCGTCGGCGAGCCTCGCGGCGGCGTACTCGAGGACGGTGGCCAGCAGCCGGAACCGCCCGGTGTCCGGGTCGGGCACGACGAGGGAGCGGTCGACCAGGCGCAGCAGCAGGTCGAGGACGTCGCCGGGCGCGAGGTCGCCGAAGCCGCCGACGTCCTCGGCCGCGGACAGGTCCCAGCCGCCGCGGAACACCGCCAGGCGGCGCAGCAGCGTCCGCTCGGCCGGCGGCAGCAGCTCATGGCTCCAGTCGAGCACGGCCCGCAGCGTGCGGTGCCGGGCCTCGGCGGTGCGCGGCCCGCCGGTCAGCAGCGCGAACCGGTCGTGCAGGCGGGCGGCGATCTCGGCCGGCGGCAGCGCCTTGACCCGGGCCGCGGCCAGCTCGACGGCGAGGGGGATGCCGTCGAGCTGCCGGCAGACGGCCTCGACGGCGGGCGCGTTGTCGTCGTCGAGCGCGAACCCGGGGCGCACGGCCCGGGCCCGGTCGACGAAGAGCCGGACCGCCTCCGGCACCGGCAGGGGCGCGACGGCGACCTGGACCTCGCCGGCCACGGCGAGCGCCTCCCGGCTGGTCGCCAGGACGCGCAGCCCCGGGCCGGCCTGGACGAGCCGCTCGACGAGCGTGGCCGCGCCGTCGACGACGTGCTCGCAGTTGTCGAGGACCAGCAGGGTGCGGGCGCCGGCCAGGTGCCCGGCGACGGCTTCGGCGGCCGGCACGCCGAGCTGCACGGCGACGGCCTCGGCGACGTCCGCCCCGGCCGGCACCGCGGCGAGGCGGACGAACCGGACGGCCTCGCCGGGGTCGGCGTGGCGGGCCGCCTCCAGCGCGAGGGTGGTCTTGCCGACGCCACCGGGGCCGACGAGCGTGACGACCCGGGCCGCCCGCAGCTGGTCGAGCACCATGGCGAGGTCGTCGTCGCGGCCGACGAGCGAGGTGAGCCGGGCCGGCAGCCCGGCAGGGCCCGGGGCGGCCGCGCCGGTCGCACGGGACACGGGCTCGGGCGCCGCCGGCCCGCCCGGCACCTGCTGGCGCAGGATCGCCTCGGCCAGGGTCTGCAGCTCCGGCGACGGATCGATGCCGAGCTCGTCGGCCAGGCGGCGGCGGACCGTCCGGTGCACGGCCAGCGCGTCGGCCTGCCGGCCCCCGCGGTACAGCGCGAGCATGAGCAGGCGCGAGAGCCGCTCGCGCAGCGGGTGCTCGGCCACGAGCCGCTCCAGGTCGGCGACCGCCTCGGCGGGCCGGCCGGCCTCCACGAGCAGCTCCAGCCGGTCCTCGACGGCGCCCAGCCGCAGCTCCTCCAGGCGGTGCCGCTCCCGCTCGGCCCACTCCGCGTCGCCGGCGTCGGCCAGCGCCGGGCCGCGCCACCAGCCCAGCGCCTCGTCGTAGCCGCGCAGCGCGCCGGCCGGGTCCCCGGCGTCGCGGGCCGCCCGGGCCCCGGCCACGGCCCGCTCGAACCGGTGGATGTCGACGGCCTCGGGCGGCACCGCGAGCAGGTACCCGGGCGCGCGGGTGACGAGCCGGTCGCCGGCCGGGCCGAGCGCCCGGCGCAGCTTGGAGACCCGGGTCTGCAGGGCGTTGGCCGCGTCGACCGGCAGCTCCTCGCCCCACAGCGCGTCGGTGAGGGTGTCGGCCGAGACGACGCGGCCGGCGGCGAGCACCAGCCGGGCCAGCAGGGGCCGCACGGAGGGGGCGAGCGCGGCCGGCGGCCGGCCCGCGACCTGGACCTCGGCCGGCCCGAGCAGGCGAAACTGCACCTCAGCGCCGGTGTCGGGCTCGCTGTTCGCCAAAGTCCACGTCCTCCTCCGGGCCGGCCCACCATGCTACCGGCCTGCGGGCGCGCCGACCTGGGCCGATGCGTCGGAGCGGGCCGGCGCATCGGCCAGGATCCGCCGGGCGAGCACCGCCGCGTCGCGGCCGACCCAGCCGAGCACCGCCGAGCCGCGGGTGCGCTGCCACGGCAGGCCGAGGAAGTACAGGCCGGGCCAGGCGGTCACGCCGTGGCGGTGCACCGGCGCGCCGGACGGGTCCAGGACCGGAACCTCCAGCCACGGGTAGTGCGGCCGGAACCCGGTCGCCCAGACCACGGCGTCGACCCGCCGGGTCGCCCCGCCGGCGAGCACCAGGTCCCGCCCGGCGGCGCCGACGACGCGATCGAGGCGTTCGACGTCGCCCAGCAGCCGGCGCACGTCGGTACCGATGATGGGATTGCGTTCCCGGATGCGGCGGCCGAGCGGGCCGTCGGGGCCGAGGCGCATGGTGCCGAGCCGGTCGAACCACCAGAAGATGTCCCGGCCGAGCCAGCGCTGGGGCAGCGCCGGCCCGAGCGAGGCCGCGGACAGCGCCACCCGGCGGCCGTCGGCGGCGAGCTCCCCGGCGATCTGCACCCCGGTGTTGCCCGCGCCCACCACGGCCACGTCGCCGCCGGGCACCTGGCCCGGGTTGCGGTACCGGCTGCTGTGCAGCTGCACCACGGAGGGCGCCAGCCGGGCGGCGAAGCCGGGCACGCTCGGCGTGTGGAACGCCCCGGCGGCCACGACCACCTGCCGGGCGTCGTAGCGCCGGTGCGGGGTCTCGACGACGAACCCGCCGCCGGGGCCGGGCCGCACCGACGTCACCGGGCTGTCGAGGCGGACCGGCAGGCCGAACCGGGCCGCGTAGTCCTCCAGGTAGTCGGCGACCTGGTCCTTGGTCGGGTGCGCGTCGGGGTCGCCGGGGAACGCCCGGCCGGGCAGGCCGTTGTACCGGTTCGGCGTGAACAGCGCCAGCGAGTCCCAGCGCCGCCGCCAGGCGTCGCCGACGCGGGGATGCGCGTCGAGGACGACGAAGTCCTGCCCGGCGCGGCGCAGGTAATAGGCGAGGGCGAGGCCGGCCTGGCCGCCGCCGACGATCACGGTGTCCAGCTGGGGGAGCATGCCGGCCTCACGCCGTCTCGTAGCCGGCGTCGTCGATCGCCGCCCGCACGGCGGCGGGGTCGGCGTCGCCGATCGTGCGGACGGTCTTCGCCGCGACGTCGACGTGGACCGCGGTCACGCCGGGCACCTGGCCGACCGACGCGGTGATGGCGGCGACGCAGTGCCCGCAGGTGATGCCGGGGACGGCGAGCAGGATCTCGTTCACGAAAGGCTCCTTCGTTCGGACTGGCTGATGCGGCCCACGTTGCGCGGCGCCGCTGTCCGCCCCCTGTCCGGCGCCGACAGTTCCCGGACAGCGCGGCCCGGCACGGTCAGCGCACCGGCCCGGACCGCGGGCCCGCACCGAGGAGCACCCGATGGCGACATCGTGCACGTTGGAGATCGGCGGCATGACCTGCGCGTCGTGCGTGGGCCGCGTGGAGAAGGCGCTGCGCAAGGTCGACGGCGTCGAGCAGGCCCGGGTCAACCTGGCCACCGAGCGCGCCACGATCACCTTCGACCCGGCCCGCGTCACGGTCGACGCGCTGGCCACCGCCGTGGGCCGGGCCGGCTACCGGGCCGTGGCCGAGACACCCCCCGAGGAGGGCCCGCGGCCGGAGGAGGAACCCCGGCCCGAGCGCGATCGGGGGCCGTGGGCCTGGCTCGCCACGCTCGCCGTGGGCCTGGTGATGATGGTGCTGATGTACGTCCCGCTGCCCATCGACGCGATGGACTGGCTCATGCCGGTGCTGCTCGTCGTCGCCACGGTCGTGCAGGTCGTCGCCGCCCGGCCCTTCTACGCCGCGGCGTGGGCGGCGGCCCGGCACCGCGCGGCCGACATGAACACCCTCGTCGCGCTCGGCACCACCGTCGCCTACGGCTACAGCGCGTTCGTCACCCTCTGGCCGGCCCAGGCCGAGCGATGGGGCCTGCCGCTGCACGTGTACTTCGAGATCTCCGTCATCGTCACCGCCCTCGTGCTCGCCGGCCGCTGGCTGGAGGCGCGCGCCAAGCGGCAGACCGCGGCGGCGATCGGTGCCCTGGTCGGCCTGCAGCCCCGCACCGCCCGCGTGCTGCGCGGCGGCGACGAGGTCGAGGTCCGCGTCGAGGACGTGACCGTCGGCGACCTCGTCCGCGTCCGCCCCGGCGAGCAGATCCCGGTCGACGGCGTGGCCGTCGAGGGCGCCTCCAGCGTCGACGAGAGCATGCTCACCGGCGAGAGCCTGCCGGTCGCCAAGGCCGCCGGGGACGTGCTCATCGGCGCCACCGTGAACCGCACCGGCGCCCTCGTGATGCGGGCCACCGCCGTCGGCCGGGACACCACCCTGGCCCAGATCGTCCGCCTCGTCGAGGAGGCGCAGGCCGGCAAGGCGCCGATGCAGCGGCTCGTCGACTCCGTCGCGGGCTGGTTCGTGCCCGCCGTCATCGCCGTCGCGGCGCTCACCTTCGGCGTCTGGGCGCTCGCCGGGCCCGCCTCGGGGCGGCTCACGCTCGGCATCGGCACCGCCATCGCCGTGCTCATCATCGCCTGCCCGTGCGCCCTCGGCCTGGCCACCCCGACCGCGATCATGGTCGGCACCGGCAAGGCGGCCGAGCTCGGCATCCTCATCGGCGGCGGCGAGGCGCTGGAGCAGGCCCGCCGCGTCACCACCGTCGTGCTCGACAAGACCGGCACCATCACCCGCGGCCGTCCCGCCGTCACCACCCTCGCCGCGCGGCCCGGCACCGGCGCCGACGACCTGCTCGCCTTCGCCGCCGCCGCGGAGACCGGCTCCGAGCACCCGGTCGGCGAGGCGATCGTCGCCCACGCCCGCGACCGCGCGCTGACGCTCCCGCCGGTCGAGTCGTTCGAGGCCGTCCCCGGCTACGGCATCCTCGCCCGGGCCGGCGGCCGGGACGTCGCCATCGGCAACGCGGCGCTCATGGGCCGCCTGGACATCGAGGTGGTACCGCTGGAGCCGACCGCCGCCGAGGTGGCCGACGCCGGGGGCACCGCCGTGTACGTCGCGCTCGACGGGCGGTTGTGCGGCCTGATCGGCGTCCGCGACACGGTGCGCCCCGAGTCCCGCGAGGCCATCGAGCAGCTGCGCGCCCTCGGCCTGGACGTGTGGATGCTGACCGGCGACGAGCGGCGCACCGCGGAGGTCGTCGCCCGCGAGGTCGGCATCGCCGACGTCATCGCGGGCGTGCGCCCCGACGGCAAGGCCGCCCACGTCGCCGAGCTCCAGCGCCGCGGCGCCGTCGTGGCCATGGTCGGCGACGGCATCAACGACGCGCCCGCTCTCGCCCGGGCCGACCTCGGCATCGCGATCGGCACCGGCACCGACGTCGCCATCGCCGCGTCCGACATCACGCTCGTCGGCGGCGACCTGCGCGGCGTCGTGTCGGCGATCGCGCTGTCCCGCCGTACCGTGGCGGTGATCAAGCAGGGGCTCGGCTGGGCCTTCGCCTACAACCTGCTGCTCGTGCCGGTCGCGGCCGGCGTGCTGTACCCGCTGAACGGCACCCTGCTCGACCCGTCGCTGGCGGCCGCCGCGATGGCGATGAGCTCCGTCAGCGTCATCACCAACGCGCTGCGCCTGCGCCGGTTCCGCCGCCCCGCCACCGCCGCCGCGCTGCGCCCGCGGTGGGGCGCCGGGGTCGCCGACATGGCGTACCTGACCGGCATCGCCCTCCTGGCGGTCGCGGTCGGTGCGGCGCTGACCGGCCTGAGCCACACCGACGCGGCCGGCCGCGGCATGAACGGGGTGCTGGCCTGGGCCCAGGGCACCGGCATGCCGATGCGCCCGTCGATGAGCGTCATGATGGAGGCCGACGTCGAGCCCCTGCCGGCCGAGGACGCCGGCGTCCGGGTCGCGCTCGACGTGCCCGCCGGCCTCGCCCCCGGCCGGCCGGCGACGATCGGCATCCGGGTCACCGACGCGGCGACCGGCCGCCCGATCGGCGACGTCACCCGCAGCCACGAGGCCTGGATGCACTTCATCGCCACCCGCGCCGACCTCGGCACGTTCGCCCACGTCCACCCGCACCCCACCGGCCGCACCGGCGAGTTCGCGGTCGAGCTGACGTTCCCGACCGCCGGGCGCTACCTCGTCCACACCGAGTTCCGCCGCCAGGGCGAGATGGCCGACCTGCTCGAGCGCCACGAGATCGTCGTCGGCGACCCGGCCGGCGCGCCGCGGGTCAGCGCCGAGCCGTCGCCCCGCGACCAGATCGTCGACGGCGTCCAGGTGATCCTCGCCGGCACCGCGAAGGCCGGCACCCGCAGCAGCTTCAGCTACTGGTTCACCGACGTCGCCACCGGCCGGCCGCTCACCGCGCTGCAGCCCTACCTGGCCGCGGCGGGCCACGTGGTCATCATGCCCGTCGACGGCGGCGGCTTCGCCCACGAGCACGCCGAGGCCATCGACGGGCAGGGCCGGACGGCGTTCGCGCTGCCGGGCCAGAAGTTCGGCCCCGAACTGCGGCTGCACGCCACCTTCCCGCGCCCCGGGCTGTACCGCATGTGGGGCCAGTTCCGCACCGCCGACGGCCGCGTCATCACCACGACCTTCACGGTCGAGGCGCGGGACTGAGCCGTTTAGCTCTGGTACGCGGGCACGCCGAGCAGCTCGTCCACCGTGACGAACCGGTAGCCCCGGGCCAGCAGGCCCTCGATCGTCTCCCGCACGGCGACGACGGTCTGCGCGCGGTCGCCGCCCCGGCTGTCGAACCCGTCGTGGAAGATGAGGATCGAGCCGGGGCCGGTCTTGGCCACGGCGCGGCGGGCCATCCGCACGCCGGAGGGCTGGAACACCTCCAGGGCATGGCCGAACTCGCCGGCGACCGGGTGCAGCCCCCCGCGGCGCAGCATCCGCAACAGGGCCGGCTGGCGCCACAGCCAGGGCGTGCGGGCCAGCGCCGGCGTGCGGCCGGTGACGCGCGCCAGGATGTGCTGGCTCCGCTCGACCTCCCGCGCGAACGCACCGGGCCGCAGGTACGTGCCGAACCGGTGGCTCAGCGAGTGGTTGCCCACGACGTGGCCGGCGCCGATCGCGCGCACGGCGACGTCAGGGTGGCGCTCGACGCACTGCCCGACCTGGAAGAACGTCGCCCGGATGTCGTGCTCCGCGAGGATGTCGAGGATCTGCGAGGTGTACGGCTCGTTCGGGCCGTCGTCGAAGGTCAGCGCCACCACCCGTTCGGCGGCCGGGCCGTGGTAGGGATAGGCACGCGAGGACGGGGCGAACGGCGACATCAGCAGCCAGTACGCCCCGCCCAGCGCGGCCGCCAGCGTCAGCCCGGCCAGGACGATCACCGGTCCGCCTCGCGGAAGGCGGGCGCCTGCCCGAGCACGCGCCGCCCCGCGACCCGGTTCACGGCATAGGTCAGCAGGTAGTGCACCGGCAGGGTCACGAACAGGTTGTACGCCAGCCCGCGGTTGAGCCGGCGGCCCGACGTGTAGGTCGGGTTGCCGTGGTCGTAGACGACCCGGCCCTGCTTGCGCAGCCGGCGCAGCTGGTCGAGCTCGTCCCCGCCCTGCGTCAGGCTGGTGTCGTAGCCCGTCCACGCCTCGCGGCGGAAGGCGATGTTCGTCGCGCTCGCATAGGCGGCGCGGCCGGTCAGCCGGTAGAAGCCGTTGACCGCCCCGAAGAGCAGCCGGCCGTAGACCGCGCCCCAGCGCGGGCCGTCGGCGTACCGGCAGGGACCGACGACCGCGACGACCCGGTCGTCCTCGCGGAACCGCGCGTCGATCCGGCTGAGCCAGTCGCGCTCGTAGACCGTGTCGGCGTCGGCGGAGACGACGATCTCGCCGAACGCCGCCTCCGTGCCCCGCTGGCGGGCGTTGCACACCCCCGGAACGGGCTCGGCGACGACCCGCGCGCCGAAGTCGCGGGCGATGCCGGCGGTGTCGTCCGTGCAGTTGTTGTCGACCACGACGACCTCGAACACCCCGTCGAAGTCCTGCTTACGCAGGGAGAGCAGGGCGTCGGTGACGTAGCCGGCCTCGTTGAAGCACGGGATAACGATACTGAACCTGGGCCTTTCTGCCATGCAAAGCAGTCTTGAGCAGCTGATCTTCCGAATCGATCCGGAACTCCCCCGATTCCGACCGGGGGTTTCCCCCACCACGGGATGACGTCTCCCCCTAAGCCGGTCAGGCGGTGCGGGCGAGCTTCGTGAACGACAATACGTACATCGTGCTCAGCACCCAGCCGGCGAGCGTGGCCAGGTTGAGCCACCACTCGGCGAGCCGGCCGTGCTCCGCCTCGGGGCTCGGGTACCAGGTGGACCGCTGGCCGAGGGAGATCAGCGGCACGACGGTGTCCACGGCGTACAGCACCGGGCTGAAGCATCGCACCTGCCCGTCGCCGCACGGGTCGCGGCGGGGCGCCCGGCCCGAGCGGGTGGCGTCCGGCGGGTCCGGCTCCGCCTCGGACGCGTCGATGGTGACCAGCCGCCCGTCGACGGCGTAGACGTTGCCCCGCGGGTCCGTGGCGCGCAGCGAGGCGCGCACGTCCGGGACGTACAGCGACGCTGCCACCGCGATGAGCAGCGCCAGCAGCAGCCAGGCGGTGCGGCCCGGGCGGTAGCCGTAGCCGACCGCGGCGCCGTAGAGCGCGTCGAGCATCCCGCGCGGGTCCAGCCGGTGGCGGCGGGCGGCGCGGCGGGCCCGGTGGCGGCGCTCGATGAGGATCGCCTCGGCGTCGCCGGTGTACCCGTGCCGGCGGAACACCCGCGCCAGCTGCTCGTACGGCCCGGCGTCGTAGACGGCCTGCCGGGCCAGCCAGCGCAGCCGCGCCGCCCGGTCCCACGACGGGTTGCCGAAGCGCTCGTACGTCATGCCGGACACCACGATCCACTCCGGCCAGCGGTCAGGGTCGTCGTCGAGCACGCTGGTCGTCAGGTTGCGCAGGTCCACGCTGGGCTCGACGGCGGCCCAGCGCAGCCGCAGCCCGCCGCGCACGCTCGCCCCGATCGCCTGCACCGCGTGCCCGTGCGAGTTCTCCTCCGACGGCCCGGGGCAGGTGAAGTGCCCGTCACAGAGGTTGAGCCGGCCCTCGATCGTGGACCGGTTGAGCTGCACGACGCCGCTGGAGCGGAAGCCGTCCTTGAGCCGCACCGAGCCGCCGACGCTCGCCTGCACCAGCCGCACGGTCGGCCCGCCGGGGTTGTCGACGCTCGCGCCGGTGGCATCGAAGACGTTGCCGATGCGGGCACCCCGGAAGCCGAGGTACCCGCCGGCGGCCGACAGTCCCTCGAGCCGCGCCGACCCCTCGATGGTCACCCCCGCCGCCGTGACGAGGGCGCCGTCGGGCTGCGGGGCGCGCAGCGTGACGCCGCGCAGGGACAGGTCGCCGCGGATGCGGGCCCGGGCGACGCGGACGGTGCCCTCGACCACCGTGCCCCGCTCGACGGTCACGTGCGAGCGCACGTCCGCCCCGACGAGGTCCAGCGCGACGCGCCCGGGCGCGGCGAGCGCGCACCCGGCCCCGACCGACAGTGTCGTGAGGCCGGCGTACATCAGGTCGAGCCCGCCGTCCACCGAGCACCGCCCCTCGACCAGGACCGAGCCGCCGACCCGCAGCCGCGGCGCGACGAGGGCCGGCCCCTCGCCGTCGCCGGCGAGGTCGGCGTCGCGGATCACCACCCGCCCGGCGACGGTGGCGTTGCCGGCGACGATCGGCCCGGCCACCCGCGGCCGCCGCGGCGCGCGCCCGTCGGCGAACTGATGGTCGATGACGAACAGGCTGCCGCCGATGCTCGCCTCGCCGAGCTCGACCGCGGTCCCGGCCCGCGGCGCGATGTGCGCGCCGACCAGCTCGACCGACCCGGCGATGCGGGCGCCGGGCAGCCGGACCTCGCCGTCGGCGGTGAACCCGCGCAGCAGCCGCAGCGTGCCGCCGATCTGCACCCGGTCGGCGTGCAGCGCCCGCCCGCCGTTCGCCTCGATCGTGGTGTCCAGGCACAGCAGCCGCCCGCCGATGCGCGCCTCGCGCAGCCACACCGCGGCCATGCTGCGACTGCCGGCGCCCGGGTGCGTCCCGGCGATGCGGCTGCCGGACAGGTCGAGGTCGCCGCGCACCCGCAGCCCGTCGGCGAGCAGGCCCGGCAGGCGCGGCGCCCACGTGATCGCCAGCGCCCGCACCGACCCGCCGGTGAAGTCGGGCGCCTCGTCGAACGCGCACCCGTCGAACGCCAGCGGGAACCCGACGTCCACCCCGGCCAGGTCGAGCCGCCCGCGCACCCGCACCCCACGCAGCCGGATGCCGCGCGGGTCGACCGTGCGCTCCCCGGTCAGGCAGCACTCGCGCAGCAGGCCGGCGTCGATCGCCCCGCCGCGCAGCTCGGCGCCGCGCCGTGCCGCCCACAACAACGCCCGCCGCCGCGATCCCAGAGCCACGCCCTGAGCGTATCGGCGCGCGCCGCTGTCCGGAGGTCTGCCTGACGCGGTCGGCCTGACCTGGGTAAGGTGCAGCGATGGATCGCACCGCGCTGGTCACCGGGGCATCGTCCGGGATCGGGAAGGCCACCGCGGCCGCGCTGGCGGCACGGGGCTACCGGGTCGTGGGCACCAGCCGGCACCCGGAGACGCTCGGCCCCGGCCAGCGGGCCGAGGGCGTCGAGTACCTGCCGCTGGACCTTGGCGACGACGCCTCCATCGAGTCCCTGGCCGCGGCCGCCGGCAACGTCGACGTGCTGGTCAACAACGCGGGCGAGAGCCAGTCCGGGCCGTTCGAGGAGCTGCCCGGCGACGCCCTGCGACGGCTGTTCCAGGTCAACGTGCTCGGCCCGGTGCGGCTCAGCCAGCTGCTCCTGCCCGGCATGCGCGCGCGGGGCTACGGCCGGGTCGTGATGGTCGGCTCGATGCTGGCCTCCTTCCCCCTCGCCTACCGCTCCTCCTACGTGGCGACGAAGGCCGCGCTGAAGGGGTTCAGCAACGGGGCGCGGCACGAGTACTCGCCGTTCGGCGTCTGGCTGACCACCGTCGAGCCCGGGTCGATCAGCACCGGGATCAGCGAGCGCCGGACGAAGTACACCTCGGCAACCTCCCCGCACCGCGAGGACTTCGAACGGATGCTGGCCGCGCTGGACCGCAACGAGAAGGCCGGCGTCTCGGCCGACCGGGTCGCGGCCACCATCGTCAAGGCCGTCGAGGCCTCCCGCCCGGGGCCCCTCTACGCGGTCGGCAGCAACGCCGCGCTCGTCTTCCCGCTGCGCCGCCTGCTCCCCCGGACCTTGGTGGAGCGGGCCACCCACCGCCGCCATGACCTGCGCCGATAGCGCAGCGCAGCATCGAGCGACCCGGCGGCGCGGGGTGTGGATCGTCGCGGCGGCCCTAGCCGTCGTGCTCGCGGCGGCCGTCGCGGCCGTGCTGGTGACGCGCCGGGAGGACGACCTCGCCGACGGCCCGGAGGTCCCGGCGGCCGGCAGCCCGTCCCCGGCGTCGTGCCCGGCGACCTGGGACGACACCTTCGTCCGGCCGCAGCGGCGCGGGCCGCTCGTGCCCCGCGAGCCGAGCGAGGCCCTGCTGTGCACCTACGCGTTCACGCCCGAGCGCCCGCTCCGGCTCAGTGCCACGCATCGGCTGGCGGGCGACGCGACCCGCGTCGCCGGGTACTTCAACGGCCTGACGACCCGCCGGCCGGAGGGCACCTCGTGCAGCCTCGAGGGACATACGGAGCACATCGTCGTGCTGGGCTATCCGGACCGGGCGCCCGCGGTCGTCACCGACCGGCAGTGCGCCTGGGACCAGGCCGGGGGCGTGCGCTACCTCGCCGACCTGAGGACCGTCACCGGCTTCTGGGCCCTGGACCGCAACGCCGTCTGAGGGCGCCGGGACGAATGGGCTAGTGCTGTGACCACAAACGTTCACCGGTTTGTGGTTCCTCGCCCGCAGGTGCGGTCGAGCGACTCCCCACCACCGCGGTGTGTGGCAGTGGGGCGGGCCTCAGCCGGCCAACGGACCCTCGCGCCGCCGCACCTGCCGTCACCGCAGTCGGTGGCGACCGGTGTGGTCGACGGGGGTCACGCCGGGACGGTCCGGCACCGGGCAGGTGCCGTCCCGCTCGACGGTGCGTGACCACACACGGCAGCACCGCAGCCGCCGTGGTGGTGTCGGTGCCGCCGCCCGCGTTGGGGGTGCGGGTGGCGATGGTGGCCGCCGCCAACAGATCACGGTGCCCAGAAGCCTTGCAGTGCTGGCAGGTCATCGTCCGCCCGGTCGGTTTGCGGATACGTTGCCGGCAGGCTGGGCAGGTGGAGGAGGTGCCGCGCTCGTCGACCAGGC
>NZ_BAAARV010000020.1:0-20133 GCF_039532525.1 Dactylosporangium salmoneum
CCGCCGCGGCCAGCCCGGCCGCCTCGCCCGGCACGCTCAACGCGGCCAGCCGGGCGTTCTCCGCCCCCAGCGTGGCCAGGGTGGCGGCGGCCGACTGGGCGAGCCGGCCGGCGTCGGCCAGCTGCGGCGCGATCCGGTCGACGGCCTCGGCCAGCCCCCGCAGCGCGGCGACCCGCGCGGTCGCGGCGGCCAGGGCGTCGTCGCCGACGTCCGCGAGGGTCGCGAGCTGCTCCTCGAGCACCTTGAGCCGGGCGTCGGCGGTGGCGCCCTCCGCGGCCGCGCGCTCCCGGATGCGGCCGTAGATGTCCAGGCCGAGCAGGTTGACCAGGATCTTCTGCCGCTCGGCCGGCTTGGCGTGCAGGAACGCCGCGAACTCGCCCTGCGGGAGCACCACGCACTTGGTGAACTGCTCGTACGGCAGCCCGATGACGGTCAGCACCGCCTCGTCGACCTCGCTCGGCGTGCCCGCCAGCACCTCCGCGACGTCGTCGGCCTCCAGCCCGAACTCGAGCTTGCCGAGGTCGAGCCCGGGCGTGAGCGCCTCCAGGCCGGCGTGCTTGGTGGTGACGGACCCCTTGGCGTCGCGCCGCACGACGCGGGTCAGCACGTAGCGGATCCCGGCGGACTCGAACACCAGCCGCACCCGCGCCTCCGCGGCCGACGGGGCGAGCGCGTTGGCGATGGCGCGGCGGTCGCCCCAGCGCGGCACGGTGCCGTACAACGCGAAACAGATGGCGTCGAGGACCGTGGACTTGCCGGAGCCGGTCGGCCCGACCAGCGCGAAGAAGTCCGTGTCGGTGAAGTCCACAGTGGTCGGCTCGCGGAACACCGTGAAGCCGTCCAGGTCCAGGCGGATGGGCCTCATGAGTGCATCACCTCGTCGTGCAGCCGGTGGAACAGGGCCACGGTGGCCTCGTCGGCGTGCCCGCGCTGGCCGAGGTAGTCGGCGAAGAGCTCGCCGGCCGAGCGCCCGGCCCGCGCGTGCTCGGCCTTGCCGGCGCCCGGGCCGGGCATCAGCTTCGGGTCGATGCGCACCTCCAGGGACTTCGGCAGCAGCGCCTGCACCTCCTCGCGCAGTCCCGCGCGGGGCGGCTCCTGGACGTACACCCGCAGCCACGCCTCGCCGGTGTCCAGCGTCGCCAGCTGCTCGAGGGTCCCCCGCACGGTGCGCAGGGGCGTGGCCACCGGCAGCGGCAGCTCCCGCACCCGGGCCGCGGTCGACGCGGTGACGTCGACGATCGCGGCGGAGGCGAAGTTCTCCTCCTCGCCGAAGTCGATGGGCAGCGGGCTGCCGCTGTAGCGGATCGGGCAGGGTCCGCTGACGGACTGGGCGCGGTGCAGGTGCCCGAGCGCCGCGTAGTGCACGGAGGACGGGAAGACGGTGGACGGCACGGCGTAGCCCATGATCGTGTGGGCCTCCCGCTCGCCGCCGCCCATCGTGGCGCCGATGACGGTGAGGTGCGCGGTCAGCAGGTTCACGGTGTCGGCGCCGTAGCCCTGCGCGAGCCGGGCGATGAGGTCGCCGACGTAGCCGGCGTACGACTGCGTGATCTCGGCCGCGGACAGGTCGAACATCTCGCTGGCCCGCACGGCGTAACGCTGGGACAGGAACGGCAGCGCGACGAGGCGCCACTGCTCGCCGTCGCGCGTGGTGCCGGACAGCAGGTGCTCCTCGGGCTTGCCGATCGCGCCGCGGATGGTGATCCCGGCGGCGTCGGCCCACGGCCGCAGCGCGTCGAGGGCCCGGCCGTTGTCGTGGTTGCCGCCGATCACCACCACGTCGGCGCCGGCCTTGCGCAGCGCGGACAGGCCCCGGGTGACGATGAGCGTGGACTCCGCGTTGGGCGTCGCCGTGTCGTAGAGGTCCCCGGCCACGATCACCAGGTCGGGCCGCTCCGCCGTCGCCACGTCGACGAGAGCCCGCAGCGCGGCGATGTGGTCGGCGGCCCGCGACTGTCCTTTGAGGACCTTGCCGACGTGCCAGTCCGAGGTGTGCAGAATCCGCAAGACCAACCAACTCCTAGAACGGGATGTCGTCGTCGGAGACGCCGCCGGCGCCGACCCGGGCCACCACCGCGAAGGGGTCGGTGGCGTGCTGGGCGATGGAGCGCAGCGTCGAGCTGGGGGGCGGGCCGGCCTCGGCGGGGCGGGTGGCCCAGGACGGGAACGGGAACTCGATGCACAGCGGCACGGGGATCTCCGGCTGCGACACGAACATCGTGCCGGGCTTGGCCAGCAGCGCGCGCTGGCGCTGGGCCGGGGGCAGGAAGCCGTACTCCGGGCGCGACGCCTCGGCCGGGTCGAGCCGCCCGACCACGCGGATCGCCGAGTTGGCCACGATGCGCCGCTCGACCTCGCTCGCCGTCTGCTGGGCCCCGATGAGCACCACGCCCAGGGAGCGGCCCCGCTCGGCGATGTCGAGCAGCACCTCCTTGATCGGGCTGGACCCCTCGCGCGGCGCGTACTTGTTGAGCTCGTCGAGCACCACGAACAGCAGCGGCTTGGCGGTGCCGGCCTTCTCCTTGCGCTCGAACTCGGTGCGCAGCGTCACGCCGACGACGAAGCGCTGCGCCCGGTCCGGCAGGTTGTGCAGGTCGACGACGGTGACCTGGGCCGACTCGGAGGTGTTGATCTGGTGCGGCTTGCGGGTGGCCAGGTCGCCGCGGATGAGCCGGGAGAGGTCCTTCTTGCTGCCGATGAGCCGGCGGGCGAAGGCGTTGACGGTGCCGAGGCCGACCGCGCTGCCGGCCCACGCGCCGCGGGTGGCGTCGTCGTTGAGCTGCTCGACGAGGTGGTCGACGAGGTCGGAGTAGGAGTTGAGGCGCACGCCGTCGACGGCCACCCCGCCCTCGGCCGGCTGGGCGATCTTCGCCAGGTGCGCGGTCACGGAGTGGACCACCATCGTGTACTGCTGCCGCTCGTCGTCGGCGTCGGCGAACACGTACGGCAGCAGCCGGTCCGAGCAGAACTCCGCGAGGGTCCAGTAGAACGCGTCGACGCCGCTGAGCCGGCTGCTCACGTCCGGGGTGCCGGAGGAGTCGCCGGCGCGGGGCGGCGCGTAGACGCGCACGTCCGGGAACGGCCCGGCGACCAGGCCCAGCCGCGCGTAGGCGTCCTCGGTGGCCCGGTCCAGCCGCGCATTGGGGTGGTCGAGGAACAGCAGGTCCTCGCCCTTGACGTTGAAGATGAGCGCGCGGGTGTTGGCGGTCTCGCCGGCCCCGCCCAGCACGCCGGAGCGGAAGACGGAGTACAGCAGGAAGGTGGCGAAGCTGGTCTTCGTGGCCACCCCGGAGATGCCGGAGATGGAGACGTGGGCGCCGCGGGAGCCGTCGAGGAAGTCGGCGTTGAGGAACATCGGGGCGCCGTCGCGGCCGAAGCCCATCGGGATGGTGCGCTCCATGCGGTCGAAGTACAGCGCGCCGGCCCGGGCGTCGCCCTGCGCGCGGTGCACCAGCGCGCCCGGGGTCGGCGGGACGTAGACCTCGGGGTCGACCCGGGTGGTGGTGATCTCGGCGGCCTCCTGGATGGTGGCCGGGAGCGTGCCGTCGGCGACGAGGAAGACGTCGGAGTCGAAGACCACCCCCTCGTGCCGGGCGCGGACCGCGGTCACCACCCCGGCGATGGTCACGGGGTCATGCTCGGGGAGGTCACGCTCCGTGACGACGACGTCGTCGAGCTGGAGGTAGGCGCCGTCCTCCACGGCGACCCAGAAGGTCAGCGGCGTCGCGTCGGCGGTGCCGAGCACCCGCCCGACGACCGGCCCGCTCGCGGTGGCGGATTCTTCCTCCATGCTGTGAACCCCCAGTACAAGTGTTCGCCTGTGCATCCTGCCCCAACGGCGGCCCGGGCGCGAAGGCACCACGCCAACGGTGGATAGATGAGTGCCCCATTCACGCCCACAAACCCGGACAAAACCGCCGTTGTCCACAGGCTGTGGGCGGGTTTTCCACAGGCATGTGGACGGCCGTGTGGACTATCGCGAGTAGCGCAGGAGGAGCAACCCTTCGTCCAGCAGGACGTGACGCAGAGTAAGGCTCTGGGGTCCGTCGAGCGGCGCCCCGGTGGTGATCCGGTCGGCGCCCGGGCCGGCCAGGAGGGGCGACAGGGTGAGGCACAGCTCGTCGACGAGCCCCGCCGCGGTGAGCGATCCGAAGAGCCGCGGGCCGCCCTCGCTGAGGATCTGGCGCAGGCCCCGCGCGCGCAGCTGCGCCACGGCCGCGGCCAGGTCGACCTCGTCCGAGCCGGCGGAGACGATGTCGGCCACCTCCGCGAGGGGGCCGGGCGAGGCGTGCGAACGGGTCACGACGATCGGGCGGACGGGCGCCTCGGCGAACACCCGGTGGCGCGGGTCGAGGTCGCAGCGGGCCGAGACGATCACGAGGGTCGGGTACTCGCTCATCCCGTGCTCCACCCGCCACGCCCGGCGCTTCTCGTCGAGGCGCAGCGCGTGGTAGTTCTCCTCGCGCACGGTGCCGGCGCCCACGAGCAGGGCGTCGCACAGCATCCGCAGCACGCCGAAGACCCGCTTGTCCGCCGGCCCCGACAGCGGCTCGCTCTTGCCGTCCACGTGCCCGGCGCCGTCGAGGCTGGACACGAAGTTCAGCCGCAGCCACGGCTCCTGCGGTGTGCGGTAGAGGCCGGCGAGGTCGGCATCCGGGGACGCGGAGGGCCAGAGCAGCTGCACCCGACGACCTTACTCGCCGGGTGGCCCCGTCACCGGGGGCGTGGGCTTCGGCTCGCGGTGCTGGCAGTCACACCAGTTGCCGCCGCGGCACTCGGCATGCCGTTTGTCCCGGCACGCTTGACAGATCACCGTTTCAGGCTGCGCCAACCGGCCCCGCCGGTCAACAATGTCATGACCATGGCTCGCATGATCTACCAGCTCAGGATCGCGCTGGACGGCGTCGACCCGCCCGTCTGGCGGCGCGTCCTGGTGCCCGGCGCGTTCACCCTGGACCGCCTGCACCGGGTGATCCAGCTGGCCATGGGCTGGGGCGACCGGCACCTGCACGTGTTCGACGCCGACGGGGTGCAGTACGGCGTGCCGGACCCCGACGGCCTGCTGGAGGTCCGCGACGAGCTCGACACGCGCCTGGACTCCGTCGCCGTCAAGGGATCCCGCCTGCGGTACACCTACGACTTCGGCGACTGGTGGGAGCACGACGTCACCGTGGAGGACGTCGCGCCGGCCGACCCCGGGATGCGCTACCCCGCCTGCGCCGGCGGCGAGCGCGCCTGCCCGCCCGACGACGTGGGCGGCCCCGAGGGCTATCGCGCGTTCCTCGCCGCCTACGCCGACCCGTACCACCCCGAGCACGCCGCGATGCACGCGTGGCTCGGCCGCGCCTTCGACCCGGCGGCCTTCGACCCGGGCCCGCGCACGACGCTGCTGCGCCGGATGACCTGAGGCGTAACTTTCACATCCACGCTGTTCGATGTGACGCAGCGTGTTCCCCGTAAAGGGGACATGGCGCGTTTTAGGCCCACGAAAACCGCCTAAGAAATCTTGCGGTAACGAAATGGGAACGCTCCCATTGCCCCATTGACACATCGCTGATCGCGGTCCAGTCTCATGGGAGCGCTCCCGCGGCTGTGGCTGGTACCACACCCCGCAGCCGCGGGGGGCATCAATCCGCATGACCGCCAGACCCCGGCGGGGCTGCACCCTGCCCGCCGCCGCACACATCAACACCCCACACCCACCACACCCATCACGACCTGAGAGAGGGGTCAGGATGAGCTTCACCTCGCGCCGCATGCGATCCGTCGCCGCGGCTGCGCTGACCGTCGGGCTCGCCCTCGGCATCGGCGCCTGCAGTGCCAAGAAGAACGAAGGCGGCTCCGACAACAGCACCGGCGGCCCGGTCACCATTTCGCTGTCCTACTTCGGCACGCCCGGCTTCACCCAGGCGGTCAAGGACTTCGAGGCGGCGAACCCGAACATCAAGGTCGATGTCAAGAACGAGGGCCAGACCAAGGACTTCGTGCCGAAGCTCGCCCAGCAGATCTCGGCCGGCAGCGGCGCGAGCGACGTGGTGATGCTCGAAGAGGGCATGCTGCTGCAGTACCTGAAGGACAACAAGGGCTTCGCCAACCTGCTCGACCTCGGCGCCTCGTCGCTGGAGAGCGAGTACCTGTCCTTCAAGTGGAAGAACGCCTTCACCGCGGACGGCAAGAAGCTCGTCGGTCTCGGCACCGACGTCGGCCCCCTCGCGATGTGCTACCGCACCGACCTGTTCCAGAAGGCCGGCCTGCCGACCGCCCGCGACGAGGTCAGCAAGCTCTGGCCGACGTGGGAGGACTACATCAAGCAGGGCGAGACCTTCAAGTCGAAGAACACCGGCGCGGCCTGGATCGACTCGGCGACGTCGATCATGCAGCCGTACATCATGCAGAACGCCGACACCTGGTTCTACGACAAGAGCGACAAGTACGTCGGTGACACCAACCCGGCCGTGAAGAAGGCTTACGACCTGGGCATCGACATGGCCAGCAAGGGCCTGACCGCGAAGCTGGCCCGCTGGCAGGCGGACTGGGACGCCGCGTTCAAGAACGCCGCGTTCGCGACCGTGCCGTGCCCGCCGTGGTACACCGGTGTGATCAAGGAGCGCGCCGGCGACGCCGGCAAGAACAAGTGGGACATCGCCACCATCCCGGGCAAGGGCGGTAACTGGGGCGGTTCCTACCTCGCGATCCCGGAGCAGAGCAAGAACAAGAAGGCCGCGTTCGAGCTCATCAAGTTCCTGACCGGCAAGCAGGGCGGCATCGACGCCTTCAAGGAGGCGGGCCCGCTGCCGTCGTCGGTGTCGGCCCTGGCCGACCCGGCCGTCGCCGACGCCACGAACGACTACTTCAACAACGCCCCCGTCGGCAAGATCTACGCCGGCGCCGCGAAGGACCTGAAGCCGATCTACCTCGGCCCGAAGCACCAGGCCCTGTGGGAGAACGCGTTCGAGCCGGCCATGCAGGCCGCCGAGCAGGGCAAGCTGAGCCCCCAGGCGGGCTGGGACAAGGCCATCAAGGACAGCAAGGCGCTGGCCGAGGGCTGATCGACCTGATCGGTAACCGGGCGGGAGCGGCGTCCATCGCCGCTCCCGCTTGCTAGCGAGCAACGGCTTCGGAAGAAGGACCACCACCATGACCACCAACGTCGAGGTCGCCCGGCCTCGTCACGGGCGACAGGACCCGGTGACGCCGCCGCGGCGGCGCTCAATGCGTCTCGGACGGCTGGACCTCAAGTTCTCGCCCTACCTGTTCGTCGCGCCGTTCTTCCTGCTGTTCGCGGTGTTCGGGGCGTACCCGCTCGTGTACACGGCGGTGCTGTCGCTGCGCAAGAACACCCTGACGGGTGGCGACGCAGGCTTCGTCGGCTTCGAGAACTACTCCAAGGTGCTGCAGGACGAGCACTTCTGGAAGGTCATCGGCAACACGTTCGGCCTGTTCATCGTCGCGACGGTGCCGCAGCTGATCCTGGCCCTGATGATCGCCAGCTGGCTGAACAAGAAGATGCGCGCCCGCACCCTGATCCGCATGGGCGTGCTGATCCCCAACATCACGTCGGTCGCCGCCGTCGGCATCGTCTTCGGCCTCATCTTCGCCGACCGCTACGGCCTGGCGAACTGGGTCATCCACAGCGTCGGCTTCGACCCGGTCGAGTGGCGCAACCACCGCTGGTCGTCCTGGACCGCCATCGCGTTCATGGTCGACTGGCGCTGGACCGGCTACAACGCGCTGATCTACCTGGCCGCGATGCAGGCGATCCCGAAGGAGCTCTACGAGTCGGCCTCCCTCGACGGGGCCTCGGCCTTCCGCCGCTTCTGGCGGATCACGGTGCCGCTCATCCAGCCCACGATCCTGTTCACGGTGATCATCTCCACCATCGGCGGCATGCAGCTGTTCACCGAGCCGCTGCTGTTCAACTACGGCCGGATCCAGGGTGGCTCGCTCAACGAGTTCCAGACCGTGGCGATGTACATCTACGAGACCACGTTCATGAACAACTTCAACGTAGGCAAGGGCGCCGCGATCTCGTGGCTGCTGTTCCTCATCATCCTGATCTTCGCGCTGGTGAACTTCCTGCTGGTGCGCCGCTCGGTTCGGGGGACCACCTCATGAGCACGATGACCCGGACCGCCCCGCCGCGCGCCGCGCAGGGGCCGGCGAAGAAGCCGGGGAGGTCCCGCAGTGCCTCGGCGGCGCTGTGGCAGGCCAGCCCGCTGACGTACCTCGGCCTGATCATCGCGATCGTGCTGTCGATCTTCCCGATCGTGTGGTCGTTCATCGTCGCCTCGCGCGACAACTCCGCGGTGACGGCGATCCCGCCGCCGCTGACCCCCGGCCCGAACTTCTTCTCCAACGCCCAGCGGGTGCTGGAGAACACGGACGCCAACTTCGTCTACGGCCTGGTCAACTCGGCCATCGTCGCGGGCTGCGTGACCCTGTCGGTGGTGTTCTTCTCCACCCTCGCCGGCTTCGCGTTCGCCAAGCTCAAGTTCCGCGGCAAGAACGCGCTGCTGCTCATCATCATCATGACGATGATGATCCCGACGCAGGTCAACATCATCCCGCTGTACCTGCTCATGGTGAAGCTCGACTGGACCAACACGCTGCAGGCGGTCATCGTGCCCTTCCTGGTCAAGGGCTTCGGCGTGTTCATGATCCGGCAGTACGCCGAGTCGGCGATCAGCGACGAGCTGATCGAGGCGGCCCGGATGGACGGCGCCTCGACCTGGCGGACGTACTGGAGCGTCGTGCTCCCGGCGCTCCGCCCGGCGGCGGCCGTGCTCGGTCTGCTGACGTTCATGGAGACGTGGAACGACTTCCTGTGGCCCTACGTGGTGCTCAACGGTGACACGCCGACCGTGCAGGTCTCGCTGAACATTCTGGCGACCGGTTACTACAAGACCGACTACGTGCAAGTCTTTACCGGGACAGCCCTGGCGATCGTGCCGCTGCTCATCGTGTTCATCGCATTCGGCCGCCAGATCATCGGCGGCATCATGGAAGGTTCGGTCAAGGCGTGACCATCATCGACCCGCTGACGTTTCCACCCGGCTTCACCTGGGGGGCGGCGACCGCGTCGTACCAGATCGAAGGGGCGGCGGCCGAAGACGGCCGCACACCGTCCATCTGGGACACGTTCAGCCACACCCCCGGGCGGACCCGCGACGGCGACACCGGCGACGAGGCGTGCGACCACTACCACCGCTACCGCGAGGACGTCGCGCTCATGGCGGACCTGGGCCTCGGGGCCTACCGGTTCTCCATCGCGTGGCCCCGCGTGCAGCCGGGCGGCAGCGGGCCGATGAACCAGAAGGGACTCGACTTCTACCGGCGGCTCGTGGACGAGCTGCTGGAGCACGGCATCACCCCGTGGGTCACGCTCTACCACTGGGACCTGCCGCAGGAGCTCGAGGACGCCGGCGGCTGGCCGGCGCGCGACACCGCCGCCCGGTTCGCCGAGTACGCCGCGCTGGTGCACGGCGCGCTCGGCGACCGGGTCCGGCACTGGACGACCTTCAACGAGCCGTGGTGCTCGGCGTTCCTGGGCTACGCCTCCGGCGTGCACGCCCCGGGCCGCCAGCACGCCCCCGACGCGCTCGCCGCCATGCACCACCTGCTGCTCGGCCACGGCGAGGCGGTCCGCGCCATCCGCGCGGCGGACGACCAGGCACGGCTCGGCATCACGCTGAACCTCTACGCGATCTCCCCGGCCGACCCCGCCAGCGCGGGCGACCTGGAGGCCGCGCGGCGCATCGACGGCCTGGCCAACCGCATTTTCCTGGATCCGGTACTGCGCGGTGCCTACCCGGACGACGTGCGGCGCGACCTGGCCGGCATCAGCGACTTCGGCTTCGTCCACGACGGCGACCTGCAGACCATCTCCGCCCCGCTGGACCTGCTCGGCATCAACTACTACAGCCGGCACGTGGTCGCCGCGCCCGACCCGGACGCGCCCGCCGAGCCCTACTGGCGGGCCCCCACGTCCTGGCCCGGCAGCGAGGACGTGCGCTTCCTCAAGCGGCCCGGCGTGCCGGTCACCGACATGGACTGGGAGGTCGACGCGCCCGGGCTCACCGAGACCCTCGTGCGGGTGGCGACCGACTACCCGGGCGTCCCGCTCTACGTCACCGAGAACGGGGCGGCGTACGTCGACTCCCGCGGTACCGATGGGGAAATCGACGACGCCGACCGGGTCGCCTACTTCGACGCCCACTTCCGGGCGGCCGCGGCCGCGATCGCCCAGGGCGCACCGCTGGAGGGCTACTTCGCGTGGTCGTTGCTGGACAACTTCGAATGGGCCTGGGGCTATTCGAAGCGCTTCGGCATGATCGCGGTGGACTACGCCACCCAGGAGCGCACCATCAAGGCCAGCGGGCACCGGTACCGCGAGGTCATCAAGCGCAACGGCCTGGCCGAGTAGCGTGCACCGCCCGACACTTGACGAGGTCGCTGCCCTGGCCGGTGTCGGGCGCGGCACCGTATCCCGGGTCATCAACGGCTCGCCCCAGGTGAGCCCGGAGGCCCGGGCCGCGGTCCAGAAGGCGATCGAGGAGCTGGGCTACGTGCCCAACCGGGCGGCCCGGGCGCTGGTCACCCGGCGCACCGACTCGGTCGCCCTGGTCGTCTCGGAGTCCGAGGAGCGGGTCTTCGGCGAGCCGTTCTTCGCCGGGATCGTCCGCGGCGTCAGCTCGCACCTGGCCGACACCCAGATGCAGCTGTGGCTGGCCATGGCCCAGTCCACCGCCGAGCGGAAGCTGGTCGAACGGCACCTCTCCGACCAGCACGTCGACGGCGTGCTCCTGCTCTCCCTGCACGACGACGACCCGCTGCCCGGCCTGCTCGCCGGCCGGGGGCTGCCCACGGTGCTCGGCGGCCGGCCCGCCCACATGCTGGAGACACTGAGCTCCGGCAGCCAACCCGACAATGGCGTCGCGTTCGTCGACAACGACAACGAGGGCGGCGCCCGCAGCGCCGTCGAGTACCTGCTCAACCTGGGGCGCCGCTGCGTGGCGGCGATCGCCGGCCCACAGGACATGGGGGTCGGCAAGGCCCGCCTGCGCGGCTACCGCGAGGCGCTGCGCCTGGCGTCCCATCCGCTCGACGACCGACTCATCGCATACGGCGACTTCAGCGAGGCGAGCGGCGCCGATGCGATGCACCGCCTGCTCCATCTCAATCCGGGCCTCGACGCGGTCTTCGCCGCCTCCGACCTGATGGCCGCCGGGGCCATCCGTGCCCTGCGCGAGCAGGGCCGGGCCGTCCCGGCAGACGTGGCCGTGGTCGGGTTCGAGGACTCCGCCGTAGCCCGGCAGACCGTGCCGCCGCTGACCACCGTGCACCAGTCGGTGGAGGGCATGGGCCGTGAGATGGCAAGGCTCCTGCTGGCCCGCATCGCCGGCGGGCCGGCCCACTCGACCGTGCTCGACACCCACCTCGTGGTGCGCGAGTCGGCCTGACCACCCCGCAGGAGGCAACCGTGCGCTTCGGCCACTTCGACGACGAACGTCGCGAGTACGTGATCGACCGGCCCGACACCCCGCTGCCCTGGATCAACTACCTGGGTACCGAGGCGTATTTCGGCATCATCTCGAACACCGCCGGCGGCTACTCGTTCTACCGCGACGCGCGGCTGCGCCGCCTCACGCGGTACCGCTACAACAACGCCCCCTTCGACCTGGGCGGCCGCTACCTGTACCTGCGCGACGCCGCCTCCGGCGAGTTCTGGTCCCCGACGTGGCAGCCGACGCAGACCGAGCTCGACGAGTACGAGTGCCGGCACGGGCTGTCCTACACGCAGATCTCCTCCGCCTACCGCGACATCAAGGCCCGGGTGACGTACTTCGTCCCGCTCGGCGAGACCCTTGAGGTCTGGCGGCTGCGGCTGACCAACGACCGGGCCGCCGCCGCCGAGCTGTCGGTCTTCTCGTCGGTCGAGTTCTGCCTCTGGGACGCCCAGGACGACGCCACCAACTTCCAGCGCAACTTCAGCACGGGCCAGGTCGAGGTGGTCGACGGCGTCATCTACCACAAGACGGAGTACCGCGAGCGCCGCGACCACTTCGCGTACTTCGCCTGCAGCGAGCCGCTGGCCGGCTTCGACACCTCCCGCGAGGCGTTCCTCGGCCCGTACCGCTCCTGGGACCGCCCGATCGCCGTGGAGCGCGGCAGCTCGGCCGACTCGGTCGCGCACGGCTGGCAGCCGCACGGCTCCCACCACGTGCGGATCACGCTGCAGCCGGGGGAGACCCGCGAGATCGGCTTCGTGCTCGGCTACTGGGAGAACCCGAAGGACGCCAAGTTCGACCCGCCCGGCTCGCAGACCGTCAACAAGCGCACGGTCCGTCCGGTGATCGAGCGCTGGCTCACCCAGGACGCGGCCGACCTCGGGTTCGCGCAGCTGCGCGAGAACTGGGACACGCTGCTCGGCGGCCTGCAGGTCGAGACCCCCGACGGCGACACCAACCGCATGGTCAACATCTGGAACGCGTACCAGAACATGGTCACGTTCAACATGAGCCGCTCGACGTCGTTCTACGAGTCCGGCATCGGCCGGGGCATGGGCTTCCGCGACTCCAACCAGGACCTGCTCGGCTTCGTGCACATGATCCCCGAGCGGGCCCGCGAGCGGATCCTCGACATCGCCGCCACCCAGCTGGCCACCGGCGGGGCGTATCACCAGTACCAGCCGCTGACCAAGCGCGGCAACAACGACATCGGCTCCGGCTTCAACGACGACCCGCTGTGGCTCATCCTCGGCGTGGCCGCGTACCTCAAGGAGACCGGCGACGTGTCGATCCTCGACGCGGCGGTGCCGTACGACAACGACCCCGGCTCCGAGCAGCCCCTCTACGACCACCTGCAGCGCTCCCTGCGGTACACCCTGGACCGCCTCGGCCCCCACGGGCTGCCGCTGATCGGCCGGGCCGACTGGAACGACTGCCTGAACCTCAACTGCTTCTCCGACACCCCGGGCGAGCCCTTCCAGACCACCGAGAACGCCACCGGCGGGGTCGCCGAGTCCGTCTTCATCGCCGGCCAGTTCGTCCTGGCCGCCCGGGAGCTGGCCGCGATCTCCTCGCTGGTCGGCAAGCCCGGGCAGGAGTACCTCGACGCCGCGGAGAAGATGACCGGCACCATCGCCGAGCACGGCTGGGACGGCGCGTGGTTCCGCCGGGCGTACGACTTCCACGGCAACGTCGTCGGCTCCGCCTCCAACGACGAGGGCCAGATCTTCATCGAACCGCAGGGCATCTGCGTCATGGGCGGCGTCGGCGTCGAGGACGGCACCGCGGCCAGGGCCCTGGCCAGCGTGCGCGAGCGGCTGGCCACCCCGCACGGGATCATCCTGCAGCAGCCGGCCTACAGCTCGTACCGCCTCGAGCTGGGGGAGATCTCGTCGTACCCGCCCGGCTACAAGGAGAACGCCGGCATCTTCTGCCACACCAACCCGTGGCTCATGATCGCCGAGGCGATCGTCGGCAACGGCGACGGCGCGTTCGACTACTACAAGCGGATCAACCCCTCGGCCCGCGAGGCGATCAGCGAGGTCCACCGCTGCGAGCCCTACGTCTACGCCCAGATGATCGCCGGCCGCGACGCACCCACCCACGGCGAGGCCAAGAACTCCTGGCTGACCGGCACCGCGGCCTGGAACTACGCGGCCATCACGCAGTGGATCCTCGGCATCCGCCCCTCGCTGACCGGCCTGCGGATCTCGCCGGCCATCCCCGCCGACTGGCCCGGCTTCACGGCGGTTCGCCGCTTCCGCGGGGCCACCTACCGGATCACCGTGCAGCGCGGCGACAGGTCACTGACCGTCGATGGTGCGGTTGCGGATCCGGACGACGTCCTGCCGCTCGCGCCCGCCGGCGCCACCGTTGAGGTGATATTGACAATTCCTTGATAAAGATCGGACCGCTGACGGGTGGCCCGATGACGGGATGTGCGCACAATGAGGCGTGAACATCCCGTCCCCGGGCCGCCCGCGCTCCGCCGGCCGGCCCACGCTCGATGAGGTCGCCCTCCGCGCCGGCGTCGGCCGCGGCACCGTCTCGCGCGTCGTCAACGGCTCGCCCCAGGTGAGCCCGGAGGCCCGCGCCGCGGTCCAGAAGGCGATCGACGAGCTGGGGTACGTGCCCAACCGCGCCGCCCGCGCCCTCGTCACCCAGCGCACCGACTCCGTCGCCCTCGTCGTGTCGGAGTCCGGGGAGCGCGTCTTCGGCGAGCCGTTCTTCGCCGGCATCGTGCGCGGCATCAGCTCCGCCCTGGCCGACACCCAGCTGCAGCTGTGGCTGGCCATGGCCCAGTCCCCGGCCGAGCGCGAGCGGGTCGAGCACCACCTGACCAACCAGCACGTGGACGGCGTCATGCTGCTCTCCCTCCACGACGCCGACCCCCTGCCGCTGCTGCTGGAGCGCCGCGGCCTCCCGGTCGTGCTCGGCGGCCGCCCGGCCCAGATGCTGGCCGACGACGAGCAGCTGAACTTCACGGCGCAGCTTTCGCAGTTGTCGTACGTCGACGCCGACAACGAAGGCGGAGCCCGCATCGCCGTCGGCCACCTGCTCGACCGCCAGCGCCGCCGCATCGCCGCCGTCGCCGGCCCCCAGGACATGGCCGTCGGCGTCTCCCGCCTCACGGGCTACCGCGAGGCGCTGGAGCGCGCCGGCCTGGGCGTCGACGAGCGCCTGATCGCGTACGGCGACTTCTCCGAGGCCAGCGGCGAGCGCGCGGTCCACGAGCTCCTGGCCGCCGACCCGTCGATCGACGCGGTCTTCGCCGCCTCCGACCTGATGGCCGTCGGCGCCCTGCGCGCGCTGCGCTCCCTCGGCAAGCACGTCCCGGACGACGTGGCCCTCGTCGGCTTCGACGACGTCGCCATCGCCCGCCAGACCGACCCGCCGCTGACCACCGTCCACCAGCCCGTCGAGGCCATGGGCCGCGAGATGGCCCGCCTGCTGGTCGCCCGCATCGCCGGCGCGGCCTCCTCCTCGGTGATGGTGGAGACCCACCTGGTCCGCCGCGAGTCCGCGTAGTTTGCGATTGCGTCATGCAGGGCACCCGCAACACGGAGGAGGTGGCTAATTCGATGAGTTCACAGTGGAAGCGACGCAAGCGCCGCGCCGAGAGCGTCGCCGAAGAGGCCTGGGACCACCTGGTCTCGGCTCTCGACAACGCCAAGGCCTTCGGCGGCACGGTCCGCGACCGCGCGTCCGACTTCGCGGACGAGGCCTCGGACCGCTACGACACCGCATCGCAACGCTTCGGCTCGGCCTACAGCACGGCCTCGGACCGGGTGCAGACCGCCTCGGACCGGGTCGGCGCGGCCGGCACCGAGGCCTGGAAGCGGGCCAACCGCGCCCTGGACGCCCTGTCCGGCCGCCGCCAGCGCGCGCCGTGGGGCTGGATCGCGGTGGCCGTGCTGGGCGGGGTGGCAGTCGGCTGGGCCATCGCCGCCTCGGCCCCGAAGGCCATCCAGGCCGCCCAGGACCGCTTCACCGAAGAACCGGACGAACTGCCCCTGACGGCCGAACCACCGGCCGCCTACGACCCGAACTACCCCCCGACTCCCTGATTGTCGTAGTCGTCGGGACGCGGGCCGGCACCGTTCTGCGCGGCCGGCCCGCTGCTTCTCGTGGCGCCGCGCCGGCTTTGACCCGCGGGCGAGGGCAGGACACAGTTAAAGGCGTGAATCGAGCCCTCGACGCGCTGACCGGGGCGGCGTTCCTGGCGCTTGCCGTCGGTGTGTCCGACGCCGGGCATCCGGTCGCGGCGCTCGTCGCCGGGCTGGTGTACCTCGCGCTCGCGACGGTCGGCTTCGGGTGGGTGCGGGGCCGCGGACGGCGATGGGCCCTCGTCTACGTCGGGGTCCAGTTGGCGCTCGGCTATGCCGTCTTCGTCCTCTCCGGCGCGACGGTGGGCGCCGTACTGCTGCAGCTCGTGCTGGTGAGCCAGACCGTCCTGCTGCTGTCGCTGCGCGGCGCGGCGGTGGTCGTCTGCCTCGTCCCGTTCGCGCACCTGGGCATGGCGTGGCGCGACGGGCTGCGCGAGGGTGTGGGCATGCTCGCCGCGGCCGTGTTCGCCGCGGTGCTCCCGTACCTGTTCGTCCGCGAACAGGAGGCGCGCGTGCGGCTGCGGGAGTACGCGCTGCAGGCCGAGCGGCTCGCCGCGGCGCAGGAGCGCAACCGCGTGGCGCGCGACATCCACGACGGCCTCGGGCACTCGCTCACCGTCGTGCAGATGCAGGTCAAGGCGGCCCGGGCGGTGCTGCAGCAGGACCCGCGGCGGGCCGACGCCGTGCTGGAGAAGGCCGAACGCCAGGCCGAGGAGGCACTCGCGGAGGTCCGGCGCTCGGTCGGCGCGCTGCGCGAGCCCCGGCCGCCGGTACCGCTGTCCGATGCCCTGCGCGCCCTGGCCGACGAGGCCTCCGCGGCCGGCGTACCGACGAGCCTGGAAGTGTCCGGCGCGGCCCGGCCCCTTCCCGCCGACGCCGAGGAGTCGCTCTACCGCGCCGCGCAAGAGGGCCTCACCAACGTCCGCAAGCACGCCGACGCGACCCGGGCCGAGCTCCGGCTGGACTACACCCGCCCGGCCGCCGTCCGGCTCGAGATCCGCGACGACGGCGTCGGCCTCGACCTGGCCGCAGGGGCCGGCTACGGGCTTGTGGGGGTACGCGAGCGAGCGGCCCATGCGGGCGGCCGGATGAGCATCGAGTCGGAGCGCGGACGTGGCTCGACGCTGAGCGTGGAGGTCCCCGGGTGAGCACCGAGCCGGTACGCGTGCTGCTCGTCGACGACCAGTCCCTGTTCCGCGAGGCGCTCGCCGTGCTGCTGGGGGTGCGCACCGACATCGTCGTCGTCGGCGAGGCCGGCAACGGCGACGAGGCGCTGCGACGCGCGGCCGAGCTGCGCCCCGACGTCGTCCTGATGGACCTGCGCATGCCCGTCCTCGACGGCATCGCGGCCACTCGCCGGCTGCGGGTGGAGCAGCCGGGCGTACGGGTGATCGCACTCACCACGTTCGACGACGACGAGGACGTGTTCGCCGCGCTGCGGGCCGGCGCGGTGGGCTACCTGCTCAAGGACGTGTCGTCGGCCCGGCTCGTCGAGGCCGTGCTCGGCGCTGCCCGCGACGAGTCGGTACTGCAGCCGTCGGTGGCGGCCAAGATCGTGGCCCGGTTCGCCCAGCTGCCCGAGGCCGACGCGCCCCCGCGCCCCCAGCCGCTCGTCGTGCCACTGTCCGACCGCGAGCTGGACGTGCTCCGGCTGGTCGCCGACGGCCGGACCAACCGGGAGATCGCGACCGAGCTCTTCCTGGCTGAGGGCACCGTCAAGAACCACGTGACGAACGTGCTGGCCAAGCTCAACGCGCGTGACCGTACCCAGGCGGCTCTGCGGGCCCGGGCGCTCGGCCTCCTGTGACCCGAGGCCGTCATGGACGGTCATGACCGCCGACCATGACCTCTGGCACGTGACCCCGCCATCGCCGGCACCGCACGATGTCGGGCATGACCCCGACGCATGCATCGCACGGACCGGCCCGATCGGCCACCCGGAAGAACCTTCGCTTCGCGCTGCACTACGTGGAGATGGTCGTCTCGATGCTGGCCGGGATGCTGCTCCTCGGCCCGATCTGGTCCTGGGCGTGGCCAGGCCTGGCCACCCGGCCCGTGGCCGATGCGCTCGTGATGGCCGCGGACATGACCATCGGCATGGCCGCCTGGATGCGCATCCGGCGCCACTCGTGGCGGCTGATCGCCGAGATGTCGGCCGCGATGGTCCTGCCGTTCCTGGCCCTGCTCGTGCCGTACGCGATGGGCGCCATCTCCGGCGCCGCGCTCATGATGGGCGGCCACCTGCTGATGCTGCCGGCCATGCTCGCCGCGATGCTCTGGCGGCACCGCGACTACCGCCACTGACCCGCTGGCGATCGACCTCGGCGGTCGCGCCACTCCCGGAGGCCCGGTCGAGCCTGCGGACGGCCTTCGTCCGGTGGCCACCATAACCGCAACGTCGGCCTGCTTATGGTGTAGAAGGCCAGCCGCGACATGCGCTGCTAGAGCAGGCCGTGCTGCCGTGCGAAGTTGGGGAACTGGTCACCAGAGCAGGGCAGACGCATGGCATCCGCGCGCAGCGCGTCGATCAAGCCCCCGGCTGCCCGCTCGTTTAGCTTGCCGTCCTTGCAGACCTCCGCCATGAGCCAGATCGTTCCATGGACGTCGACGCCGTGCTTTCGAGCTACCTTCACTGCACCGCGATCATCGGTTATCGCGACGCCTTGTCGCAGTTCGGCGGCTGCGAACACGCTGGCTTCGCCGAGCCCATGCCTGCCGGAGCCGAGCCGGTCAGCCCATTTCACGAACGTCCGGAGGTCCTCCATGGCGTCGAGCGTGGCGATTTGCATCCAGTCGATCGCCAGCACGTGGGTCAGGTGCCGCCCCGGGAGAGCGGCGAACGACCCGGCGCCGAGCCGCCGGACGGCACAGTCGCCGAGCTGGTCGGCCCCGCCGGGTGAATCGGCGCTGGGGGCTCGGGGCCGGCCGAGGAGCCGTTCGCCGGGCCGACGGCGTCCGGGTGCTGTTCCACCGGCTGCCCGGGCGGTCCGTACAGCCGGTCGGTGCGGCCCGGCCCGCCGCGGCACGTCGCCGCACGGCCCGCCGGCTTACCCTCCCGCGGCAGGCCGGCACCCGGTGCCCCGCGCCCCCGTGGGCTTCATGCCAGTCATGCCACGGCGTGCCGCCGGGCGAACAAAATTCGGGCGTAGGGCGAACACCGCGGCGACCACCGGACGGAACAACACCGACGTGTCCCTGACGAACGCGCGCCGGGTGACGCCGAGCCGGCGCAGGGCCGGCCCATGGTCCAGCGCGACCACGACCGCCGCACCCAGGAGCAGCACCCACCACGCGGCGGCCAGGACCGGCCGCAGGACCTGCGGCATGCCGGCGAAGCCCTGCCGCAGGCGGTCGCAGTGGAACGGGACGTGCCGCCGCTCGTCGTCCAGGATGCGCCCGGCCACCTCGGTGAGCAGCGGGTCGGCCCGGCCGTCGCGCAGCGCCTCGTAGTACCGCAGCGCGATCACCTCGGCGACCATCAGCGTCATCAGCTCCAGCCGCAGCCCCAGCGACCGCCGTACCCACACGAACACGCGGTCGCTCCAGTGCCCGTCGATGGTCGGCGCACCGGCGGCGCCCAGCAGCAGCCGCAGCAGCCGGGCGTGGTTCTGTTCCTCGGCGACGAAGAGCCGCACCGCCGCCAGATAGGCAGCGTCGCCGGCCCGCGCACTCTTGGCGAGCAGGCTCGCGCCGTCGCCGTCCTCGCCGGTCTGAAACCGCTGGACGCTGCGTACCAGCGCGTCGTCCAGCCTCGCCGTGCGGCCCCAGTCCGGATCCCCGGCGGCCCGGCGCCGCGCGGCGTGCTGCTCGAAACTGCGTACCCATGCCGTGAACACCCGCCGCGCCTCCGCTCGTCCGCCATTGCCTGACGGCGATCCTGCCGCGCGCGGCGCCCGATGGGCCGGCCCGTGCACCAACCCTCCACAACCTCCCCCGGAAGCCTCGCAGGACCGGGCACTGCCCCTCGCCGGGTCCGCGGATCGGCCCTACCTGATCGGACGGCCCTCACGCACTCGTGGGGTCAGTTCCTCGGGCGGGTCGGCGTCGAGCAGGGCGAGCAGGCGGGCGAGGAGGGCGTCCAGCTCCTCGCCGACCTCGGCGACGCGGGCGTCGCCGTAGCTGGCGAACAGCAGGCTGGGCTGGTCGACGGCCAGCCGGGTGCCGCCGCCGGGGTCGGTGTAGAGCAGCGTCCGCAGCGGGGCGGGCAGCATGACCGACGGGTCGTGGCGGTACATCCGCTCGGCGATGGTGTGGTTGCCCATGAGGTACTGCATCGCGCTCCACGACCGCGCCGAGCCGGCCATCACGGCGGTGATGTCGCTGCTGTAGTACCGCATGAACCCGTGCGGGGCGTTGCGCCCGGCCAGTTCCAGCGTCTCCGCCCACGGGGCCCGACCGGTGGAACGCGGCGAGGCCGGCCTCCGGGACGAGGGCCTCGTAGTGCTCCCGCGCCCGTTAAAGATCTTTCGGGATTTGAGTGACGACCTCAAAGGCGTAGACCGGTATGGGCCAGGAAGTTG